>CAXTFJ010000051.1:0-30649 GCA_964243405.1 uncultured Lichenihabitans sp. | reverse complement strand
CAGAACCTCAACGAGCGCCTGGCCGGCCTCTACGAGGTGCTGAAGGGCGCGGGCTGGACGGAAGTGAAGGGTTCGCCCGCCTTCTGCAACGACGACGCCGCGCTGGCGGCCCAGCAGCTCAGCGACTTCGCCACCGCCAACCCCGACATCGACGCCATCATCCCCATCGGCGGCTGGGCGCTGTTCGCCCCCAAGGCCTACAAGAACTTCGTCGACGCCAACATGGACAAGGTGAAGGCGGGCACCTTCCCCCTTATCATGCCCGACACGCTGCCCGTGGAGCTCGACCTGCTCAAGCAGGGCTACGCCCAGGTGCTGGTCGGCCAGCGCCCGCGCGAGATGGGCGCCAAGGCCATGGACATGCTGGTCGCGCTGAAGAAGGGCGACAAGCTGCCCATCGTCAACCCCGTGGGCCTCGACGTCGTCACCAAGGACAACGTCGACAGCTTCATCCAGCCCGGGCAATGAGGGGGAGGGGTTCCGAATAAAAGCTGACAACCGCCGGTTCTGCCCTTCTCCCCGCAAAACGGGGCGAAGGGCACCCATCGGCACTGGTCGGGCTAGACCGAGTTCGGAGCCCTGAATAAAGACGGCCGAGGCGCTCAGGGCAGCACTTCCCTGAGCACGTCGATGAAGGCGCGCAAACCCGGCGGCACCTGGCGGTGCCCCGGGTAGTACAGGAACAGGCCGGGGATCGGCGGGCACCACTCCGCCAGGACAGTCACCAGCCGGCCGGAGGCCAAGCCCGGTTGCGCGGCCCGCTCGGGCACGTAGGCAATGCCGATCCCGCCTTCCGCGGCCTCCACCATCAGGCGCACGTCGTCCAGGGTGAGCGGGCCCGCGACTTCGACCGCGACCTCCTGCCCGTGCCGTGCGAACTCCCAGCGGTACAGCTTGCCGCTGGCGAGCCGGTGGCGGATGCAGGCGTGGCCGCGCAGGTCGTCGGGCGCGCCCGGCAGCCCCGCCCTCGCCAGGTAGGCGGGCGAGGCGACCGCCAGGAAGCGCGCGTCCCGACCGTCGAAGCGCACCGCCACCATGTCCTGCGGCACGGATTCGCCTAAGCGCACGCCAGCGTCAAAACCGTCCGCCACGATATCGACCAGCCGGCTGTCGGCCGCGAGTTCCACCGCCACCTCGGGGTAGCGGGCGAGCGCGACCGGCACCACGGCGCGCAGGAGCAGCTGCGCGACGGTCTCGGGCGCGCTGATGCGCACCGTGCCGCGGGGGCGGCCGCGGAACTCGTCCACGGTCTCGAGCGCGAGGTCCAGGTCGCGCAGGGCGGGGCCGAGCCGCGCGAGCAGGCGCTCGCCCGCCTCCGTGGGCGCTACGCTGCGCGTCGTGCGGTTGAGGAGCCGCACCCCCAAGGTCCGCTCCAGCGTGCGCAGCGTGTGGCTCAGCGACGAGGGCGACAGACCGAGCTCGTCGGCGGCGCGGCGGAAGCTGCGGTGGCCCGCCACCGCCGCGAAGGCAGCGAGGTCGTTGAGGGTCGGTTTCGGCATTGCTGGCGTTTCTTCATCAACCCGTGCGGAACGCGACGGATAATCCCGACGGTCGCGGCCGCCTACCTCCGGCTCATCATCACGGAGGCACCACATGAAAACTTGGCTCATCACCGGCACCTCGACCGGCCTGGGGCGCGGGCTGACCGAAAAGCTGCTGGCGCGCGGCGACCGCGTGGTCGCGACCCTGCGCCGGGCGGACGCGCTCGACGACCTGAAGACCCGCTACGGCGACCGGTTGCGGCCGGCGGTGCTGGACCTGACCGATACCGCCGCCGTGCGGCGGGTCGTGGACGAAGCTTTCGCGGCGCTCGGCCGCGTCGACGTGGTGGTCAGCAACGCCGGCTACGGCCTGTTCGGGGCCGCCGAAGAGGCCACCGACGATCAGGTCCGGCACCAGATCGCCACCAACCTCACGGGCTCGATCGCGGTGATCCGCGCCTGCCTGCCCCATCTGCGCGCGCTGGGTGGCGGTCATGTCCTTCAGGTCTCGTCGGAGGGCGGGCAGATCACCTATCCGTGCTTCAGCCTGTACCACGCGACGAAATGGGGCATCGAGGGCTTCGTGGAGGCGGTCTCCCAGGAGGTGGCGCCGTTCGGCATCGCGTTCACGATCGTGGAGCCGGGACCGGCGGGCACGAACTTCGGGGCCGGCCTGGTGCGGCCCGAGCCGATGACCGTCTACGACCGTACGCCGGTCGGCGATGTGCGTCGCGCGATATCGGACGGCACGTTCAAGCTCACGGGCGATCCCGACAAGATGGTGGACGCGATGATCGCCGTCGCGGACCAGCCGGAACCTCCGCTCCGCCTCACCCTGGGCAGCGGGTCCTACGAGCGGATCCGTCAGGCGCTCACGGAGCGGCGCGACGCGCTCGACGCCCAGAAGGCCGTCGCTTATTCGACCGACCTGGCCGTCTAGAATCGTTTCACCTGATGCCGGTTCGGGCGTGATTTCGACGATGCTGATGCCATCGTCACGGGCGGGTCGGAGGCTGTCATGGTTCAAGGTACAGACCCGATCCGCGCAGCCGTAGTATTAAGTGGCGACGGGTGGAAAGCCTGCCCGGAAGACCGCTGAAGAACTTCAGTGCATGGGTACAAGACCCATCAATATCATTTTCGCAACCGCCTCACAGTATTGATGTGTATGACTACCCTGCCCTGAGCACACCGACTGCATGGTATCCCATTCGTTCCGACATGCCGTGATCAAAGATTTGCCAGATCGATAGTCTGCGCCGTTGTCGTTTCCAGGATCATAATGCTGCTGAAAGCATGTGATCAATGCGTCGTTGGCCAGTCTGGATCGACCGGCATCAACTCCTTCTCCACTCCCTTGCCCCAGGGCGGCTGATGCGCAGAGGAGAGCAGAATGAACGACAAGCGTGTACCATGTTGATTTCATGTGAGGCCGGCCCGACAGCGATGGATGGTCCTTCGCTCTCACCACAGGTTTCTCCGGCTGAGGTCTGCGCATAACGGCGACTGCATCCAGGCCATCGTCGAGGCTGGGGGACGATTTCGTCCTCTGGTGGCCGTTCTGAAATCAGTGTGAGGGTTTCGCAAGACCGACTTTGATGATGCTGTCGGCAGGAACTGGCGTCGTGCTTGCAGCGGAGAAGGTAGGGAACGACTCGAGTTGCTTTGGTGTGAAGGCAACGACCTCCATAACTTCCCCCACCAGGACCATTGCGTCAACTGGAACTGCGATTGGACGGGCACCGAACCCGAAGACTCCCCCGTAGTCCATGACGACCTTGATCGTGCCGTCGCCGTCGCGGACGACCTGCTTCACCGTGCCTAAACGGATTTGACTTTCCACAGGCTCCAAAACGGCGCGGTTCAACAGGCTTCCGACCTGAACGGCCTGGGGAAACCGCATCGCTGCCGATTCCGCCAAGCTCATTCCATCAGGTGGCGCCATGCCCCCGGGTGCTTGGCTTTGCGCAAAGAGCGGACTGCTCAGCAGCGTAAGGCTCAGGAGGATCGTCATGAGGTCCACCGGGCGGCCATGGTCTGCCGGTCGCTTCAGCGAGGTTCGACAGAACAGAATCGCTTTCAATCGTGTCATGACCCACGGTCTCGAACGGGGAGCAGAAGCAAGCCACTCAGGTATCAGCCAGAGCTTGGCAGTGTCAAAGTTAGTCTCAGATCAAGGCGGACGAGTGACAGGCTCTCCGGTGACGTGCGGATCGAGATTGCCGTCGAAAGCGCGGTTGTGGTGTTCTGCCCGCGGCCCAGGGATCGCGCGCACTGTTGTTTCCGGGGCGCCGCATGCGCGTGATTAATCCGCACATGGCGCCCGTCGAGGTCGCCGTCATCGCGGCGCTCCGCTTCCAAGGTGATCGCGATTCTCGGCATGTCCCGCATGGACCCGCACGCCTCCGTCGAAGGAGGCCGGGGTCGCGACCTCAGTGTCCGTCGCGCAGCGCCTGCAGGAGCTTGGCGCTGGCCCGCTCGCTGTGCGGCAGGCCGGCCCGCCCCTCGTAGTCGGTAATGGCCTGCAGGGTCTTCACCCCGATCACGCCGTCGGTCTTATCGATCGGGTAGCCTTTGGCCTGCAGCAGCGACTGCAGTTCGCGGCGGTCGGCGCGCCCGATGGGCGGGTCGTCGACGGGCCACGGCGTCGCGAAGGGCCCGGCTCCCTCGATGCGGTCGGCCAGCGCGCAGATCGCCAACGCGTAGGATTCCGCGGCGTTGTAGGTGTAGATGGAGTCGAAATTCTCCGTCACCAGGAAGGCGGGACCGCGCGGGCCGGCGAGCAGCAGCAGTCCCGACGCCGGCCCGGTCGGACGGCTCCCATCCACCTTGGTGAGGCCGCGCATGGCCCAGAACGCGGCCGGGTGCCGGTTGGTGCGCCCCTGCGGGCCGTGATAATCCGCGGGCAGCCTGACCTCGTAGCCCCAGCGCACGCCAGGGGTCCATCCCGACTTGCGCAGGTAGTTGGCGGTCGTGGCCAACGCGTCAGGCACCGAGTCGATGATGTTCGGGTGGCCGTTGCCCTCCATGTCGACGGCGTTGCGCAGGAAGGTCGAGGGCATGAACTGCGTGTGCCCGAAGGCCCCCGCCCAGGACCCCGTGAAGCGGTCGGGCGCGGCATTGCCGTCCTGCAGGATCCTCAGCGCCGCGGCGAACTCCGACCTGAAATACTCGGGCCGCCGTCCGTAGCAGCCGAGCGTCGCCAGCGACTGGAGGATCGGCCGGGCACCGGACATCTTGCCGTAGTCCGATTCCACGCCCCAGACGGCAGTGATGATTGAGGCGTCCACGCCGAAGCGGGCCTGGATGCGCCGCAGCGCGTCGCCCCACTCGCGCTCCTTGGCGCGTCCGTCGGCGACGCGCTCGTCGTCCACCAGCCCCGCCATGTAGTCCCAGACGGCGGTGTGGAATTCCGGCTGCTCGGTCTGGAAGTGCAGCACGTCGTTGGGCTGCAGGGTGGGCGCCACGGCCTCGAACGTGTCCGCGCTCACGCCCGCCTGGGTGGCGGCCTGCCGGAGCGCAGGCAGGCAGGCGCCGAAGTCGGCCTGCGCCCGCGCCGCGGTCGGGCCGAAACACCATCCCGCCAACGCTCCGAACGCCAGCGCCGCGCGGGACAGGGTCATGATGTCAGTCCTTGGCGTCGACTTCGTCGGCCGAGTCGTCCTGCAGCAGCATGTCGTCCAGGTGATCGGCGATGACGTCGAGCTGGTCGCGGGACGCGGTGAACTCCAGCTTGTTGCCGCCGTCGTCCTCGATGTGGAGCGTGAACTCCTGACCGGACCCGCGGACTTCGAAGCGGCTTAGTTTCTTGGCGGCCATCTCGTGCACCCTCGCTGACTCATGGACCCGCACAACGCCCGAGCGAAGCGGTTGGGTTCAGGGCGCCGTCACGCCCAGGGCCGCGCCTCGGCGGAACGGACCTCGAACCTATCGATGGCGGGCTTCTTGGCCATGGTCAGTCCCACGTCGTCCAGGCCTTCCAGCAGGCAGTGCTTGCGGAAGGGGTCGATGTCGAACTGGACGGTGCCGCCGTCGGGCCCGCGGATCTGCTGGCTCTCGAGATCGACCGTCAGCGTCGCGTTGGCGCCGCGTCCGGCGTCGTCCATCAGCAGGTCGAGCTGCTCGGGCGTGACGCGGATGGGCAGGATGCCGTTCTTGAAGCAGTTGTTGTAGAAGATGTCGGCGAAACTCGTGGAGATCACGCAGCGGATGCCGAAGTCGAGCAGCGCCCATGGCGCGTGCTCGCGCGAGGAGCCGCACCCGAAATTGTCGCCCGCCACGAGGATCTGCGCCCGGCGGTAGGCGGGACGGTTGAGCACGAAATCTGGGTTCTCGGTCCCGTCCTCGTTGAAGCGCATCTCGGCGAACAGGCCTTCGCCGAGCCCCGTGCGCTTGATGGTCTTCAGGTATTGTTTCGGGATGATCTTGTCGGTGTCGACGTTGACGATGTCGAGCGGCGCCGCGACGCCGGTCAGTGTCGTGAACTTGTCCATGGGTCTCGGCGTCCTCGAACCGTGCTGCCGCGAGGCGGAGGTGTTCGCGCAGGTCTTGCGCCCCGAGCCCCCACCCGTCAAGCCGGGAAACCCCGGGGAAGAACGGCGGCGGACAACGAGGGAGGTTCGGGAGCGTGCAGGTCGGAGAAACGACGGACGAGGACCTGCTGCGCGCCCTGTTCCGGGCGGCGCTCGACGCGGCCGTGCCCGACGGCAAATTCGCGGGGAGGCTGCCCGAGCCGCCGCGGGGCCGCACGATCGTGCTGGGGGCCGGCAAGGCCTCGGCCCGCATGGCGCAGGCTTTCGAGGCGGCCTACCCGGCGCCCTGCGAAGGCTTGGTGGTGACGCGCTACGGCCACGCGGCGCCCACGCGGAGCATCGAGGTGGTGGAGGCCGCCCATCCCGTGCCGGACGCGGCCGGGGTGGCGGCGGCCCGCCGCATCCTCGACTTGGCGGGGTCCGCCACCGCCGACGACCTCGTGGTGGCGCTCATCTCCGGGGGCGCGTCGGCCCTGCTCACCGTGCCCGCCGACGGCGTGACGCTCGCCGACAAGCAGGCCGTCAACCGGGCGCTGCTGCGCTCCGGCGCACCGATCGGCGCCATGAACACGGTCCGCAAGGCGCTCTCGGCCGTCAAGGGCGGCCGGCTGGCCGCCGCCTGCCTGCCGGCCCGGCTCGTCACCTACCTGATCTCGGACGTGCCGGGCGACGACCCGAGCGTGATCGGCTCGGGCCCGACGGTGCCCGACATGCCCGACCCCGAGGCGGCGCTCACCCTGCTCGACCGCTACGCGATCCCCGTGGCGCCGGCGCTCGCGTCGGCGATCCGCGCCAACACGCGCTTCGCCGACGCACCCATCGCGGCGACGGTCCACATGCTCGCCACCCCCGCCATGGCGCTGCAGGCCGCGGCCGACGAGGCCGAGCGGCGCGGCATCACGCCCTATATCCTGGGCGACGCGATCGAGGGCGAGGCGCGCGACGTGGCCCGCGACATGACGGCCCTGGCCCGCTCGGCCCTGTCGGCGGGCCTGCCCGTCCCCCCGCCCTGCGTGCTGCTCTCGGGCGGGGAAACCACGGTGACGCTCGGTCCCGCGGCCGGCGGCCGGGGTGGCCGCAACACCGAATTCCTCCTGGCGCTCGCGCTGCAGCTCGACGGTCTGCCCGGAGTCTCGGCCATCGCCTGCGACACGGACGGCATCGACGGCTCGCAGGACAATGCCGGAGCCTGGATCGACGACGGCACCCCGGCGCGGTCGCGCGACGCGGGCCTGGACCTTGCGGGCCTGCTCGGCCGGCACGATTCCTACGCGGCCCTCGAGGCGCTGGGCCAGCTTGTCACCACCGGGCCGACGCTCACCAACGTGAACGACTTCCGCGCCATCCTGATCCGCCCCAAACCGTAGAGGCCCGCCCGTGCGCCCCACCGCCATCCCGATCGCCTACGGCCGCGGCCACCTGCCGCTGACCCTCCCCACGGCCGCGCAGGCCACGGTGGTGCGCAAGCGCCCGCTGCCGAAACTGCCCGACCCGGCCGCCGCGATCCGCGACGCGCTGGAGCGGCCGGTAGGGTCGAAGCCGCTCGGAGAGATCGCGCGCGGCTGCGGGAGCGCGTGCATCCTGATCTGCGACATCACCCGGCCCGTGCCCAACCGGCTGTTCCTGCGGCCGATGATCGAGACGCTCGTGGCCGCCGGCGTGCCGCTCGACCGCGTCACCGTGCTGGTGGCGACCGGCCTGCACCGGCCGAACCTGGGCGCCGAACTGGCCGAACTCGTGGGCGACCCCTGGGTGCTGGCCGAGGTGCGCGTCGAGAACCACGACGCCCGCGACGAGGCCGCCCACCTCGACCTGGGCGCCACGGTCACGCGCGGCACCCCGGTCAAGCTCGACCGCCGCTTCGTCGAGGCCGACCTGAAGATCGCCACGGGGCTGGTCGAGCCGCACTTCATGGCGGGCTGGTCGGGCGGCCGCAAGGTGATCGCGCCGGGCGTCGCGGGCCACGAGACGATCCGCACCTTCCATTCCGCGCGGTTCATGGAGGACCCGCTCGCGGTCCAGTGCAACCTGGTGGGCAATCCGCTGCACGAGGAGCAACTGGAGATCGTGCGGATGCTCGGGCCCTGCTACGGGCTCAACACGGTGATCGATGAGGATCGTGACCTCGCCTTCGTGAGCTTCGGCGAGATCGTGGCGAGTCACGCGGCGGCGGTCGGCTTCGTGGAAGGCGCCACCCACGTGCCGGTGGGCCGGCGGTTCCGCACGGTGGTGACGTCGGCTGCGGGCTACCCCCTCGACAAGACCTACTACCAGACCGTGAAGGGCATGGTGACGCCGCTCGACATCCTGGAGCCGGGCGGCACGCTGATCATCGCGTCGGAATGCTCGGAAGGGTTCGGGTCGGACGAGTTCCGCGACAGTCAGCGGCGGCTGGTGGACCTCGGTCCGGAGCGGTTCCTCGCGACCCTGCAGGCCAAGACGCTGGCCGAGGTCGACGAGTGGCAGACCGAGATGCAGCTGAAGCCGATGCGGCTCGGACGGGTGGAGCTGTACACCTCGGGCCTGTCGGAAGCCGAGCGCGCCATCACCGGCGTGGCCCTCGTGACCGACCTCGACGCCGCAGTGTCGGCCGCGATGATCCGGGCCGGCGACCCGGCGGTGGCTGTGATCCCCGAAGGACCCTACGTGGTGCCCCGCTCCGGGGCGGCCTAGCGTTTATTCGGCGGGCGCGAACGCCGCGGCGGCAGCGCGCCTGCGGCTGAGCCCGGCGTCGCACAGGGCCGTGCAGAGCGCGAGCGCCGCGATGGCGGCGCTGAGCAGCGGCAGGTGCGCGTAGGAGGTGCCGTCGACCAGCGCCCGGCCCCCGGCCCAGGCGCCGAGCGCGTTGCCGCAGTTGAAGGCGCTCTGGTTCACCACGGAAGCGAGGCTGGGCGCTCCCACGGCGCCGTCCACGACGCGGGTCTGCAGCGGCGAGGCGCAGGCGAAGGTCACGAAGCCCCAGGCCATGACGCCGACCGCGGCCGACACGGGCGCCACCACGGCCGCGGCGAGCAGCACCAGCACCACCGCCATCAGGCCCGTGAGCCCGATCATCGCGGCCACCTGCCGCCAATCCGCCAGCCGTCCGCCCAGCAGATTGCCGGCCGTGATGCTGAGGCCGAACAGCAGCAGCACGACCGTGACGCCGTGCGGGGTCACGCCCGACACGTTTTCCAGGAGGGGCGCCACGTAGGTGAAGGTGGCGAACAGGCTCGCGGACACGAGGCCGCTCGTCACCATGGGGAGCAGCACGGCGGAGCGGCCGAGCACGCGGACCTCGCGGGCGAGCGATCCGCCCGGCCGGTCGGCGGTGGTGGGCAGCCAGCGCCAGATCGCCAGCGCCGCCGCACAGCCGATCGGCACGATGGCCCAGAAGCCCGCGCGCCAGCCGAGCCCCTCCCCCAGCGCCGTGCCGAGCGGGACGCCCAGCACGTTGGCGAGAGTAAGCCCCGAGAACATGATCGACACGGCCCGCGAGCGCTGGTGCGGCGGCACGAGCTCGGTCGCCACCACCGCGCCGATGCCGAAGAACGTGCCGTGGCAGAGCGCGGTGAGCAGGCGCGCCGCCATCAGCAGCCCGTAGGTGGGCGCCACCGCGCACAGGGCGTTGCCGAGGATGAAGATGCCCATGAGCATCAGCAGCGCGCGCTTGCGCGGCACGCGGCCGAGCAGCACGGCCATCACGGGCGAGCCGAAGGTGACGCCCAGCGCGTAGCCGCCGATCAGCAGGCCCGCGGCTGGGATCGTGACGTTGAGGTCGCCCGCCACCTCGGGCAGCAGGCCCATGATGACGAACTCGGTGGTGCCGATCCCGAAGGAGGCGATCGCGAGCGCGATCAACGACAGCGGCAGCGTCATGGGCAGGCCCGAAGACTTGAGAGGATTTGATCCTACCCCGTCGGCACGCGCGATCCGGGTTGCTGATTTTGCAACCCAGCCTTGCGCAATGACGCGAACCGCTCGACCGGGGGCGCCTCAGGCCACCAAGGCGGGCTCCGGTCGGCGCACGGTCGAGCCCAGGTCCCGGCCCACATCGGCAAGGATCTCGTAGGAGCGCAGCCGCGCGCCGTGGTCGAACACGGCACTCGCCACCATCAGCTCGTCCACGCCCGTGCGGGCCGCGAAGGCTTTCAGGCCGCGCCGCACGGTTTCGGGAGAACCCACCACGGAGCAGGACAGCATGGCGCCGACCTGCGCCTTCTCGGCCTGGGTCCAGTGCGTCTCGATGTCGTCGATCGGCGGCTGCAGCTTGCCGCGGGTGCCGCGGAACATGGATGTGAAGGCCTGCTGCACGGAGGTGAACAGGCGGCGCGCCTCGGCGTCGGTGTCGGCCGCGATCACGTTCACGCCCGCCATCGCGTAGGGCTCACGCAACTGCTCGGAGGGCTCGAACCGCGTGCGGTACAGGTTGAGCGCGTCGTCGAGCGAGGCGGGCGCGAAATGCGACGCGAAGGCGTAGGGCAGGCCCAGGATGCCGGCGAGCTGCGAGCCGAACAGGCTGGAGCCGAGGATCCACAGCGGCACGCGGCTGTCCATGCCGGGCACGGCGCGCACGGCCTGTCCCGGCTGCACGGGGCCGAGCAGGGCCTGCAGTTCCAGCACGTCCTGCGGAAAGGCGTCGGACGCGGCGGGGCTGCGGCGGAAGGCCCGCCAGGTCTGCCCGTCGGTGCCGGGTGCCCGGCCCAGGCCGAGGTCGATGCGGCCGGGATGGAGCGCGTCCAGCGTGCCGAACTGCTCGGCGATCACCAGCGGCGAGTGGTTCGGCAGCATGATGCCGCCCGCGCCCACCCGGATGGTGCGCGTGCCCGCCGCGATGTGCCCCACCACCACCGCGGTCGCGGCGCTGGCGATCCCGACCATGTTGTGGTGCTCGGCCACCCAGTAGCGCTTGTAGCCCCAGGCCTCCGCGTGGCGGGCGAGGTCGAGCGTGTTGCGAAGCGCGTCGCCGAAGCTCGCGCCGTCGGGCACGGGGGCGAGGTCGAGAATGGACAGGAGCGGCATGGTGGGGCGTCCGGTGTTGCGGGATTTGCAGCGAACATCGGGCCCGCGACCCTGGCGCGCAAGGCCGGGCCTCAGTCTCCGGCCGGCAACGGGTCGGCGGCGGCGATCCGCTCGCCCGCGGGCCGCCCGGCCCAGAAGCCCGCGATCAGCGAGCCGGACAGGTTGTGCCACACGGAGAAGATCGCGCCGGGCAGGGCCGCGAGCGGCGAGAAGTAGAGCTTGCCCAGCGTCGCGGCGAGCCCCGAGTTCTGCATGCCGACCTCCAGCGCCAGCGTCCGGCACACGGTTTCGTCGAAGCCGAGCAGCCGGCCGCCCCAGTAGCCGCCGAGCAGCCCCACCCCGTTGTGCAGCACCACGCCCGCGATCACCACGGGGCCGACCGTCGTCAGGCTGGCCTGCGCGCCCGCCACCACGGCGCCGATGATGAGCAGGATCGCGACGATCGAGACGAGCGGCAGCAGCGGTTCCGCGGCCCGCACGACCCGTCCCGCCACCCGGTTGACCGCGAGGCCGAGCGCCACCGGCAGGGCCACGATCTCCACGATGGAGAGCAGCAGGCCGCCGGTGTCGACCGCGATGTCGGCCGACACGTAGAGCCGCGTCAGCAGCGGGGTCGCGACCACGCCCACGACGGTGGACAGCGCGCTGATCGACACCGACAGCGCCACGTCGCCGCCCGACAGGTAGACCATCACGGTCGAGGCCGTTCCCGACGCCACGCTGCCCACCAGGATCATGCCCGTCGCGAGGTCGGGCGGCATGCGCAGCGCGTGCGCGATCGCGAAGGCCGCGAGCGGCATAATGAGGTAGTGCAGCCCGAGCCCCGCGAGCACGGGGCCGGGCCGCACGGCGACGCGGCGGAAGTCGGCCGGGGTCAACGACACGCCCATCGCGAACATGATGACGGCCAGCAGGGAAGCCACCGCGGGGCCCAGCGGCCGGAAGGGCGCCGGCACCAGGAAGGCCGCGAGGGCGACCAGCACGGTCCAGAGGGGGAAAAGGCGTGTCACGAGGGTCAAGGCTGTCGGTCCGTTGAGGAAGGCAGTCCCCTCCCTTGGCACGGCGCCTGCCCCCGTGCCCACGATTTTGCGAGAATGTCCGCCGCCCTTGGCGCGCGAAGCGCACCGGAGTTTGACACAGCGGACATCGATACGTATTGTAAATGTGTCGATCTAAGCTGAACGATTTAGTCCCGCGACCGTTTTCACGGTAAGCGTACGCTGATGAGCTCCCTTTAGACCATCGATCTCCGCTGCGCTGAATGCATCAGCAATGCAAACTCCACTGCCGAAAGGGTGACTTATGAGTGTTGGAACCGTGAAGTGGTTCAACGCAACCAAGGGTTATGGCTTCATCGCGCCGGACGACGGCGGCCAGGACGTTTTCGTGCACATCAGTGCTGTCGAGCGTGCCGGGCTGAGCGATCTCCGCGAGGGCCAGAAGTTGAATTTCGAGCTGGTCGCGGATCGCCGCACCGGCAAGAAGGCCGCCGACCAGCTCCAGCTGGCCTGAGGTCGTTTTTTCCCATCGTCGCGATCTGGGCCGGGTGGTAACCCGGCCCTCTTCGTTTCAACACATGTGAGGTTCGGTGCAGGTTCTGGTTCGAGACAACAACGTCGACCAAGCGCTCAAGGTGCTGAAGAAGAAGATGCAGCGCGAAGGCGTTTTCCGCGAAATGAAGCAGCGGCGCGCCTACGAGAAGCCGTCCGAGCGTCGGGCCCGCGAGCAGGCCGAGGCCATCCGGCGGCAGCGCAAGGCCGCCCGCAAGCAGATGCAGCGCGAAGGCCTCCTGCCCGCTCCGAAGCCCAAGCTCAGGGACAACGCCCGTCCGCCACGGGCCGCCGCGCCGATCGTCTGACGGGCGTGCCGACGCGGTTTCCGCTTTGACGGGCCCATCGCGTGATGCAAATCGAATGGTCCGGTTTCGCAGGGAACGACCGGACCTTTAGGCCGCTCCCGCGCTTCACGGCGGGATGGGCGGAACCGCAACAGTTTAGGAAAGGGAGGACAGCCATGACGTCCAGAACCGGTGATCCGGTTGAGATCCGGCAGCGGGCCGAAGCACGGTTCAAACTCGCCGAACAGCGCCAGACGGATGCCGCCAAGGCTATGAATGACGTCCGCTCGGCTCGCGACGCCGAAGCCGCCAAGACTTCCCGACTGCGGGCCCTTCGCATCGCCAAGGAAGAATCCGACCGGGAAGCGCTCGCGGCCCAGCCGCCCGCTCCCAAGGGCCGCAAGACAGCCAAGGCCAAGTAACGTCAGGCGCTCTCTTTCGAGATGTGGGCAAGGGCGCTCCGGCCCGCCGCTGATCCGGTCGCGAAAGCGGCCTGCAGCAGGTAGCCACCGGTCGGCGCATCCCAATCCAGCATCTCGCCCACGGCCCAGACGCCCGGTCGGCGGCGGAACATCAGCCCTTCGTCGACCTCGCCGAGGCGGACCCCGCCCGCGCTCGAGATAGCGCGCGTTATCGGCGCCGTCCCCGTGACGCGCACCGGGATCGCGTTGACGAGGGCCGCGAGCGCTTCAGGCGCCAGATCGCCGAGCGGTCTTCCAGTTTCGTGCGCGGCTTCCTGCAGCAATCCGACCGCCACCGGCGCGAGATGGAGCGTCCTGTGCAGGTGGGTCGACAGCGAGCGCTTGGGGGCTCGCGTGCCGAGCCGGGCCGCGAGGTCGGTCGGGCCGAGATCGGGCCGCAGCGCGATATGCAGCACGGCTTCGCCATTGCGGTCGAGCCCTTCACGCAAGGGTCCCGACAGGGCGTAGACGGCTCCGCCTTCCAGACCATCGCGCGTCACCACGGCATCGCCTCGCGCGGTGCGGTCGGCGACCGTCAGCGCGACGGCCTTCAGCGGTTGACCTTCGAACCGGTCGCGGAACAGCGCGGTCCACGGCACCGCGACGGCGCAGTTGGACGGCACCAGGGGCGCAACCGCGACGCCCATCGCCGTGACCTTGGAAACCCACGTCCCATCCGAGCCGAGGTGCGGCCAACTCGCGCCGCCGAGCGCCAGGATGGTGGCGTCGGCACGCCGCGCGACAGGCCCGTGCGGCGTGTCGAAAGCGAGCGCGCCATGGTCGGTCCAACCGGTCCAAAGGTGGCGCGGCTGGAAGCGCACGCCGTCCCTCTCCAATCGCCGAAGCCAGGCGCGCAGCAGCGGCGACGCTTTAAACGCCTTCGGGAAGACCCGGCCGCTGGTGCCCACGAAGGTCGGCTGCCCGAGCGCGTCGCACCAGGCCCGCAGCGCGTCGGGCGGAAAGGCCTGGAGATGCGGGCGAAGCCGTGCCGCCGCGGCCTCGTAGCGCGCCGCGAAACTGTCGAACGGTTCGGCATGGGTCAGGTTGAGGCCGCCCCGTCCCGCCAGCAGGAACTTGCGGCCGGCCGTGGGCATCCGGTCGTAGACGGTGACGGCCGCGCCGCCCGCGGCCGCGACCTCCGCGGCTATCAGCCCCGCCGGACCCGCGCCCACCACCGCGACGGTGCGGGGTTCACCGATCATCGGCGAGGCTCGGGGGCCGGGCCGGGCCGGGCGGAGAGGCGCGAAGCGGCGTCATGCAGGGTCTTTCGGGCTGGTTGGGGCAGGGTTGTGGGCAGGCTCGCGGGCGGCAAACGCGGCCGCCGGACGCGGAGCAACTGAACTTTCCCTCGGCCTTCGCGGTAATAGCCCCGAACGACGTCCGCGGGAAGGAAACGACATGCTTCTTCAAACTCTCCGATCGGGAACGGGCGCGGACGCGACCGTGCTGAGCGAGAATCCGTGGCACGATTCGTCGTCCGCGAGCGGCGGCGACTACCGGTCCAGGCTGCAGCAATACCTGGGCGGCTTCTACGATTCCGATGCCAAGACCCTGCAGCCCAAGAAGGAACTGCTGGGTGGCGCGACGCTGCGGGTGCCGGATGCCGTGCGCTTGCTGGACGATGCGGGCGCCGTGGTCGCGTCCTACTCGCTCGCCGACCTGTCGCGCGACACGGGCCTGGCGGTCGCGCCCCCCGTGCAGGACATAGACGAGGGGACCTGAGGCGCACCCCGGCGCCGGGCGAGGGCTCCGAAGGACCACGAGCTCCGTCAGCACCGTGACGTCGCTTCAGGGGCGTGCTTGTTCGCCGACGTCATAAACGGATCTCAAACCTTGACCGCCGCCAACACCACCGCCGCCCGGACGGCACTGTTCCGGCAACCCGCCTTCGCCCGGTTCTGGTCCGCCCGCACCCTGTCCACGGCCTCGTTCCAGATCACCGCCGTGGTGGTGGGCTGGCAGGTCTACGCGCTGACGGGCAGCACCTTCCAGCTCGGCCTGGTGGGCTTGGCGCAGTTCATCCCCATGCTGATCCTCACGATCCCCGCCGGGCACGTGGCCGACCGCTACGACCGGCGCACCGTCGTGCGCACGTGCCAGGCCGTGGAGGCCGTCGCGGCGCTCTGCCTGGCGATCGGCAGCCACGAAGGCTGGCTCGGGGTGACCGGCATCTTCGCCGCGGTGGCGGTGGTGGGCGGGGCGCGAAGCTTCGAGAGCCCGACGGTCTCCGCACTGTTGCCCGGCGTCGTGACGGCGCCCGACCTGCCGCAGGCGCTGGCCCTGTCGGCCTCCGCGATCCAGACCGCCACGATCGTCGGACCCGCGCTGGGCGGGGTGCTCTACCTGTCGGGGCCGGCCGTGGCCTACGCGGCCGTGTTCGCCCTGTGGCTCTGCGCGAGCGTGCTGGTCGGCGGCATCGCCCTGGAGCGGGCGCCTCCCCGGCGCGAGCCGGTCAGCGTCGCGTCGCTCCTGTCGGGTTTCACCTACATCCGCGACCACGCGGTGGTGCTGGGCGCCATCTCCCTCGACCTGTTCGCGGTACTGCTGGGGGGTGCCACCGCGCTGCTGCCCGTCTACGCGCGCGACATCCTGCACACCAATCCGATCGGGCTCGGCACGTTGAGGGCGGCGCCCGCGCTCGGCGCGCTGCTCACCTCCGTGGTGCTGGCGCACCGCCCGCTGCGGCGGGGCGTCGGCGTCACGATGCTCGCGGCGGTGGTCCTGTTCGGCGTGGGCACGCTGGTGTTCGGGTTGTCGCGCTCGTTCCCGCTGTCGCTCGGCGCGCTGGTGGTTATGGGCGCTTCCGACGTGGTCAGCGTCGTGGTGCGGGGCGCGCTCGTGCAGCTGGAAACGCCCGACGCCATGCGGGGGCGGGTCAGCGCGGTGAACTCGCTGTTCATCGGCACGTCGAACCAATTGGGCGAGTTCGAGTCGGGCACCACGGCGGCCCTGTTCGGCACGGTTCCGGCCGTGGTGCTGGGCGGGCTGGGAACGATCGCGGTGGCGCTGCTCTGGTCGCGACTGTTCCCGGCCCTACGCCGGGCCGACACGCTCGGGCCCGGCGCGGCCTGAGCGTGGCCGCGGCGCTCCGCTCCGTGCTAAGCAGGCCGCAGAGGCTGGAGAGAGGCTGGAGAACGGACCATGGCTGAACGGGGCAACCGCATCGTCGACGAGTTCGCGCGGCTGATGACGGACGCGGCGGGCGTGGCCCACGGCGTTCGGCGCGAGGCTGAGACCGTCGTCAAGACGCAGACCGAACGGCTGCTCGCGGGCATGAACGTCGTGACCCGCGAGGAGTTCGAGGCCGTGCGCGAGATGGCGGCCCTGGCGCGCGAGGAGAACGAGGCGCTCAAGCGCCGGATCGCCGCGCTGGAAGCGCGCCTCGATGCGCCGGTGCCGCCGAGGGTCGAGCCGCACGTCGTTTGAAATGCGGCCACCGCGCTCAGCGGTCGCCCTGGATCGCAAGCCTGCGCATAGCGGCCCCTACTGTCCTGGCCTTCAAGAGGACTCTTACGTTTGCACACCGGAGCATCTTCTCCCGCAAGGCAGGAGAAGGACGCGATCTTCAGCCGGCCCTCGTGCCCAGTCGAACATTGGTCCGCACCTGATCGCGCCAGCGTCAGGATACGCCCACATCCGCTTCAGCCGTCCGCCTGAACCCGCGGCTCGCCGCCAGCAGGTCTCGCGTGTAGGCGTCCCGCACCTCGCCCCGCCGCAGCGCGCCGGTCGCTACCTCCTCCACGATCACCCCGCCGCGCATCACGGCCACCCGGTCGCACACGTGGGCCACCACGGCGAGGTCGTGGCTGACCAACAGGTTCGTGAGCCCCCGCTCGGCCCGGATGCGCGCCAGCAGGTTCAGCACCTCGGCCTGCACGGACACGTCGAGCGCGGAGGTGGGCTCGTCGAGCAGCAGGAGGGGCGGCCGCAGGATCAGCGCGCGGGCGAGCGCCACCCGCTGCCGCTGGCCGCCCGACAATTGGTGGGGGAAGCGGAACCGCAGGGCCGGGGCGAGGTCGACGTCGGCCATGGCGTCGGCCACGACCCGGTCCGCATCGGGGACGCGGTGGATGGCGAGCGGTTCGCGGAGCGCCCGGTCGACGGTCTGGCGCGGGTGGAGCGAGCCGTAGGGGTCCTGGAACACCATCTGCAGGGACAGGCGCTGCGCTTTCGAGCGGCGCGGCCCGAACACCTCCCCGCCTACGCGGATGGTGCCCCGGCTGGGCGCCGTGAGCCCGGCCAAGGCGCGCAGCACGGTCGACTTGCCCGAGCCCGACTCGCCCACGATGCCGAAGCTTTCCCCCGCCGCGATGGCAAAGGATATGCCGTCCACCGCCGTCACCATCCCGCCCGGCGTCCGGAAGCGCACCGCGAGGCCGTCCACCGCCACCGCGGGCGCGCCGCTTGCGCGGTCGTCGCTCACGCGAGCCACGCGGGGTCGCGCGCCACCGTGCTGAGCACGGCGCGGGGCCGGTCGAGGTCGGGCGCCGCGGCGAGAAGAGCGCGTGTGTAGGGGTGGCGCGCCTCGCCCAGGGCCGAGGCCGCGCATTCTTCCACCACGCGGCCGCCGTACATCACGAGGACGCGGTCGCAGAAGCTCGCGACCGCAGTGAGGTTGTGGCTGATGAAGACCAGTCCCATGCCGCGCTCGCGCACCAGACGGTCGAGGATGCCCAGCACCTCGTTGCCGACCGTCACGTCCAGCGCCGAGATAGCCTCGTCGGCGATCAGCAGGTCGGGCTCGGCGATCAGCATGGCGGCGATCATCACCCGCTGGCCCATGCCGCCGGACAACTGATGCGGATAGAGCCGCAGCACGGCGTCGGGATCGCGGATGCTGACCGCCTCCAGCATGGCGCGGGCGCGGGCCCTCGCCGCCGCACGACCCACGCGCCCGTGCAGCCGGAGCGTTTCCGTCACCTGCGCTTCGACCGTCATGACGGGGTTGAGCGAGAATTTGGGGTCCTGCGCCACCAGGGCGAGGCGCCGGCCGCGCAGGTGGGCCCAGCCGCGGGGGGACAGCGAGCGGAGGTCCTCCCCGGAGAAGGCGAGGCGCTGCGCGCTGACGACGCCCGGCCGCGGCACCAGGCCCATGAGCGCGCGGGCCACCGTTGATTTGCCCGAGCCGGACTCGCCCACGATGCCGAGCCGCTCGCGCCCGAGGTCGAAGGACACGCCGCGCACCGCCCGGGTCGGGCCCTGCGGGCCCGGAAAATGCACCGCGAGGTCGCGCACCTCCAGGAGCGGGGCCGGGCTCACGCGTCCTTCGGGTCGAACACGTCGCGCAGCCCATCCCCCAGCAGGTTGAAGGCGAGGCTCACGGCGAAGATCGCCAGGCCGGGGATGGTCGCCACCCACCACTGGTCGAGCACCACGCTGCGCCCGTCCGCCACCATGGCGCCCCACTCGGGCGCGGGCGGCTGGGCGCCGAGCCCGAGGAAGCCCAGGCCCGCCGCGATGAGGATGATGCCCGCCATGTCGAGCGTCAGGCGGATGATGACCGACGACAGGCAGAGCGGCACCACGTGGCGCAGCAGGATGCGCGGGGTCGAGGCGCCCTGCAGCACGACGGCCGCGATGAAGTCGCTGCGGGCGATCGACGCCGTTTCGGCGCGCGCCAGCCGGGCGTAGGGCGGCCAGGCGGTCAGCGCGATGGCGAGCACGGCGTTGACGACGCCCGGCCCCAGCGCGGCCGCGAAGGCGAGCGCCAGGACGAGGCTCGGGAAGGCGAGGACCACGTCCGTGACCCGCATCAGCACGGCATCCGCCCAGCCGCCCGCGTAGCCCGCGAGCGTGCCCACCGCGAGGCCCGTCGGGACAACCACGGCGCCCACCAGCGCCACGATGGCCAGCGTGGTCCGGCCGCCGTAGACCGTGCGGGCGAAGATGTCGCGGCCGAGTTCGTCGGTGCCGAACCAGTGCGCCGCCGACGGCGGTGCCAGCCGACCGCCGAGGTTCTGCGCGAGCGGCGACGTCCCGCCCGCCACCAGCGGCGCCAGCAGGGCGGTCGCGACCAGCAGCACCACAACGACGAGCCCGGCGGCCGCGAGCGGGTTGCGCCCCAGGCGCCGCGCGCCCGCCAGAGCGAGCGACCGGCGCGCCTGCCACGGCGAGGCGGGGCCCGGTCCCGTCGTCCGCGCGGCAATCGCGTGCGGCGCGTCGTTGGACGCTGCGATCGTCATCCGGTGCGCAACCGCGGGTCGGCCACGCGGTAGAGCGCGTCGCTCAGGAGGTTGATGCCGATGAACACCGCGCCCACCACCACCGTGCCCCCCAGCACGGCGTTCATGTCGGCGTTGAACAGCGATTGGGTGATGTAGAGGCCGAGGCCCGGCCAGGCGAACACCGTCTCGGTCAGCACCGCGCCTTCGAGCAGCGTCGCGTAGCTCAGTCCGATCACGGTGATGAGCGGCACGAGGATGTTGGGGAAAGCGTGCCGCCATACCGCCCCCCACGGGCCGCGGCCCTTGATGAGCGCGGTCGTGACGAAGTCCTGCGAGAGCTGGGCGATCGTGAAGCTGCGCGTCAGCCGCGCGATCGTGGCGAGCGACAGGTAGCCCAGGATGGCGGCGGGCAGCACGAGGTGGGCGAGGGCGTTGCGGAACACGTCCCAGGCGCCGGCCATCGCGCTGTCGAGCAGGATCACGCCGGTCGCGGGGTCGATCACGTCCTCGTAGCCCGCGTCGAGCCGGCCCGGCCCCGCCACCCAGCCGAGCTTGCCGTAGAACACGAACAGCCCAACCAGCCCCATCCAGAACACCGGCATCGAGTAGCCGAACAGCCCGACGAGCCGCACGACGTGGTCTGGCCAGCGGCCCTTGCAGGCGCCCGCCACGACGCCGGCCGGCACGCCGACCAGCACCCCGATCAGGATGGCGGCCGTGGCGAGTTCCAGCGTCGCCGGGAAGAAATGGAGCAGGTCCGACAGCACCGGGTTGGAGGTGATCACGGATGTGCCGAGGTCGCCGTGCAGCAGCTTGCCGAGGTAGCGCAGGTACTGCTCGGGCACGGAACGGTCGAGGCCGAGCGCGAAGCGGGCCTTTTCGTAGGTGTCGCGCGTAGCATGGTCGCCCACCACCGCGAGCACGGGATCGACGGGGAGGAAGCGGCCGATCGCGAAGGTCGTGGCGGTCAGGCCGAGCAGGCTGAGGACGGCGGACAGGGCCAGACCGACGACGGTCCGCAGCCAGCGGGGCGGACGCCACCCCGCAGGGCGGACGTCGGCGATGCGTCCCATCGGCAGGACCGTCATGTCAGGGCAGGATCATGGACGTGCGGAACCACCGGTCGGAACGGACCCGAAGCAGCAACATCCGTGCCGGAAAGGTCGAGGTCGGTTTGGCGGAGCCGTCGGACACGCGGCCGCTTGTGGGCGTTTCGCCCCGCTCGTGCAAGACGATACGGCGCGCGCGCGGGTGCGTCGGCACCGGGGACGATGTGGTGGACCAGGGACGGGACGGACCGCGGCAAGGGGCGGAACTGACGGGGCGCGGGCTCGCGCTCGGGACCGCGATCATCGCCGTGTTCATGGCCGCCAACATGTTCCTCGGGTTGAAGACGGGCATGACGTTCTCGTCGTCGATCCCCGCGACCCTGATCTCCATGGGCTGTCTGCGGCTGGTGGGCGGCGGCATCCTCGAGAACAACATCGTGCAAACGCAGGCCTCGGCCGCGGGCACGCTGTGCAACGTCATCCTCGTGCTGCCCGGCCTCGTGCTGATCGGCCAGTGGCAGGGCTTCCCCTTCTGGCAGACGAGCGCGGTGTGCGGGTTGGGCGGCCTGCTCGGCGTGGCGTTCTCGATCCCGCTGCGCCGCGCGCTGGTGGTCCGCGGCAATCTCCCCTACCCCGAAGGCACGGCCGCGGCCGAAGTGCTCCACGCGGGCGAGGCCCACGACGGCGGGGCGGGGCTGCGCGACCTCGGCTTCGCGGCGGCGGCGTCCGGGCTGATCGCGGTGGCGACGGGCGGCCTCAAGCTGCTGGGCGACGGCGTGAGCGGCGCGCTGACCGCGGGCGGCGCCGTGTTCCGCTTCGGCACCGGCTTCTCGCTCGCGCTGGTGGGCGTGGGCTACCTGATCGGCATCGGCGCCTGCCTGGCGCTGCTGACCGGGGTGGTCCTCGCCTGGGGCGTGGCGGTGCCGCTGCTGACCGCCTTTCACGGACCCGGCGCCGCGCCGAGCGCGGACGCGGTCTGGGCCGACCAGGTCCGGCTGATCGGGGCGGGCATCATGGGGGCGGGCGGGCTGTGGACGGTGGCGCGGCTGGCCGCCCCCATCCTGGGAAGCCTGCGCGATGCCGTCCGCGACGCGCGGGGCGGGAGCGGGTCGCGGCCGACGCGGGAGCGCGACCTGCCCATCACGGGCGTGGCGGTCGCGGTCGGCGTGCTCGCGCTGCTGCTTGCGGTCCTGTTCGGCGGGTTCGTGGCGGGCCAGGGCCTCGGCCGCCTCGCGCCCGCGCTGGTCGTGGGCGCGACCCTGTTCGCCGTGGTGGTGGGTTTCCTGATGGCGTCGGCCTGCGGCTACCTCGCGGGTCTGCTGGGATCGTCGAGCAGTCCCATCTCCGGCATCGGCATCCTCACCACGATGGCCGCGGCCCTGCCGCTCGCGCTGCTGCTGGGCCACGCCGGAGGCGAGCGTTTCGCGGCGGCGCTGGCCCTGCTCGCCGCGGCCGTGATCGTGACCGCGTCGTCCATCGCCAACGACAATCTGCAGGACCTGAAGACGGGGCAGATCGTGGGCGCGACCCCGTGGCGCCAGCAGGTCGCGCTGGTGGTGGGCGTGGCAATCGGCGCGCCGCTGATCGCGCCGCTGCTCGGGCTGCTGTACAATGCCTACGGGTTCGTGGGCGCCCTGCCCCGGCCGGGCATGGACGCGGGCGCCGCGCTGCCCGCACCGCAGGCCGCCCTGGTGACGCAGATCGCGCGGGGGATTTTGGGCGGCACGCTGCCCTGGACGCCCGTGCTGGTCGGGGTCGTCCTGGGTGCCGTCCTGGTGGGCGTGGAGGAGCGCCTGCGCCGCCGCAACCTGACCTATCCGGCGCTGAGCGTCGGCATCGGCATGTACCTGCCGCTGTCCGTGGAGGTGACGATCGCGATCGGCGGCCTGCTCGCCTGGGCGAGCGGGCGGGCCCTGGCCCGGCAAACCCGCGACGAGGGGCAGGTCGCCGCCGTCCGGGGGCGGGGCGTCCGGCTCGCGTCCGGCTTCCTCGTGGGCGAGAGCCTGACCGGCGTGGCCCTCGCGGAGGTGGACGCGGCGGCCGGGCACGGTGGGACCCTCACCCTGGTCGGGCCGGGTTTCGCGCCCGTCGCCTCGGGTCTCGGCGCGCTCGTCTTCGCGGGGGCGCTCGCGACCTTCTTCCGCCTCGTGTCGCGGCCGGTGCGATCCGCCGCGCCGGGGCCCGCTGCACAGCGCGGCACCGTTCCGCTACAAGACGACAACGGCACCGCCGGGCGCGACGCCGCGGAGCGATGATCCATGGACGACGGCAGGCAGGCGGGCACCGTGACCCGGCGCGACCTCTTCGCACTGATCGGCAGCGTGGCGGGCAGCGCCACCATGCTGCACGCGATGACGAGCCTCGGCTACGCGGCGGAATCGAGCTACCGGGGTCCGATCAAGCTGGATGGCGACCCGAAGGGCGCCTCCGTCCTCGTGCTGGGCGCGGGGCTGGCGGGTATGACGGCCGCGATGGAGCTGCGCGACGCCGGCTACCGCGTGAGCGTGCTGGAATACAACACCCGGCCCGGCGGGCGGAACTGGTCGCTGCGCGGCGGCGACAGCTTCACGGAACTCGGCGGCGCCCGGCAGGACTGCACCTTCGCGCCGGGCCTCTACATCAATCCCGGTCCCTGGCGCATCCCCTACCACCATCGCGCCGTGCTCGGCTATTGCCGGCGCCTGGGGGTGGCGCTGGAGCCTTTCGTCCAGCTCAACCACAACGCCCTGCTGCACGCGTCGACGGCGTTCGGCGGCCGGCCGCAACGCATCCGCGACGTGAAGGCGGACTTCCAGGGCCACGTGGCGGACCTGCTCGCCAAGGCCACGCAGGCCGGCAAGCTCGACGACGCCGTGTCGGCCGAGGACAGGCAAGTGCTGCTCGCGGCGCTGAAATCCTGGGGGGCGCTCGACGCGGACTACGGCTACAAGGCGAGCCTGCACGCCGCCGCCTTCCGCGGCTACGCCAAAGACCCCGGCGGCGGCCTCGACGCGGTGCCCGTGGCGAGTACCCCGATCGGTCTCTCGGAACTGCTGCAATCGCGGCTATGGCGCTACCTGCGCGGCTTCGCGTCCTACGAGTTCCAGACCACGCTGTTCCAGCCGGTGGGCGGCATGGACGCCATCGGCCGAGCGTTCGGGCGCGACCTCGGCCCGCTGGTCCGCTACGGCGCCAAGGTGACGCGCATCGCCCAGGACGAGGCGGGCGTAACGGTCACCTACGCGGCGGCGGACGACCCCGCGAGCGTGCGGCAGGAACGGGCCGATTGGTGCGTGTGCACCATTCCCCTGCCCGTGCTGAGCCAGATCGAGCTCGACGCGGGCCCCCGCCTGAAGGCCGCGATCGACGCCGTCCCCTACATGTCGGCCTTGAAAGTCGGGCTGCAGTTCAAGCGCCGCTTCTGGGAGGAGGACGAGGCGATCTACGGTGGCATCAGCTACACGGACCTTCCGATCGGCCAGATCGGCTACCCGAACACCGGCTTCAACCGGCCCGGCCCCGGCGTGCTGCTGGGCGCCTACCTGATCGAGGGGCCGAACGCCTACGAGTTCGCCGCCATGCCGCCCGCCGAGCGGGTGGCCCGCGCGGTGGAGTTCGGCGCGGCCCTGCATCCGCAAGTTCGGGCGGAGTTCGAGAGCGGCGTCGCGGTCGCCTGGCACAGGGTGCCGTTCACGCTCGGCTGCGCGGGGAGCTGGTCGGAGGAGACCCGGGCGGCGCACTACGAGGACCTCTGCCGGATCGACGGGCGCCTGGTGCTGGCGGGCGAGCACGCCTCCTACCTGCCGGCCTGGCAGGAGGGCGCGATCCTGTCGTCGCTGGACGCCATCGGCCGCCTGCACGAGCGCGTGGTGAAGAGTTGAGGCGGAAGCCGCCCGCGAGGATGCGATCGCTTCGGCGGGGTGGTTTCCGCCGCGGGCTCGCCGCCATGGCCCTGGCCTGGGTGACCGCCATCCCGGCCGCGGCCGGAGAGGATGCCTCGGCGGGAGGGACGCTCAGTCCCGGACAGTCTTTCTCCGAGCGGAGCGGGGCCGCGCTCTACGCCAACGTCTGCCAGGGCTGCCACATGCCGGGCGGCACGGGCGCGGTCGGCGCGGGTGCCTACCCGGCGCTGGCCCGCAACGGCGACCTGGCCTCGGCCGACTACGTGGTCCAGGTGATCGTCAACGGGCAGCGCGGCATGCCGTCGTTCGGCTGGGGCCTGGACGACGCACAGGTGGCGGCGGTCGCGACCTACGTGCGGACCCACTTCGGCAACGCGGACGCCGAGCCGGTCACGGAAGCCGCCGTGGCGCGCGCCCGTCCCTGAGCCGCCCGCCCGTTCGGCAAACTCTCTTTTGTTAAGCCTGCTTGGCGACCGGCTCTTAACGACCGCGCCCGATGCTGACCGATGGGGGCACCGCGAGGGGTTGGGGAATGGATCGGGAAATGGACAGCGCCGACGCGGCACCCATCAGGGTGTCCGAACTGCTCGGCGCGCTGAGCTACGCGCTCGACCTCACCGAAGGCCAGCCGGCCGGACATTGCGTGCGGGCGAGTTGGATCGGCTTGCGGATCGGTCGCGCGCTGGGCCTGTCGGACGCCGACCTTTGGGACCTGTCGCACGCCATCCTGCTCAAGGACCTGGGGTGCAGCAGCAACGCGGCCCGCATCTGCCAACTCTACCTGACCGATGACATCGGCTTCAAACGCGATTTCAAGCAGGTCGACGACCACCTGTTCCACATCGTCAGCTTCGTGCTGTCGCATACGGGCCTGAAGGCCGGCCTCTCGGACCGTTTCCGGGCCATGCTGTTCATCTTCCAGAATGGCGGCCAAGTCGCCAAGGAGCTGATCGAGACCCGGTGCCAGCGTGGCGCCACAATCGCCAGAAGGCTGCACTTCTCCGAAACCGTGACGGAGGCCATCGCGTCGCTGGACGAGCACTGGAACGGCGGCGGCAAGCCCGCGGGGCTCGCGGGGACCGAGATCCCGCTGTTCTCGCGCGTGGCCCTGCTCGCGCAAGTGGTCGACGTCTTCGCGCTGAGCGCCGGGGCGGAGGCCGCGATCGGCGAGGCGCGCCGCCGATCGGGCTCGTGGTTCGATCCCGCGGTCGTGCGCGCCTTCGAGGCCGCGGCGGCCGAACCGGATTTCTGGACCGCGCTCCGGTCGCCCACGATCGAGGCCGACCTGTTCGCCGCGGTGCCGGCCCGCCACCAGATGATAGCCGACGAGGACTATCTCGACGACGCCGCGAACGCCTTCGCCGAAGTCATCGATTCCAAGAGTCCGTTTACGAGCGGCCACAGCAGCCGCGTGGCGCTCTACGCCGACATGGTGGCGGAGGAGATGGGCTACGCGGCTGGGGCCCGGCGGAGATTGCGCCGGGCCGCGCTCCTGCACGACATCGGCAAGCTCGGCGTCAGCAACGCGATTCTCGACAAGCCCAGCAAGCTCGACGACGGGGAATGGCAGGCCATGCGCCGCCACGCCGACTACAGCGCCAAGATCCTGGCCCGCGTCGGAGCCTTCGCGGGCGCCGCGGAAGTGGGCGGGCACCACCACGAGCGATTGGACGGCAAGGGCTACCCCTACGGGCTCAGCGCGGAGCAGATCAGCCCCGAGGTGCGCATCGTGTCCGTGGCCGACGTCTTCGACGCGCTCACCGCCGACCGGCCCTATCGGGCCGCCATGCCCGTCAGCCAGGCCTTCGCGATCATGGACCGCGACGCCGGAACGGCCCTGGACCCTCGCTGCCTGGAGGCGCTCCGGCGCGCCCTGGCCCGCATCGAGCCGGCAAGCATGGCGGCTTAGGCCGCGGGCTTCGCGCTACGCTCCATCAGGTCCACGAACTGCCGGAACAGGTAGTGGCTGTCGCGGGGCCCGGGCGAGGCCTCGGGATGGTGCTGGACGGAGAATACCGGACGGTCGGTGAGCGCGATCCCGCAGTTCGAGCCGTCGAACAGCGACACGTGGGTTTCGCGCGCCGTGGGGGGCAGGCTCAAGGGGTCGACCGCGAAACCGTGGTTCATCGACACGATCTCGACCTTGCCGGTGTCCTTGTCCTTGACGGGATGGTTGGCGCCGTGGTGGCCCTGGTGCATCTTCACCGTCTTGCCGCCCACCGCGAGCGCCAGCATCTGGTGGCCGAGGCAGATGCCGAAGGTGGGCATGTTCTCGGCGATCAGCGCGCGGATCACCGGCACGGCGTAGCGCCCGGTCTCGAAGGGGTCGCCGGGGCCGTTCGACAGGAACACCCCGTCGGGCTTCAACGCCATGATCTCGTCGGCCGTGGCGGTCGCGGGCACCACGGTGACGGCGCAGCCGGCGTCGGCCAGCAGGCGCAGGATGTTGCGCTTCACGCCGTAGTCGATCGCCACCACGCGATATTTCGGCGCGTCCTGGCGCCCGAACCCCTCGCCCGCCCGCCAAGTGGTCTCGTCCCAGTCGAAGCGCTGGGTGGTGGACACCCCCGGTACGAGGTCGGTGCCCTCCATGCCGTGCCAGGCGGCGGCTTCGGCCTTCAGGGCCTCGCGGTCGAAGCGGCCTTCGGGATCGTGGGCGATCACGGCGTTGGGCATGCCGCGGTCGCGGATCAGCGCCGTCAGGGCCCGCGTGTCGAGGCCGCCGATGCCGATGATGCCGCGCGCCTCCAGCCAGCGGCCGAGGTGGCGCGTGGCGCGGTGATTGGCGGGATCGGTGATGGGCGCGTGCAGCACCACGCCGCGGATGCCGGTGGAGGCCGCCATGTTGACGGTCTCGACGTCCTCCTCGTTGGTGCCCACGTTGCCGATGTGGGGGAAGGTGAAGGTGATGATCTGGCCCGCGTAGGACGGATCGGTCAGGATCTCCTCGTAGCCCGTCATGGCGGTGTTGAAGCAGACCTCGCCCACCGCCTTGCCGGTCGCGCCGAAGCCGATCCCTTCCAGCACCGTGCCGTCGGCCAGCA
Source organism: uncultured Lichenihabitans sp. (assembly GCA_964243405.1). Taxonomy (GTDB): domain Bacteria; phylum Pseudomonadota; class Alphaproteobacteria; order Rhizobiales; family Beijerinckiaceae; genus Lichenihabitans. The sequence goes on along the minus strand of CAXTFJ010000051.1, from coordinate 3,199 downwards.
CCAGCAGCGCGGTGGCGTCGGGCTCGCTCCAGCCGGTCTCGGCCGCGGACGTGTCGGGGGTCATGGGCTCGGATCCTTGGGGGCTGGGAGGTCGGGGGCGTCGACGGGCATTTGATCAGTCAGCACTGACTTATCAAGCCGGCGTTGACTCGGCTCGGCGTAGCCCCGACATCCTGCCCCATGGCCCTCTCCCCGGACGAGATCGAGCGCTACGCCCGCCACATCGTGCTCCGCGACATCGGCGGGCCGGGGCAGAACAGGCTGAAGGCCGCCCGCGTGCTGGTGATCGGTGCGGGCGGTCTCGGCGGGCCGGTAATCCAATATCTCGCGGCGGCGGGCGTCGGCACGCTGGGCATCGCGGACGACGACGTGGTGTCCTTGTCCAACCTGCAGCGGCAGGTGCTGTTCGCGACCGCCGACGTCGGGCGCGGCAAGGCTGAATGCGCGGCCGCAGCCGTTCGGGCCCTCAACCCGCACGTCGCGGCCGAGATTCACCCCTACCGGGTCACCGCGGAGAACGCCGAAACCCTGTTCGCCCGCTACGACGTCGTGGTCGACGGCTCGGACAATTTCGCGACCCGTTACGCCGCCTCCGACGCGGCCTACCGGGCGCGGCGCCCGCTCGTCACGGGCGCCATCGGCACCTTCGACGGCACGGTCACGACCCTGCGGCCCTTCGAGGCGGGGCCGGACGGGACGCCCAACCCGACCTATCGCTGCCTTTTCCCCGAACCGCCGCCCGAAGGCAGCGTGCCCACCTGCGCGGAGGTGGGCGTCCTCGGGGCGCTCACGGGTCTCGTGGGCAGCACTATGGCGCTGGAAGCGGTGCGCGAGGTCGTGGGATTCGGCGAGGGGCTGGTGGGGCGCCTGCTGATGGTCGACACGCGCTCCATGCGGTTCGAGACCTTGAGGTACGGCTGGGACCCGGATAATCCGCTGACGGGGACGACATCGGACACACATTTGGGAGTCCGCGGGGAAAGGTGACTCGCCGGATCTTGTTCACGCCAGATTGGAACTTTAGCCTTTCCCGTTGGAGATCCAGAATGAAGCCCTACATCGGCCTCGTGCACAAGGATGGCGAGAGCACCTACGGAGTTGCTTTTCCCGACGCTCCCGGCTGCTTTTCGGCAGCAGACAGCCTCGACGAAATCTTCGTCAAAGCCGAGGAGGCCCTGAGGCTTTGGGCGGAGAACTCGACGGTCGACATTGGCGCCCGCCCGCAAACGCGGGACCTGTCCGCCATCAAGGCGGATCCTGATTGGGCTGAGGCTTTTGCGACCGCCGCGCTTGTCATCGCCTTAAGCGAGCCCGGCGGTTCGATGCGCAACGCAGCCTGACCTGGATCAGTCGTGCGGCCAACCCGCGCTTTTGTAGATGCTGCGCACGGTGCCGAGCGGCAGATCCTTCTTCGGATGCGGGAGAACGAGCGTTGCACCGGTCCTTGGATCGCGGAAGACGTGGTGAGACCCGCGGGTGCGAAGCAGAACCCAGCCTTCCGCACTCAATCGGCGCGCGATTTTTCGACTGTCGGTGAGCATTCTGAACCGTGCGTGAGACGTAAGGTGGCTCACCGCTGACGGGGCCGGAGTGAGCGTTCAGGTCGTCGATCCTGCACAACTCGCAGACGAATTGATTTGGCCCGCGATGCCGTTGGTCGGACGCCTCCGTTCCCCTCACGCGGCGTTCACGAAACTTTCCAACACCATTTTTCGCCCCGCATGGTCGAAGTCCACCGTGAGCTTGTTGCCGTCGACCCCGGCCACCGTGCCGGTGCCGAACTTCACGTGGAACACGCGCGCGCCCGACGCGAAGCTCGATCCGACGGAGGATTTCGCCACCAGCTCGCCTTCGATCTCCCGCGGGCCGCCGCGCCTGAAGGTCGAGTTCTTCTCGGCGAACCCGGTCGCGGCCGCGGCCCCCCGCTGCGCCCGCTGCCAGCCGGGCGTCGCGTAGGACGACGCGAAGCCGGTCGCCGCGTCGAAGCGCGATGCCCCGTAGCCGCCGTAGCGGGACGAGGCGGAGCCGCCCTCCGTCACCTCGACGTGGGCCTCGGGCAGTTCGTCCACGAAGCGCGAGGGGATCGTGGTCTGCCACAGTCCGTGGATGCGCCGGTTGGTGGCGAAATAGATCTTGGCCCGCTTCTTGGCCCGCGTGATGCCCACGTAGGCGAGCCGCCGCTCCTCCTCCAGGCCCGCCTTGCCGTTGTCGTCCATGGAGCGCTGGTGGGGGAACAGGCCCTCCTCCCAGCCGGGCAGGAACACGGTGTCGAACTCCAGCCCCTTGGCGCCGTGCAGCGTCATGATGGACACGCGCTCCCCGCCCTCGGCCGTGGAAGCGTCCATCACCAGCGACACGTGCTCGAGGAAGGCAGCTAAGCTCTCGAACTCCTCCATCGAGCGCACGAGTTCCTTCAGGTTCTCCAGGCGCCCCGCGGCTTCCGCCGACCGGTCGCGAGTCCACATGTCCGTGTAGCCCGACTCCTCCAGGATGGTTTCGGCGAGCCGGGCGTGGGGGGTCGTTTCCGCGGCCTGCGACCAGCGGGCGAAAAGGTCGAGCAGGGCGCGCACCGTCTGCCGCTGCTTGGGCTTCAGTTCCTCGGTCTCGACGAGCGCGCGGGCGGCCTGCATGAGCGGCACGCCGGCCGCCCGGCCGTGGTCGTGCATCACCTGCAAGGTGGCGTCGCCCAGGCCCCGCTTCGGTGTGTTGACGATCCGCTCGAAGGCGAGGTCGTCGGCGGGCTGCGCCACGCAGCGCAGGTAGGCCAGCGCGTCGCGGATCTCCAGCCGCTCGTAGAAGCGCGGGCCGCCGATCACCCGGTAGGGCAGGCCCAGCGTAATGAAACGCTCCTCGAACTCGCGCATCTGGAAGGACGCGCGCACCAGGATCGCCATCTCGTCGAGCGACTGGCCCTCGCGCCCCAGCGCCTCGATGGCGTCGCCGACCTGCCGCGCCTCCTCCTCCGAGTCCCACACGCCCGTAACGGTGGGTTTCTCGCCGGGCGCGTCGTCGGTGAACAGCGTCTTGCCGAGCCGTCCCTCGTTGCGGGCGATCAGGTGGGCGGCCGTGCCCAGGATGTGGCCGGTGGAGCGGTAGTTGCGCTCGAGCCGCACCACCGTCGCACCCGGAAAATCCTTGTCGAAACGCAGGATGTTGTCGACCTCGGCGCCGCGCCAGCCGTAGATCGACTGGTCGTCGT
>CAXTFJ010000050.1:27866-30913 GCA_964243405.1 uncultured Lichenihabitans sp. | reverse complement strand
GCGTCGATGAAGGCGTCCGTGCCGGTGGCCATACCCCCAAAGGTACGGGGAACGAGCGGGAAAAAAAAACGGGGGGGCCGGGGGGCGGCCCCGTGCCCGGGCGGGTTCGGGTCTACGGCGGCCGGGTCGGGGGGGCGCTGGCCGTGGCCTATATCGACGTGTTCCGCGCCTTCCCGGTGCTGGTGTTCCTGATCATCATCTACTACGCCCTGCCCTTCGTGGGGCTGCGGCTGTCGTCCTTCACCTCGGCCGCGTCCGCGCTGTCGATCGTGGGCGGCGCCTACAGCGCGGAGATCTTTCGCGCCGGCATTCAGGCCGTGCCGAAGGGTCAGTTCGAGGCCGCGGGCGCGCTCGGCCTGCACACCTGGCTCGTGATGGCCAAGGTGGTGCTCCCCCAGGCGGTCCGGCTGGTGATCCCGCCCATCACGTCGAACTGCATCAGCATTCTCAAGGATACCGCGCTCGCCTCCGTGGTGGCGATGCCGGACCTGCTGAAGCAGGCCACACAGGCGCAGGCGCTCGCCGCCAACCCCACGCCGCTCATCACGGCCGCGGGGATCTACCTCATCATGCTGCTGCCCCTGGTGCGCCTGGTGGCCCGCTTCGAGCGGCGCTGGACCACGGGCCTGCGCCAGGTCTAAGGGTCGCCGACCCCTCCCCGTCCGGACACGAATCGCATGCCTTCGCTGAACATCAACGCCGTCCGTGCCCAGTTCCCCGCGCTCGGGTCCGGCTGGGCCTTCCTCGACAACGCCGGGGGCTCGCAGGTGCTGCGCGGCGTCGCCGAGCGGGTGGCCGACTACATGCTGACCACCAGCGTGCAGACCGGCGCCTCCTACGCGATGTCCGAACAGGCCACCGCGCGCATGGTTGAGGCCCGCGCCAAGGTGGCCCGGCTCGTCAACGCGACCCGGCCGGAGGAGGTGGTGTTCGGGCCTTCCACGACGGTGCTGATGCGCTTTCTCGCGACTGCCATGGCGAGCCAATTCCAGCCCGGCGACGAGGTGGTGCTCACCGACTTCGACCACGAGTCGAACATCGGCCCCTGGCAGCTGCTCGCCCCGCGCGGCGTGGTGTTCCGGACCTGGCCGCTCGACCGCGACGGCTATCGCGTCGACCTCGACGCGCTCGACGCGCTGCTGACCGAGCGCACGAAGCTCGTCTGCGTGACGGCCTGCTCCAACATCCTGGGCACGCTGAACCCGATGCGCGCGATCGCGGACCGGGTCCACGCCGCGGGGGCGAAGCTCTGCGTCGACGCCGTCGCCTACGCGCCCCACCGCGCCGTCGACGTGCAGGCGACCGGGGCCGACTTCACCCTGTTCTCGTTCTACAAGACCTTCGGGCCGCACTTCGCCGTGATGGTCGGGCGCTACGACCACCTGCTCGAGCTCGACGGCCTCTACCACTATTTCTACGGGCGGGAGCGGGTGCCCCACAAGCTCGAGCCCGGCAATGTGAGCTACGAAGCCGCCTGGGGCTGCACGGGCATCGTGGACTACCTCGACGACCTGGGCGGCGGCACGGGCGACCGGGCCGCCATCGAGCGGGCGTTCGAGGCCATCGCCGAACAGGAGGAGCGGCTGAGCGAGCGGCTGCTCGGCTGGCTGGACAGCCGCAACGACCTCGCCGTCGTGGGCAACCGCGCGGCCGACCGCGCATCCCGGGTGCCGACGATCTCCTTCAAGCCGCTCGACGGCGACGCCGCCGACATCGTGCGCCGCGTGGACGCCGCGAAGGTCGGCGTCCGCTACGGCGACTTCCACTCGCGGCGCCTGATCGAGACCCTCTCCCTAGGCGACCGCAACGGCGTGATCCGCGCCTCGCTGGTCCACTACAACACGGTGGAGGAAGTGGACCGCCTGACCCGCGCGCTGGAAGAGGCGCTCTGACCGGGGCGCGGGATCAGTCCGTTGCGAGCTTGTCCTGCGTCCTCAACTCGAAATCCGTCGCGTCGTGGCGCTCGCGAAGCTGGGTCGACGGGTCGCCCTGGACGCGATTGACCATGCGCCCGCGCCGCACGGCGGCACGCTCGCCGACCGCCGTGGTCCAGCGCTGGACGTTGCGGTAGGTCTCCACCTGCAGGAACTCACCGCCCCCGTAGATCTCGCCCTTCGCCAGGACTCCGTACCAGGGCCAGACCGCGATGTCGGCGACCGTGTAGGCGTCGCCCGCGAGGTATTCGCTTTCGGCGAGGCGCCGGTCGAGCACGTCGAGCTGGCGCTTGGTTTCCATCGAAAACCGGTCGATGGCGTATTCGATCTTGGTCGGCGCGTAGGCGTAGAAATGGCCGAAGCCGCCGCCGAGGTAGGGCGCGCTGCCCATCTGCCAGAAGAGCCAGGACAGGCATTCGGCGCGCCGAGCGGGCTCGGTCGGCAGGAAGGCCCCGAACTTCTCGGCGAGGTAGACCAGGATCGAGCCCGACTCGAAGACCCGGATCGGCGCGGGCCCGCTCCGGTCCACCAGCGCCGGGATCTTGGAATTCGGGTTCGCGTCCACGAAGCCGCTGCCGAACTGGTCGCCCTTGCCGATGTCGATCAGCCAGGCGTCGTACTCCGCCCCGGCGTGGCCGAGGGCCAGCAGCTCCTCCAGCATCACCGTGACTTTCACGCCGTTGGGCGTGCCGAGCGAGTAGAGCTGCAGCGGGTGGCGACCGACCGGCAGCTCCTTGTCGTGCGTGGGGCCGGCGACGGGGCGGTTGGTGCTGGCGAAGCGTCCGCCGTTCTCCTTGTTCCAGGCCCAGACCTTCGGGGGAACGTAGTCGGTCGGCTCGGTCATGCTTCAAAACTCCGTCGCGCGGCCCGTGCCGCGACTGTCCTGCCGAACATCATAGGACGGCGCGGCGTCCCAGGAAGGGGCGCCTCACACGCCGTAGTCGGCGAGTTCCGGCCGCATCGCCTCGATCACGAAATCCACGAAGGCCTCGGGCGCGTCGAGGAAGAACTCGCGGTCCGAATAGCTGCCGACGCCCGCCGCCATGCCGCCATGCGGCGGCGCACCGTAGCGGAAGCGCACGCCGGCCAGCTCGATGCGCCCGGCCGTCACCT
>CAXTFJ010000050.1:3693-27856 GCA_964243405.1 uncultured Lichenihabitans sp. | reverse complement strand
CCGCGAGGTCCTCCAGGTCCGCCTCCGGCGTGTCGCTCAGGAAGGACACCTGCGAGCGGAGCTTGTCGGGGTCCCGGTTGGCGGTGGGGCTGCGGCTGAACTGCAGGTCGACGGTGGCACCGGGCTGCCGCAGCCAGATCGCACGCTCCGTGCGGCGCAGCACGATGAAGCCGAGCTTCTCCGTCAGCATCGCGACGAGGGTCTCGAAATGCCGGGGATCGACCCGGTTGGCGGCGTGGTTGAGCTTCATGGCGATCCTCGTGGGCTCGGGAGGCGGATCAGCGCGGTGCCGCGTCGTCGGACGCGATCCGCTCGGACAGCCACGCGCCGAGGTCCCGGGTTTCGGCATCGCCGACCGTGTGCCCCATGCCGGAATAGGCGTGGAAGTCCGTCGGCACGCCGAGCTTGGCCAGCGTGGCCCGCGCCGCGATGGCGTCGCGGAAGGGGATGCGCGGGTCCGCGGTCCCGTGCGCGACGAAGAACGCCTCGCGCCCCAGCCCCGTCCCGCCCGAGAGCTTCGCCCGCTCGGAGGCGAACATCGACCCGCTCAGCACCGCCGCGCCGCGGAACCGCCCGGGCTCGCGCAGGGCGGTCTCGTAGACCATGACCGCGCCCTGGCTGAAGCCGGCGAGGAAGACCTTGCCCGGATCGACCGCGAACCGCCGCACGGCGTCGTCGATCAGGTCGTCGATGATCTTGCGGCTGACCTCCCGGTCGGCTTCGCCCGACGCGCCCTTCCGGTACCAGCGATAGCCGCCTCCGGCATCGGGGAACGGCGCGCGGGGCGACAGGACCACGAAGGAGCCGGGCAGTTGCGGCCACAGACCGATCATGTCGCGCTCGTCGGCGCCGCTTCCGTGCAGCAGCACGATCAGCGGCGGATGCGCGGACTTGTCGGCGGGCTCGTGGACGAGATAGGTCAGGTTATCGGCCGCCGCGACCGCGTGGGCGCTCGTGAGGCCCCACGCGAGCAGCAGCACACCGGTCCAGCGGCGCGCCGTCGCGCCGATCTTCGATGGACTCGGCATCAGGAGCGGTCCCGCATGGGCCTCAGCTCGGCCGGGCCATCCGCAGCGCGGCCAGCAAGGCGTCGGGCCCGAGGCGGCGGCGGTAGTCGACGTCGACGTGGGCCAGGTGGATGCGCCGGTCCGGGGCGATCACAAAGGTCGCGGATACGGGCAGGTCCCAAGATCCGTCGCCGTTGACGTCGGCCAGGTCCTTGCCGTTCGACCGCATGGCCTCGCGCACCTCTTCCGCGACGCTGAACACCAGGCCGAACTGCCGGGCGACCGCGTTGCCGACGTCGCTGAGCACGTCGAAGGTCAGCGCGTTCGCCTCCGCGGTCGACAGCGACCCGTCCGGGCGCTGCGGCGAGATGGCGACCAATCGACCACCCAGGCGGGCGATCTCGGGCAGGACGGCCTCGTACGCCTTCAGCTGAAGGTTGCAATAGGGGCACCACCCGCCGCGGTAGAAGGTGACGACCGCCGGGCCCCGGGCCAGCAGGGCGGACAGCGTCACCGGAACGCCGTGGGCGTCGGGCAGGGTGAAGTCCGGCGCCGCCTGGCCCGCGGCCAGGACGCTGTCCGCCGCGAAGCTCCCCCGCAGCTCCTCGATCTTGGCCTCGTAGAGCGCGGCCCGTCCGGGCGGGGCGGTGCGGGCGAACTGCTCGCGAAACTCCGCGAGCTGCTGATCCAGCGTCATGGCGGCCGGCCTTCCTGGTCCGTCGGGGCATCCCCGCCTCCCTACCGCTTGCCGGCTCCTCGAAACAAGCGTCCGTTCCTCGGGGAAGCGTAGGCCGTCGCGAGCCTGCCGGTGAATTCGAGGTTGTCGCTCCCCCGCCCGCCACCCTCGATCACGTGGCAGGCGCGGCCAGGAAGGAACGCGCCGTCGCCGGGGCGCCGACATCGAAGGGCGTCACGTCGGACCAGAAGCGCCGCGCGAACTTGCCGGCGTCGATCCGGTAGGGCCGGTCCCAGGTGAAGCCCACGTCGGCGACCTCCTTCATCATCCGCGACGCCACCCCGAGCAGCGGAAGCGACCACAGCGGCACGGCCACGACCTTCAGCGGCACGCCGATCGCGTCCGCACCGATCTTGAGGATATCGCGCGGCGTGCGCGTGGGGGCGCAGGGCATGTTCCAGGCCTGCCCGAAGGCGTCGTCCGCCGCGTCGAGCAGCGTCACCGCCGCCCGGGCGATATCGGGCACGTAGGCGAAATCGTGCGGCGTGTCGGGGGGCGCCAGCAGCAGGGCCGCCCTGCCCTTGGCGATGCGGCCGAAGCCCGTCTCGCCCACGTGCGAGACGGACACGCCGGGTCCGTAGAAGTCCGGGCACCGCAACGCCGCCACGCGGACGCGGTCCGCCGCGGCCACCCACAGCCGCGTCACCTCGGCCAGGATGGCGGGCTTCTCGCCGCGCGCGGTGAGCGGCATGTCCTCGCGCCGCGGCTCGGTTTGCGGCCCGAGCTGGTAGAGGTTGTCGATGAAGACCACGCGGGCGCCAACGGCCGCGCAGGCCTCCAGGACGTTGGCCATCGTGCGCGGCCACGCGGTGCGCCACACGCGCGAGTCGTAGGGAAAGCCGACCGACAGCAGGACCTGCGCGGCGCCCTCGACGGCGCGCCGCACGTCGGCGCGATCGAGGACGTCGCAGCGCACGAAGGCCGCCCCCTCGGGACAGTCCACCGGCCGGGTGCGCTGCGCGATGCGGACGCTGTCGCGGCGCTCCAGCAGGGTTTTGGTGACCAGGCGACCGATGGTGCCGTGGCCGAACACGACGGTGATCCCGCCCATGGGCTCTCGCTCCGCTGTTCGTCGGGCGCGTGGCCGTCCCGGGCCGCCCGACGGGTCTGGGATCGCAGAGGCCGCCCGCGAGGGCCACTGACGAAAGTCGTGGAGCCGCCATACGGAAACGCACAGCCTTCGAGCGGGATGGAGGAGGACGGAAGCCCCAAGCGGATCGACGGGCACTGCCTATCGCGAGCGCGAGCGGCGGCCCACAATGGTGGACAGGATCGATGGCCCGGGTCACGGGACCGTCGCGCCACCAACCGGCCCCGCGGCCAGAAAGCGCTTGCAGTGAGCTACCAGCCCGGGCGGCACGCCCTTCAGATCCCCGGCCCCACCAACGTGCCGGCCGCCGTGCTGGAAGCGATCGCGCGGCCCACGATCGACCACCGCGGGCCGGCGTTCCAGGCGCTCGGCCGCGCCGTGCTGGCCGGCCTGCGGACGGTGTTCAAGACGGAGGACCCCGTCATCGTCTACCCCGCCTCGGGGACGGGCGCCTGGGAAGCGGCCCTGGTCAACACGCTCTCGCCCGGCGACGCGGTGCTGATCTCCGAAACGGGCTGGTTCGCGTCGCTGTGGCGCCGCATGGCGGACCGGCTCGGCCTGGAAACGATCGTGCTGCCCGGCGACTGGCGCTCGCCGGCCGACCCCGCCGCCATCGAGAGCCACTTGGCGGAGGATCGGGGGCACCGCATCAAGGCCGTGGCGGTCGTCCACAACGAAACCTCGACCGGGGTCGTGTCCGACGTCGCGGCCGCGCGGCGGGCCATCGACGCGGCACGCCACCCCGCGCTGCTCCTGGTCGACACCATCTCCTCGCTCGCCTCCATGGACTACCGCCACGCGGAATGGGGGGTCGACGTGACCGTCGGCGGGTCGCAGAAGGGGCTGATGCTGCCGCCCGGCCTCAGCTTCAACGCCGTGTCGCAGAAGGCGCTGGCGGCCTCAGCCTCGGCGCGCCTGCCCCGCGCGTTCTGGAGCTGGGACGACATGCTGGCCGCGAACGCGACCGGCTTCTTCCCCTACACGCCGTCCACCAACCTCCTGCAGGGCTTGGCGGTCGCGCTCGACCTGCTCCGGGCGGAAGGGCTCGACGCCGTTTTCGCCCGCCACGCCCGCGCCGCGGCGGCCGTGCGGCGCTGCGTGACGCAGTGGGGCCTCGCGCTGAACTGCACGGATGAGACCGCCTATTCCGCGTCGCTCACGGCCGTGCGCGTGCCCGAGGGCCAGTCCGCCGACCGGCTGAGGGCGGAGATCCTGGCGCGCAGCAACATGTCGCTCGGCAACGGCCTGGGGCCGCTCGCCGACCGGGTGTTCCGCATCGGCCACCTGGGCGACTTCAACGACCTGACGGTGATGGGCACGCTGTCGGGGATCGAACTCGGACTCCGCGCCACGGGCATCCCCATCCGCGACGGCGGCCTGCCCGAAGCCCTCGCGGTGCTGGCCGGCAACGCCGGTCCCGCGCAACGGCCCGTCTGAGACACCGACCGCCGGATGCCGAAGCGCGATTCCGCGGCATGTGCCGCGCCCGTAAGCGGGCTGCCTCATCGAGTGGCAAGAGGTCAGACTTTTGATGTCAGTCGCTTGACGCTTTCGACCGTTCGGTGCGAGCCTCCGGCCATAACGCGAGAGGGGCCGTGGAAGAGAATTATTCGGCGAGTCTGAGCGCGAGGATCTGGTCCGCCGCCAACCCGCGCGAGGACCTCGTGAAGCGGGTCGCCAACGCCCTTCGCGAGGGGATCGTGTCGGGCCGGCTGGCTCCGGGAGCCAAACTCCTTTCGGAAGCCCGGATGGCCGTCGAACTCGGCGTCAGCCGCCCGAGCCTGCGCGAAGCCATCCGCATCCTCGCCCACGAGGGCCGGCTCGTCGTCAAGCACGGCGTCGGCACCTTCGTGGGCCGGGAAACGCGCGCGCTGGGCCCGCTCGAACTGATGCGCTCGATGACGGAGCTCGTCCGGGCGACCGGCGGCGTCCCCGCGCACCGCGACCTGTCGGTGGACCTCGTTGAGCCGCCCGCTCCCATCGCGGCGGACCTCGGGCTCGCGGACGGGGAGCGCGCGGGCCTGATCTCTCGCGTCAGGACGGTGGACGGCACACCCTTCGCGGTCGCCACGGAATACGTGCGGCTCGGCGCGCCGCCCAGGACCTTCGACACGCTGACCCGGTTCGCCGAAGGGTCGCTCTACGAATTCCTCCGCGACCGGTTCGGCGTGCGGATCACGCACAGCCGGGCGACGCTGTCCGCCATTCCGGCCGACGCCGCGGTGGCCCGGCAGCTCGGGCTGCGCAAGGGTCTGCCGCTGCTCCTGATGCGCGAGCTGCACTGCGCGGCCGACGGGACGCCCGTCCTGCTGACCATCAACCACCACAATAGCAGCGTCATGGAGGTCACGTCGCTGCGCTCCGGCGGGGTGGTCTGATGGCCTCGCCCTTCTGCGTGCTGGGCAACATCTGCATCGACGACCTGGTGTTCGACGATGGCTCGACGATGTGGTGCGTGCCGGGCGGCAACTCGGTCTACGCGGGCCTGGGGATCGCGCTGTGGGGGGAACGGCCGGCGATCGTGGCGCCCGTCGGGCCCGAATACCCGACCGCGGCGCTGCACGAACGCGTGGACCTGTCGCTCTGCCGGCCGCTCGACCGGACGCTGCGCGACTGGGGGCTCTACGAGGCGGACGGCACGCGGACTTTCGTGTTCCGCAGCAACACGAAGGACTGGCGCGAGTTCAGCCCGGTCATCGACGACGTCAACGTCGTCACCGCCGCCTACGCCCATATCGCGCCGCTCCCCGCCGAGCTGCAGGCCGCCTTCGCCAAGGCGCTGCGGGCGCGGGGCTGCCGGCTGATCTCGGTGGACGTCGACGACCACGAGCTGCGGGCCATCGGCACGCTCGACCGGACCTACTGGCAGGACTTCCTCGGCAGCATCGACCTGTTCCTGCCGAGCCGGCAGGACGTCGCGACCCTGCTGCCGGGCCTGACCATGCCCGACGCGCTGAGGGGCTTGCGGGAGCTCGCGCCCGACGTGCCGGTGATCGCCATCAAGCAGGGCAGCGAGGGCGCGATGGTCCACGCGGCGGGCGCCAGCGAGTATTTCACGATCCCGACGGTCGCCGAGACCGTCGTGGACGAGACGGGAGCGGGCGACGCCTTCTCGGGCGGCACGATCCTGGGCTACGCCCGCACGGGTTCGGCGCTGGAAGCCATCCTGTCGGGCTCGGTTTCCGCCTCCTTCGCGCTGGCCGGGACCGGGCTGAGCGCGCTCGTCGTGGCCGACGGCGGCGAGGCCGAGGCGCGCCTGCAGCGCCTGCGGTCGCGCGCCGAGGCCCACGCCCTGTGAAACAGGGTCGCCGATCACCGCCCTTTCCCGCCAGGAGCAGACCCGTTGGATAGCACAGCGAACGAGAAGACCGTCATGATGCGCGAGATCGGCCTGCAGGCCGACTTCGTCAGCGACAACGTCGACAGCATGCTGGGCTTCATGCGCGAGGTCCTGGCGGCCCGCGACCCCGGCACGCTCGAACACGGCTTCATGATCGGCTGCGGCGACAGCTATTGCGCGGCTGTCGCGGCGCGGCAGTTCATGGCCAAGGCCACCGGGCGCCACGTCGAGCCCGTGGAGTCGCTCGAGTTCTCGCGCTACCTCGTCGAGGACCTGCCGAAAAACTCCTTCGTGTTCGGCGTGTCGAACTCCGGCACCGTGTCGCGCACGATCGAGGGCGTGCGCCTGGCCCGCGACAAGGGCGCGTGGACCTTCGGGGTGACGGTGAACGCCGGCAGCAAGCTGGCGCAGACCGCCGAAACCCTGCTGCGCGTCAACGCCATGGACAACATCAAGGAGCTGCCCGACGGCACGCGGGTCATCACCCCCGGCACCCTGACCTACACGGCCAGCATGCTGGGCCTGTTCACGGCCGCGGTCGCGATCGGCGAGCGGCTGGGCACGCTGGAGGCCGCGCGCTCCGCCCAACTGGTTGCCTCGCTGCACGGCGTGGCGGATGCCATGCGCGCGGCCGACGGGCCGACGCTGGAGCGCGCCAGGGCGCTGGCTCCCACGCTGACCGCCGACCGGCGCACCGTGATCCTGGGCGGCGGCCCGAACATGGCCACCTCCTATTTCGCCATGGCCAAGTGGTTCGAGGCGCTGACGCGGCCCTGCCACGCCTCGCAGCTCGAGGAATGGGCGCACGAGCACTATTTCATGACGGACGAGACCACCGACACGTTCATCGTCTTGCCGCCCGGCGCGGGCCGCGACCGGGGGCTCGAACAGGCGCGGGCCGCCCGCGACATGGGGTCGAGGGTGGTGATCGTGGGGGAAGAGGGCGACGCCGCGGCCGAAGCCGCGGCCGACGCCTACTTCCCCATGCCCGCGGGGCTGCCCGAGGTCCTGACGCCCTTCGTCTACAAGCTGCCGTTCGAGTACCTGGCGTGCGAGACGGCGCGGCTGCAGGACATCCCCTTCCTCAACTTCAATAACCCGAAGCGGCTCGAGGTGAACTTCCGGCAGATCTTCAACTCCGCCGAGGCGGCCGCAGCACCCGGCCTCGCCTGATGGACACGCTCATGTCCCTGGTCCGCGCCGGCCGCAAGCCGGTGGTCGGCATGGTGCAGCTCGCGCCGCTCGCGACCGGCGCCCGCTACCGGGGAGAGGGGTTCGGGCGCGTGCTCGACGCCGCGATGGCCGAAGCCCGGGTCCTCGCCGACAACGGCATCGACGCGCTGATGATCCAGAACCTGGGCGACGTCCCCGTGGCGCTCCACGCGACGCGCGAACAGGTCGCCTGGATGACGCGGATCACGAGCGACATCCGCGCCTGGGCCGGCCGGCCCGTCGGCCTGAACCTGCTGGAGAACGACGCCGAAGCCATGATGGCGGTGGCCTCCGCCTCGGGCGCCGACTTCGTGCGCGTGAAGATCTACGTGGGCGCCATGATGACGCCCTTCGGCCTGGAAACCGCGAAGGCCCACGAGGCCATCAAGGCACGCAACGCGCTGGGCGCCGACCGGACCGCCATCTTCGCCGACGTCCACGACCGCACCGGCACGCCGGTCGCCAGCGGCGGCTTCGCCGAGGACGTCGAGTTCGCGGTGCGGCTCGGCGGCGCGGACGGGCTGGTGGTCACCGGCAAGGACTATCCCGGCACGCTCGCGCTCGTGGAAGCCGCGCGCGGCAGGGCCGCGGGCGCGCCGATCCTGGTCGGCGGCGGGGTCGACGCCGCCAACCTGCACGAGGTCTGCGCCGTGGCCGACGGGGCGATCGTCAGCACCTCGCTCAAGGGGACGGGCAGCGCGGTGGGGACGTTCGTGCCCGAGAAGGTCCGCGACTTCATGGCGGAGGCCCGGCGGCTCCGGGCCCCGGCATGATTGGTGCTAGATGGCGACCACAGGAACGCCGCCGAACGTGGGGCACGCACGAGGGAGGGCTGAGCACATGGTGAGGTTTGGTTCCGAACCCGCGCGGCGCCCGCGACCTCGCCCGCGCCGCGCCATCGCGTCAGCCCCGCGGCGACGCAGGGCGGCGGGAACCGGTAAACATTCATTTCTACCCTTACCCTTTGGTCCGCGAACGACGGCGAGCGCTGGAGTCCGCCTCTGACCGGCAACGACGCATCACCCCTGGCCCCCTCACGGCATCCGCCGGCTTCGCGAGCGCGGGACACCCTGCGAAGGCGTCACCCGGTCCCAACCCCGAGCAGCAACGGAGCGCATCCATGGTAAAACGAGCCCTCAAGACCGGCCTGGCCGCCGTGGCCCTGCTGGCCGCCTCGACCCTCCCCAGCCTCGCGGCGACGAGCGTCATCCTCGTGACGCCGGAGTCGGGGCTCGGCGACCATTCCTTCAGCGACAAGATGTACGAAGGGATGCAGGCGGCCAAGAAGGACCTCGGGATCACCTTCTCGGTCATCCAGCCCACCGCCATCTCAAACTACCAGTCCTCGCTGGCGCGCGCCGCCGGGCTGAAGCCGGACCTCATCATCGGCTCGACCTTCGACATGATCGCCGCCATGAAGACGGTCGCCACCGCCTTCCCGAACCAGAAGTTCGGCATGATCGACGTGGGGCCCGACCCGCTGGCCCCCAACGTCGTGTCGACCGTCACCAAGGACTGGGAAGGGTCCTTCCTGGTGGGCTACATCGCGGCCAAGGAAACCAAGACGGGCACCATCGGCTTCGTGGGCGGCAAGGACATCGGCGTCATCCACCGCTTCTTCATCGGCTACGACTACGGCGCCAAGACCGCCAACCCCAACATCAAGGTGATCGAAACCTACACGGGCTCCTTCATCGACCCGGCGGGCGGCAAGGAGTTCACCCTCGCCAACATCAACCACGGCGCGGACATCAACTTCGCGGTGGCGGGCCCGACCAGCGTCGGCGTCATCGAGGCCGCCAAGGACACCAAGACCTTCGCGATCGGCGTCGACAGCGACATGAACTATCTGGCGCCCGGAACCGTGCTGACCTCCATGGTCAAGCGGGTCGACACGGAGGCCTACGACATCATCAAGTCGGTCAAGGACGGCACCTTCAAGGGCGGCACGGTCAAGTTCTACGGCCTCGCCGACAACGGCGTCGAAGCTGCCATGGACCAGTACAACAAGGGCCTGATCTCCGACAGCGTGCTCGCCGACGTGGGCGAGCTCAACAAGAAGGTGCTGTCGGGCGCGATCGTGGTGCCCAACTACTTCGACCTGAAGCCGGGGCAGAAGCAGATGGGAACGCCGCCCATCGACACGCCGCCCTCGCTGGCCGACGCCACGGCTCTCGCCAAGTAGGCGCGCCACCCTCGACGGTCGCGGAAGCCCTCCGCGACCGTCTCGTCCCGAGCCAGGAGGTTCGACGAATGGCCGAAGCCCCGATGCCGGTCGTGCGCCTGAGCGCCATCGCCAAGCGGTTCGGCTCCTTCGTGGCGGTCCGCTCGGCCAGCATGGATATCGAGCGCGGCGAGGTCCACGCCCTGGTGGGCGAGAACGGCGCCGGCAAGTCGACGCTGATGAACATCCTCTACGGGCTCGTGCCGCGCTCGGAGGGGGAGATCACCCTCGACGGCCGCCCCGTATCCTTCGCGACCCCGCGCGAGGCCATCGCGGCGGGCGTCGGCATGGTGCACCAGCACTTCAAGCTGGCCCCCTCGTTCAGCGTGGCGGACAACATCGTGCTGGGCGCCGAGCCGCTGCGCTCGTTCGACCGTCTCGACAAGGCGCGCGCGATGGCCGAAACGCGCGGCCTCTGCCAGCGCTTCGGCCTCGACCTCGACCCGCGCGCCGCCATCTCCACGCTGCCCGTCGGCCTTCGGCAGCAGGTGGAGATCCTGAAGGCGCTCTATCGCCGGGCCAAGATCCTCATCCTCGACGAGCCCACCGCGGTGCTGACGCCGCAGGAAACCGAGGAGCTGTTCGCCACCATGCGCCGGCTCGCGGCGGACGGGCACTCGATCATCTTCATCACCCACAAGCTGGGCGAGGTCCTGGCCGCCTCGGACCGCATCTCGGTGATGCGCCAGGGCCGTATCGTGGCGACCCTCGCCAACGAAAACGTCTCCGCGCAAGAAATCGCGCGGCTGATGGTGGGCCGGCCCGTGCTGCTCAGGGTCGCCAAGACCGAGGCGGAGCCCGAGGCCACGGCGAAGCTCGCGGTGCACGGGCTGACGGCGCTGGGCGAGCGCGGCGAGGTGGCGGTCGACGACCTGTCGCTCGGCGTCCACGGCGGCGAGATCGTGGGATTGGCGGGCGTCCAGGGCAACGGGCAGGACGAGCTGGTCGAGTGCATCGCCGGGCTCAGGCTGCCCGTCGCGGGCGAGGTGACGATCGCGGGCAAGCGCCTGGGGCACACGCCGCTCGGCAACCGGGAGGCGGGCCTGGCCTACATCCCGGCCGACCGCAGCGGCGTCGGCCTGTCGCCGCAGAGCAGCCTCTGGGAGAACCTGTCCGTCGGCCACCTCGACGAGTTCCGCCGCGGGCCGTTCCTGTCGGTCGGCGGGGCCCGGCGCAGGGCCGCCGAACTGATCGCGCGCTTCGACGTGCGCGGCGCCGACCTCGACAAGGCGGCGGGCTCGCTGTCGGGCGGCAACCAGCAGAAGGTGCAGATCGCCCGCGAGCTGACCCGGGCGGCCGACGTCGTGATCGCCGAACAGCCCTCGCAGGGGGTGGACATCGGCGCCATCGAGCAGATCCACCGCACGCTCGTGGAGATGCGCGACGCCGGCAAGGCGGTGTTCGTCGTTTCGGCCGACCTCGACGAAGTCTTCTCCCTGTCCGACCGCATCCTGGTCATCTACCGCGGCCGGATCGTCGCCAACCTGAAGACCGCGGCGACCACGCCCGAGGAGGTGGGCCGCTACATGGGCGGCCTGCGCGACGCCATGCCGGCCGAGGAGCTCGCGTCATGACCGCTTCCGCCTCGAGCGGCCCGGCCCCTCGCCAGTCCCGCCTGCGGTGGCTCGCCCCGGTCGTGCAGCCGGCGGTCGCGCTGGTCATCGCCACGCTCATCGGCGGCCTGCTGGTGCTCGCCATGGGCGAGAACCCCATCGAGGTCTACGGCGTGCTGATCTCGGGGAGCCTGGTGGGCGTGCCCAACCTGCTCGTCACCCTGCAGATGCTCACGCCGCTGCTCTTCACGGGCCTCGCGGTGTCGATCGCGTTCCGGGCGGGCCTGTGGAACATCGGCGTCGAGGGGCAGCTGCTGGTCGGCGCCTTCTTCGCCGGCGTGGTGGGCTGGATCGTGCCGCTGCCCACGGTCCTGCACGTGCCGTTGACGCTTGGGGCCGCCATGCTGGGCGGCGCGCTGTGGGCCGCGATCCCCGCCTTTCTGCGGGTCAAGCTCAACGTCAACGAGCTCGTGGTCTGCCTGATGCTCAACCCGATCGCGCTGCTGCTCACGAGCTTCTTCGCCATCCACGTGCTGAAGGCGCCGGGGCCCACCAACAAGCTGCCCGACGTGCTCGACACCGCCATCCTGCCGCAGTTCTCGCTCTACTCCCAGGCCAATTGGGGGGTGTTCATCGCGCTCGCCTGCTGCGCGGTCTTCACGGTCGTCAACCTCGCGACCGTGCGCGGGCTGGAATGGAAGATCATGGGACTCAACCCGACCTTCGCCTATTACGGGGGCATCGACGTCCCCCGGCGCGCGGTGGCCGCCATGCTGGTCTCGGGCGCGGTCGCCGGGCTCGGCGGCGGCGAGGAGGTGATGGGGGTCTACGGCGCCTTCTTCGACAGCTTCTCGCCCGGCTACGGCTTCGAGGGCATCGCGGTCGCCATGCTGGCGAACTTCAACCCGATCGGCGTCGTCGCGGCCTCCGCCTTCTTCGGCGCGCTGGAGAGCGGCAGCGCCGTGCTGCAGATGACCACCTCGCTCAGCAAATACCTTGTCGAGGTCCTCGAATTCCTCACCGTCCTGATCCTGGCCGCGCGCTTCTCGTGGGACTGGCTGCGCCGGACCGGGGCGGGCCTGCCCGCGAGCCCGCTCGTCGGCGTCGTGGCCGAGCCCGACCCCAACCCCGTCGCGGCCGAGGAGGCCTGACCCCCTTGAACCTCGACATCCTCCACTCGACGGTGCGGATCTCGACGCCGCTGATCTTCGCCGCGCTCGGCGGGCTGCTGACCTACCAGGCCGGCATGCTCAACATCGCGCTCGACGGCTTCATGATCGTGGCGGCCTTCGCGGGGATCACGGCCGCCTATTTCAGCGGCAGCCTCGTGGTGGCAGTGATCGGCGCGGTGGGTGCCTCGATGGTGCTCGCGGCGCTGATGGCGCTGTTCAACATCCGCTTCCGCGCGCACATCTTCATCGCGGGCACGGCTGTGACGTTTCTGGCCTACGGTCTCACGGCGCTGCTGCTCAAGGGCATCTTCGGCCAGGACGCGCTGTTCACCTCCGACACGATCCCGCGCTTCCCAACCATCGTCATCCCGGGCATCGCCGACGTCCCGGGGCTGAACGAGATCTTCAGCGGCCACACGATCCTGGTCTACGTCGCCTACCTCATGGTGCCGGCCGTGGCCTGGGTGCTCTACAACACGCGCTGGGGTCTGCGCCTGCGCGTCGTGGGCGAGGCTCCGGACGCGGCCGCCGCGGCCGGGGTCAACGTCGACCGCGTGAAGTTCCAGGCCATGCTGCTGTCCGGCCTGTTCTGCGGCCTGGCGGGCGCCTACCTGTCGCTCGCCTACGTGACGCTGTTCTCCAAGGAGATGACCAACGAGCGCGGGCTGATCGCGCTGGCGGCCATCTTCTTCGCGCGGGGCGGCCCCTACCTCACCACCCTGGTGGCGCTGCTGTTCGGCGCCGCGACCGCGCTGTCGGTGACGCTGCCCCAGGTCACGGGGCTGGCGCCGCAGCTCCTCCAGGTGATCCCCTACCTCGTCACGGTCCTGGCCCTGGTGGCGGTGGGCTGGCGGACCACGCGGGCGCGGAGCAAGCACCGCGCCTGGCGCTTCGACCTGAGCTGAGCGACAGCCCGCCTCAGGCGAGGAACTCCGGCCCGAAGGAGTGCGGGAGCAGCTCGCCCAGCGTGACCTCCAGCGGGTCGCCGTCGACCCCGTGGGCGATCACCACCAGGTCGGGGTCGGCGAACTCCCGCAGCCGCTGGCGGCACCCGCCGCAGGGCGTGACGGGCATCGGGCCGGGCGCCACCACGTAGGCGCGCCTGATCCGCTTGCCGCCGCCCGCCAGCATGGCCGCGATGGCCGAAGCCTCGGCGCAATTGCCCAGACCGTAGGAGGCGTTCTCGACGTTGCACCCGGCGTAGATAACCCCGTCGTCGGCGAGCAGCGCCACTCCCGTCGGGAAATGCGAATAGGGCGCGTGCGCCCGCTGGCGCACCGCCTGGGCGGCGTCGAACAGGGCCTGGTCGTCGAGACTCATCGTGGAATGTCCTTCGTCTGGTTCAGGAGGCGGCCCGGCCGGAGCGGATGGCATCGGCGTAGGCCGCGAGCCCGCGCGCGATGTCGTAGGCGGGCGTCCAGCCGAGGTAGGTCCTGGCCCGCGTCAGGTCGAAGGCGGTCTGCACGTCGGGGACGTCATCCTCGCCCGGCACGACGCCGATGCGCGCGCCTGGCAGCACCTGCCGCGCGGCGGCGACGATCTCGGGCATGGTGAGGGCGGCCGGACCGCCGATGGTGTAGGCCGACGCTGGAACGCCGTCGGCCTCCAGCGCGACCGCCAGGGCGTCGGCCACGTCGTCCACGTAGACGTAGTGGAAGGGGAAGTCGGCCCCGCAGGCGATCTCGGTGGCGCGGCCCGCGTCGGCGTCGCGGATCATCGTGCCGAGGTGGCAGTTGGCGCGGCGGTAGGGCCCGTACACGCGGCCGATGCGCAGGCTGACGCCGCTGAGCCCGTATTCGGCCGCGAAGCCCTCGATCAGCTGCTCGCAGGCGACTTTGGTGGCACCGTAGACCGACGTCGGGTGCAGCGGGCGCTCCTCGGTGATCACCGCCTGCCCCACGCTGCCGTAGACGCTGATGGAGGAGCAGAACACGAACCGGCGCATCCCGCGCGTGCGCGCCAGGTCGAGCAGCAGGGCGGTCGCGTCGATGTTGACGCCCACCAGCAGCAGCGGCTGGCCCTTGGCCAGCATGGGCCCGGAGATCGCGCCGCAGTGGACGACGGCCTCGATGCCGGCGCGGTCGACCAGCGCCTCCATGGCGGCCCGGTCGCCCACGCTCGCCAGCGTGAGGCCCGCGTCCCCCCGGCCGAAGTCCGTGACGTCGACCGCCGTGACCTGGTGGCCGCGCGCCGCCAGCCTGTCGCGGACCGCCATGCCGATCAGCCCGGCGCCGCCGGTGACGAGGACCTTCATCACGACGCGCTCCCTTCGACCGTCCGGCTCACAGCGCCACCATGCCGCCGTCGACGCTGAGGTCCGCGCCCGTCACGAAGGACGAGCCGTCCGAACACAGGAACAGGATGGTGGCGGCCACCTCCCCGGGTTCGGCGAAGCGGCCGATGGGCGTCAAGGGCAGGAAGGCGGCCCGCTGCTCGTCCGTGACCTGCTTCTGGATGCCGGTCATCGTCGTGCCGGGCGATACCGAATTGATCTGGATGTTCAAGGGCGCGTATTGCACGCCCGCCTGCCGGGTCAGCGCCAGCACCGCCCCTTTGGAGGCGCAGTAGGCCGCCGCGTCCTTCAGGCCGATGTGGGCCGCGGTGGAGGCCACGTTGCAGATCTTGCCGGCCTTTCTGGCGATCATGGAGGGCAGCACCGCCTTCATGCCGAGCCAGACGCCCTTGGCGTTGATGTCCATGATGCGGTCCCACACGTCCTCGCCGACCTCGGCGGCCCTGTCGCCCGCCACCGCGATGCCGGCGTTGTTGACGAGGATGTCGATGGCGCCGTGCTTCTCCAGCAGGTCGGCCACCAGCGCGTCCCACCCGGGAGCGTCGCGCACGTCGAGGGTGACGGCCTGCGCCTTGCCGCCCTTGGACGCGATGCCGGAAGCCGCTTCCGACGCGCCCTTGACGTCGACCAGCACCACGGTCGCGCCCCCCTCGGCCAGGCCGCGCGCGGTCGCGCGGCCGATGCCGTCGCCCGCGCCCGTCACGATCGCGACCTTGCCGGTGAAGTTGGTCATCGCAGCATCCTGGTTGAAGGGGAAGGGAGGGGGGCGCTCACGCGGTCGCCAGGGGGACGTCCCGGTAGAGGCGCCGGAGCTTGTCCTGGAACGACGGCTCGAGCTTGCGCAACGTCCCCGCGACCGGGTCCGCGCCGGCGAGCATCGTGTCCGTCGCGTCGCGCGAGAAATCGACCACGAACTGGACGCGCTCGCGCCGGCGCCGGTCGACGCGGTCGGGAACGGCCTCCAGCCCTTCGCCGGCATTCAGGGCCCGCCGGATCTCGTCGACGGCCACGCAGGCGTCTTCCACGGCCTGCGTGGCGCCCTGGCCCAGCGTCGGCACCATGGGGTGGGCCGAGTCGCCCACCAGCAGCACGCCGGGGCTGCCGGCGTAGCGGATGCTGCCCTCCTGCAACCGCGCCCAGTGGATGCGGTCGAGGTTGGCCACGACCGCATCGATGAGGAAGCGGCACTCGGCGGACGGCGGCGCATCGGCCGGCGTGTAGCAGGCACGCAGCGCCTCGGCGGTCTTCATGTCGTCGCGGATGAGGCCGTCGGCGGGCAGCGTGAACGATCCGGCGCAGTAGACGAGGTTGCCGGGCACGCGGAAGGCGAGCAGGCGGTTGGGCCCGTTGAACCACTGGGCGTAGTCGTCGATGGGACACTCGTCCCCCACGGGGAACAGGACGCGGTACAGGCACACGCCCAGGAAGGCGGGCTCCTCCCTGCCCAGGACGTGCTGGCGGATGGGCGAATAGCGGCCGTCGCCCGCGATCAGCAGGTCGATGTCGCCGAGGGTCTCCGGGCGCCCGGTGCGCGCGTCCGTGTAGCGGACCGAAGGGCCCGCGGGCCCCGTTTCGCAGGCCAGCAGCTCGGCCCCGTAGGTGATGTACCGGGCGATCGGCTCGCGCAGGAGCGCGTAGAGCTCCGACCACCGGATGCGAACGCCGAAATTGTCCGCCACGGCCTCGAGCGGCAGGTCCATGAGGGCCCGTCCGTCGGTGGTGCCGATCGTCCAGCGCCGCCACGGCAGGCTGTTGGCCACGACCGTCTCGGCCTGGTCGGGCATGACGCTCCGCAGCGACTTGATGGCGTTCGGCCCGATGTTGAGCCCGGTGCCGGCATCAGCGTGGCCGGCATCCGCCACCTTCTCGAGGCAGGTCACCTCGATGTCGTCACGGCCGGCCAAGCCCGCCGTGATGAGGCTGCCGGCGATGCCGGCGCCGGAAACGACGAGTCGTCGGGGTCGTGCCATTCTGTGAAACTCTCGTGCCTGTGCGATGGCGGTTTCCCATCAAGAATCGCGCCAAGGAACCAGCCCTCGCTCACGGCCGTGCCGGACGGAGACCGGCGGAACAGCTCGACGAGGCCGTCCCGAACAGCGCGTCCTCGGGTCAGACCTCAGACTGACCCGAGACCCGGACTCACGGATGGTGGACTTCTACTCCCATGAGCTATGACGGTCATTCCCGCACCCGCGGGAACGGACGGGCTCGCGGGATGCGTCCGCGCCGGGGATGGTTTGTGCGAGGCTGGTGGATGCGCGTCGGGATCCGAACGGCCCTGATCGTCAGCGTGCCCGCGGCCTTCGTGCTCACGACCGGTGCCGTCAACGTGCTGTGGTCGCGCACCGCGCAGTCCAACAGCCGCAGCCTGGTCGACACGCTCAACCAGCAGACCGTCACCGACGTCCGCAACGAGCTGTCGTCGCTGATCGCGAGCGCCGAGGCGGCGCACCGGGCGCTGAACACCATCCTGGTCCGCGACGTGGTCGACGTGCGCGAACCCGACAAGCGGGAGTTCCTGTTCCTCGCCCAGTTGCAGGCGCAGCCCGCCCTGTCCTGGATCTCGCTCGCGCGGCCGGACGGCAGCTTCTTCGCCGTCCACAAGCTCGACGACAGCAAGCTCGAAGTGGTGGATATCGCCGCGGGGCCGGACCCGCGCTCGGAAAGCGTCGACACCTACCGGACGCTCGCGGGCATGGGCAGCGTGCAGCAGCACGCCGCCCGCTCGACCGGCTACGACGTGACGCAACAGCCCTGGTACCGGGACGCGCTGGCGAGCCCAACCCCGCTCTGGACGCGCGTGTCCCGGCACGCGGAGGGCGACAGGCCGTCGATCGCCTACGTGGGCCGCGTCGCGGGCGACGCGGTGCCGGGCGGCGTGCTGGCCGTGATGATCGACCTCGACCGGCTGTCGCGCTTCCTGGCGGGGCTCACGGTCGGGCGCACCGGCGCGGCCTTCGTCCTCGACGCGAACGGCGCGCCCGTCGCGGGGCCGGCCGTCGACGCGGGGGACGCGCGCATGCCGGTCCCGCACGGCCCCGCACTGCTCGGCGTGGCGCGGCAGACGCACGACCGGATGCTCGCGAAGGCCGATCCGCTGCGGATGCAGATCTCGGCGGCGCGCGTCGCCTCCGGCGGCCAGTCCTACACCGTGAGCATCACGCCGCTCGACTTCATGGGCTGGCAGGTCACGACCGTGGTGCCCGAAGCGGACTTCCTGGGCGGCATCGACGCCGCCACGCGACGCATCGGCCTCAGCCTCGTGGCGCTGGTCGTGGCCGCCGTCACGGTCGCGGCGCTGCTGGCCCGATTCCTCCTCGTCGTGCCCCTGACGCGCATGGTCGGGCAGCTCGGCCGCGTCCGGCGCTTCGACCTCGACCAGATCGACTACCACCCGACCTGGCTGAGCGAACTCGACCGGCTGTCGTTCGTGCTGTCCAACATGGCGTCGGGCCTGCGGGCCTTTCGGAAGTACCTGCCCGCCGACCTCGTCAACATGCTGGTGCAGGAGGGTGTCGAGGCCAAGCCCGGCGGAACGGTCCGGCCGATGACGATCCTGTTCATCGATCTCGAAGGGTTCACGGGCTTGTCGGAGCGCATGGGCAACGCCGCCATTCCGCTACTGTCGCGCTACATCGCGCTCATGTCGGACGCGATCGTGGCCCACGGCGGCACCATCGACAAGTTCATCGGCGACGCCATCATGGCATTCTGGGGTGCCCCGGAGGCCAACCCGAACCAGGAGGCCGACGCCTGCCGGGCGGCGCTGGCCTGTTCCGACGCTTTGATGCGGTCCGACGTCAGGGACGATCGCGGGCGGCCCCTGAGGGCGCGGATCGGGATCAATTCCGGCGACGTCCTTGTCGGCAACATCGGGACCGAGCAGCGGCTGAACTACACGGTGCTGGGCGACGCGGTGAACGTCGCCAGCCGGCTCGAGGCCGCCAACAAGGTATACGGCACGACGGTGATCATCGGCGACGGGACGCGCCGCAGGATCGGTACCGCATTCCTGACCCGTGAACTGGACCGTGTCACCCTTCCGGGCCGGACCGAAGGCACGAAGATCCACGAACTGATCGGCCCGGCCGAGGCCGGCGCCGCGGCGCCCGACTGGGTCTCGGTCTACGAGGACGGCCTCGCCTGCTACGGAGCGGCGAGGTTCACGGAGGCCGCCGCGCGGTTCACGGCGGTCGACGGCCTGCGGGAGGGCGACGCGGCGTCCCTGGTGATGCTGCAGCGCTGCCGGTCAAAGGCGGCCGGGATGCTCGTCGACGGGGAGGCCTGAGGATCGCGGGCCGCCTGACGCGGTCCGGCCCCGCGTCAGGCGGCTTCGCGGATCGGGACCTGGATCGGCGTGGTGGACCGTGTCGGAGCCTGCGTCAGCAGCAGCGCCTGCAAGCCCAGGGCGTGGGAAGGATGCAGCCGCGCCAGGTGGGCGAGGCAGCGCTCGACGACCGCGGGATCGTCGACGGGCACGTCGTGCAGCACGCCGCCCTCCGCGCCGAGGCCTCCCCCGAACGGGTCCCGCGCCAGTTCGCGCGGAAACAGCGCCACCGGCCCGCTCCACGCCGGAGCCGGCTGCTGCGGGACCGTCCCGGCCAGGTCGGCGAGGTAGGCGCCGCACAGGTCGTGCCCGAACAGCGCTCCCAGGTGCGTCGAGCCGATCGGCCGCGGGTTGAGCTCGATCAGGTGGGCGCGCCCGTCGGCGTCGAGCAGGAAGTCGAAGCTCGCGAACCCCGAGAGGCGCAGGAGGCGCACCAGAACCCGCGCCGTGGCCGCCATCTCGTCGTGCTCCAGCGCCGAGACGATCGTGCTGGTCCCGATCGGGACGGGATGCTGCCGCTGGGCCACGAGGCTCAGCCCGTCGAGCACGCGGCCGTCGCGGCACGCCACCGTGTGCATGGCGAGCCGGCCCGGCACGAAGCGCTGCAGGCCGAGCATGGCGCCGGGGGCCCGCGCCTCGCGCGCATCCTCGCCACCGACGAGGCCCGCCACCCAGCCCAGCGCCCGCTTCGCCGCCGCGCGTCGCCGCGCCGCCGCGTAGGCCCGCGGCAGGTCCGCGGCCTCGCGCACGAGGGTCACGCCACCGCTCCCGCAGGTTTCCTCGCGCTTGAGCACGACGGGAAAGCCGAGGTCGGCCGCCGTCTCGTGGGCGACGGCGAGGTCGGGGGCGGGTCTCGTGTCCGGCACGCGCAGGCCGCGCGCCACGGCGGCCCGCAGCAGGCCCTCGCGGCTGCACCCGAGCGCGTAGGTGGCCGGGTCGCCGGTCGAGGCGATGATCAGCGCCCGCAGGCCCGGACTGATCCGTCCGCCCGTCACCAGCCGCCGCAGCACCCGCGCGGCGAGCTCGTCGAGCGGGATGATCCGGTCGGGCTGCCACTCGGACAGGAGCCGTTCCAGCCGTCCCCGCACCAGGATCCGGGCGAAGGACGGGCCGCCGAAGCGCGGCAGCGCCACCCGCCGCGCGGCGTGGCGGGTGGTCATGGCGTAGCTGTCGGCGGTGCCGACGACCGCGCAGGCGGCCCCCTCCCGGCTCAGCTGCGCGACGATGCGCTCGGAGCCGACGTCGTTCGACAGCGTCAGGAAAGCGAGGCGCGGTTCGCCCGCGCGGGCCCGCCCGGCCGAGGCCTCCGGCTGGACACCAGCCGTTTCCGGGGCCAGCACCCGGAACGATCGGGTGAGCCGGCGGGCCGCGAACCCCGCCCCGCACACGAAGCGCAGGAGGGGCCCGAAGGTGGGCGACGCGGCCGTACCGACGACGTGGAGACCCGGCGCGCTCGTTTCGAAGCGGGACGACAGCACGGGCGCCCCCCCAATGCAGCGGACCTCGGTGCGCAGCGTCGGATCGAGGTAGGCAAGCTGGGACAGGTCGATGCGGTAGCCCGTGGCGGCCACGACGTGGTCGGCGACGACGTCCTGGGGTCCGGCTTCGGTCTGGACGGTCAGGCGGACGCGCTCGCCGTCCCGCGTCACGGACCGGATGCTGGCGCCGGTGAGCACGCGGACGTGCGCCTCGATGACCTCCTTGACCGAATAGGCCGGCGCGGGTCCGAGGTGGCGCCTGACCAGGTCGTGGCGCAGGCCGGCGGGCAGCAGGCGGAACAGCAGCGGCGCCGTCGCGCAGAGCCATTTCTTCCAGCCGGGCCCGAGCGGCGTTTGCGGCGCGCGCAGGCCGTCCAGCCGGCCGCGCGTCCCGGGCGGAAAGAAGCGCAACGAGGACCGCCGGGCGATCACGGTGGCGTGCGCGCCGGCGCGATGCAGGCTCGCGGCGACGTCGAGCGCGGAAGCGCCACCACCGATCACCGCCACGGTGCGGCCCGCGAGGTGGCCGAGGTCCGCCGCGTCGCGGCTGTGGCTCACGAGATCACCGGGGAGGTCTTCGAAGACGTCGGGCAGGTGGGCGAAGGGGCGCAGGCCGGTGGCCAGAACCACCCGGTCCGCCACGAGGGTCCGGCCGTCGTCGAGCGTCACCGCGAACCCGCGGGCCGCCCGCGCGAGGGAGCGGACCTCGACGGTCTCCAGGTGCGGCACGAAGCATCGCTGGAAGGCCTCGCCGTAGGCCGCGAACACCTCGACCGGCACGCCCCACCCGGTGTCGGCGTAGGGCAGGTTTCGCTCGGCGCAGTAGGCCGCGAGCGTGAAGGCCGCGCCGGGGTCGGACAGGCTGGACGCGAAGCCCTCGGACTTGAGCAGCATGCCCGCCGGCATGCCGTCTCGCCACGTGCGCATCGGCGCGCCGAAGATGCGGTGCGGGATGCCGGCCGCGGCGAGATGCGCCGCGAGCGAGAGGCCGTAGGGGCCCGCACCGATGATGACGACGGGACCGGAGACGTGCGAGGACATGGGATACCCCGTCGGTGGTGGCATCCGTCGCCGGTCGCCAACCGACCCAGTACGGTGGAAATGGCGATCAGATCCTTGCCGAACGGCCTCGCGGGGCGGATCCGCCCAACAAGTTTTCCGTCACGGTGAAGATTTGGTGGACCGAACACCTCATTCTTTGAGGTGTCAGGGTGGACGGGGCAGGCGGCTCGGTCCCGACCGTTCCGAATCAAACCGGATCGCCGCCCCACTGGCGAGTGAGGCAGTGGCGGGTCTCGACCAACAGTGGGGGGTTCGGAAAGCGCGTTGCACCCCGGCCGAAAATGGGCCCCAATACACCCCGACCGGATCGGCCGACGCGCCCGCGCGAACGGCCGGGCGGTCGTGACGAAACCGGGGAAACGCCATGAAGGACGTCGTCTACGACAGGAACGGCAACCGCGTTGCGACCATCAGGGACGGCGACCTGTTCGGTCCGGAAGGGCTCCGCGTCGGCACGGTGCGCAGGGACAACGTGTACGACCGCAACGGCAAATTCGTGTTCCACCTGATGCCCTCGGGCGAAACCGAGTCCGCCGGCAGCATGACGGTCGAGGCGGTCGGGAAGCTGCTCCACCCGAAGTAGGTCGGCGGCGGGACCGCGGGCGGGCTTCGACTCGGCGCGTCCTTCCCGCGACGGCATCCGGGGTCGACAGGACAGCGCCGGCCGGGCCATCCTGGGGCATGCCGCTTCGCAGACTTTCTCCCGGCTCCGCGGTCCTGGCCTCCCCGCGACCGGAGCGCGACGTCGCGGCCGACGTGAAGGCTCGGCTCGCCGCCCATTCGCACCCGCGGCCGAGCGGCCCGGAAGCGCTTCGGCACGTGCTGCGTTTGCGTCTCGCCGAGCAGGGCCTGGTGCGCCCGCATTCCTTTGCGGCACCGACATGAGGAGCGTCGTCCTGGTCGCGGGCCTGATGGTCGGCCTCGTCGGTCGGGCGCAGGCGTCCGCCCGCCTCACCGCCCAGGCCCGCGCGGCGCAGCTCGCCGTGCTCGCGAAGCTGACCCCGACCATCTGCCCGGACATCGATACCGACGAGAGTGCCGTGTCGGCCCTGATGGCGCGCGCGAACCTTCGCGAGAAGGACCTCGCGACGCGCTACAGGACGGCGACGGTCGCAGCGGTCCGGGCCTTGAGGCGGTCGGCGGCACGGGACCGGGACGACGCCTGCGCGCTGATCGCCCAGCACCTCGGCGAGGCCGGCTACCGCCTCCTGGACGAGGCGGACCCGAGCGAGGACTGAGCGCGTCGGCGGCGCGAGCGCGGGGCCTGTACGCGGGGCGGCACCATGGTACGAAGGCGCATGATCGCCGAGCCTCCCTCCCCTTTCCTCCGTCCCGACCGGGTCGTGGTTCTGTGGCGCGCGTCGCGCGCGACCGCTATGGCGACCCTCGTGGTGCTGGGGGGTGTAGCCCGAGCCGACGTGGTTCTGCCCGTCGTCGACACGACCGACCTGTGCGAACGGGAAGTCGGAACGCGTGCGCCGGACCCGCGCGTGCAGGACTGCGTTTCGGCCGAACGGCGCGCGCTCGACTACCTGAGCACCGCCTATGCGGCCGTGCCCGCCCGGGTCCGCAGCCGATGCGAGCGGCTCAGCCGGAGGGACACGAGGGGTTTCTTGTCCTACGCCTTCATCCAGGGATGTATCGACATGAAGTGATGCCCCTATCGGTCGCGCGCGAGGGTCGAGTGGAGGTTTCGGGCCGATACGCCGGGCGATGAAGCGGAACGCTCGCTCAACCGCACCGACGGCCGAGCCCGCGATGGAAAGACCGTCCCTTGTTCGCCCGCGAAGACCGCGACGTCCTTGCTTGGCCGGGCTAGCGCCCTGACCGGCCTTCAGCCCCCCGTCGGATCAGGCCGTCTTCCTCGGTCTCCCGCGCCGCCTTTCCGACACGGTCTCGAAGGCAACATCGTCGGTGGCGGGGGCTTTGGCGATCACGCCGGGAACGGCGACTTTGGCCTTTTTTCCGAGACCCATTCGTCGCGCCAGCGTGGACCGGGCGGACGCGTAGGATGCCGAGACCATGGGGTAGTCACGGCTCAGGTTCCACTTCGCCCGGTACTGCTCCGGCGTCATGCCGCAGGCCACGCTGAGATGGCGCTTCAGCGACTTGAACCGCTTCCCGTCCTCCAGGCAGATCAGGTAGTCGTAGGCGATGGACTTCGCGACGGACACCGCCGGGACCGGCGCTTCGTCCCTGCCGTTTTCGGGGTGCGGATGAGCGAGAGCGACAAGCGACGAATGGACGGCGCGTATGATCTCCGGAAGCTCGGTCGGACGCACGGATTTGCTGCCCACGAAGGCGCATACGATCTCGGTTGTCAGGGCAACGACGGTCTCGTCAGGCGTAGGTGGCAAGGGGCTGCTCCAAACATCGTCGATGAAGCATTAATGAACTTGGGTGACGTGAGACGGTCCTAGCAAAAAGGCGGATGGCCATAGCCGAAAGGCAACGCAGGATCGGCCTCCTCCTGCGACGCTGGCGTCCACGCGGTGTCCTCAGCAACGCGCGAGGCGCAACGAACAGAGATCAAATCCCTCCGCGGTCCAAGACCTGAAGCTCACGCGGCTTGCTTTTGGCTTGACCGCTCGGTCGATCGCGCAGGGTCGTTCAAGACCGCGACGGACCGCTTCGCAATCAAGTGAGCCGGCCCCGGACCGATAAGGTAC
>CAXTFJ010000050.1:0-3683 GCA_964243405.1 uncultured Lichenihabitans sp. | reverse complement strand
GTACAGGCCCTTACACAAGATCAGCCTTTTGTAGATCACCTCGGTGACTTCGCCTGACCCTTTGAACGAGTGTGGTCTTCGACCAGGCCGGTGCGAAGGAGAAGTCACACCTCGACGTCAGCATCAACACCTCGGCTTCTACGGGTTTATCCGGAAATCCTCATCGGTGTGGTTCATCGTCGTCAAGAGTCGGCCATGTCTCAAAAGCTCTTTGAAATCCGCAAGGAAGAGGACGGCCCCTGGACGGTCTACGACAGGACGGCTGATTATCCGGCCTTGGTCAACGGCGAGGTGCAGGCAGGTTTCGAGATGCAGATGGCCGGTGAAGTGCAGGACCTGCTGAACGAATTGGGGTCCCTCAGCGAGCCGTCGACGGGTCGGTGGTTCTAACCCCGCCTTTCCTCAATCCAGGAGGCGGGCGGCAGACCGGCCGCGAGATTGTCGGGCTTCAGGGCGCGAAGCAATGGTGGAGCTGAGCGGGATCGAACCGCTGGCCTCTGCAGTGCGATTGCAGCGCTCTCCCAGCTGAGCTACAGCCCCCACGCGACGGTTTCTAGAGGCGCGGGATTCGGCTGTCAATCAGATCGCCGCCCGGGCTCACGGCGGAGATGGTCGAGCCAGCGGCCCTGCAGCGCCCGGGTGGACGTGACGGCCACGCCGCCTTCCGCGAACAGGTCGCGCGCGACGCCGCTCGCGAGCAGCGCGTATTCCGCGACGCGCCAGCCCGCGTGGGCCGGGGCCATGGCGGCGAAGTCGCCCGGCGCCGTGCAGTGCAGGGCGAGGTGGGTGAGACCCGGCGGCAGATCCGTCACGAGCGCGCGCCAGCCGTCCTCCAGCGCGGAGGCATCCACGGGCAGCGTCCCGCGGCAGTGGTCGGCGACGGGCGCACCCTCGGCATCGAGATCGGCCAGGACGGCGCGGTAGCGGTCGGGATCGGGCGCCCAGGTGATCGACCGGGGCAGGACGGGAAACAGCCCGTACTCACGGGCGAGCCGCACGTGCACGTCGAGCAGCTCCGGCAGCATGGCGGCGGCCATGTGGGCGTCGAGGTGGGTGGGACGCAGCCCCGCGGCCAGCGCCCGCTCCACCTGGGCGCGCAGTTCGGCTTCCGCGGCCTCGGGTACCAGGGACCGACGGAGGCTCGCCACGTCGCGGGGGAAGTAGCCGTCCTGATCGACCAGGCCCGACGCGCGGCTCACGGTGGAGATCGGCGCCCAGCGGCACGCGTCCCACTCGCTGGTGAGGGTGAGGTGGACGCCGAGGTCGAGCCCGGGGTCGGCGATGGCCGCCTCCGCGATCTCGCGAAACCAGGGACCGGGCACCATCACGGACCCGCAGGTCACGAGGTCGCGGGACGCGAGGTCGAGATAGGCGCGATTGGCGCCGTGGCTCGCGCCCAGGTCGTCCACGTGCGGCACGACCACGCGGGTGGGAGCGGCTGAACCGTTCTCGGCCACGGCAGGACCCGATTGGAGCGCTACTTCCGCCTGGACTTCTTGTCCGGCCGGACCGGCTTGGCGAACGGCAGTTCGGGGGCTGAAGCGGGGGACGCTGCCGGAGAGTCGGACGAGGCCGGCGGGGGTGCGGCCGGCCGGGAGGCGGCCTCCGGCTCCTTGGCGGCCGGCTTGGATTTGGCGTCGGACGCCTTCTTGTCCTCGAATCTGATTGCCATGGGTCCTGCTTCGTTTCAGGGTCGCGCGAGGAGCATGCGCTGATGTCGGGCGTAACCTACCACGTCGTAATCCCCTTCGACCGCGATGACGAGGGCAACCTCGTGCCCGGCGAGGCCAAGGAAGCTCCCAGCGCCGACGCGGCCAAGCGGCGCGCCCGCGCGCTCGCCGACAAGCATGCCGGCGCCCTGGCGTTCAAGCGGACGGGAGACCCGAACACGGGCGAGTTCGGCGAGGGCGAGGTGATCGCGGTGTTCGGCGCGGTCGACACGGGCGCCCTGCAGGGCTGACATCCAGGAGCCGCCCCCATGATCCGCCATATCGTCCTCGTGCGCTTCGCATCCGGCACGGCCGAGGAGGAGAAAGCCGCGATCTTCGCCGACCTCCGCGCCCTCGGCGACGTCATCGCCGGCCTGCGAGGTTTCGCGGCTGGGCCGAACGTCAGCCCCGAACCGCTCGCCAAGGGCCACACGCACGCGTTCATCGTCGACTTCGACGACGCGGCGGCGCGGGATGCCTACCTGGTGCATCCCGCCCACCAGGCCGCGGGGGCCAGGCTCGTGCGCGCGGCGGATGGCGGCCTCGACGGCCTGATCGTCATGGACATCGAGGTGACCTGACGGTCGGTCGCGTCCACGGTCGGAGCGGCTCGGCCCGACCGGGTTCGCGACGATGGTGCGCCGCTTGTTCCCCGCTCCGACCAGGTTTCGCCGCCGCCGTTCCCACCGCGCCGAGTGCTGCGGATCGTGCGCCGGAGCGCATCGCCAAACTGGCTACAAACGAGGCAGGTCCCTCGCATCATCATCATCCGCCAGCACCGACGCGAATGCCGCCAGGGGCTGATGAACGCTAGGCACGATCCTTGCTGTTCGAGACCTTGTGATGGCCTCGCGCTCTCGGGCGGGGGCGGACGAGCGGGAACCGGTCGGAGATGACGATGCGTTTGGCAAGTGCGCTGGTGGTGGCGGGATCGATCGTGGCGATGGCGGGCTCGGCCGCGTCGGCGAAGGAGTACAAGACACTCCGGATCGGCATGGATGCGACCTACGCACCTTTCGAGAGCGTGACGCCCTCGGGCGACATCGTCGGCTTCGAGGTCGATTACGGCAAGGCGCTCTGCACCAAGATGAAGGTGACCTGCACGTTCCAGAACCAGGACTGGGACGGCATCATCCCGGCGCTGCTGGCCGACAAGTTCGACGTGATCTTCTCCAGCATGAACATCACCGATGCCCGCAAGAAGAAGGTGCTGTTCTCCAACATGTACTACGCGACGCCGCCGGTCTTCGTGGGCCAGGCCAACGGACCCACCGACACCTCGCCCGCGGCGCTCAAGGGCAAGACGATCGGCACGCAGTCGTCCACCATCCACGCCGCCTATCTCGATAAGTTCTACAAGGATTCCGACATCAAGCTCTACCCCACCCAGGACGAGCCCAACCTCGACCTCGCCAGCGGCCGCATCGACTACGTGATGGGCGACATCCTGGTCGAGCAGGACTTCATCGAGAAGAAGGGCAACGGCTGCTGCAAGATCCTCGACAAGGTGCAGCGCGTGCCCGAGATCCACGGCCCCGGCGTGGGCGCCGCGTTCCGCCCGGAGGATACGGACCTGGCCGCGATGTTCAACAAGGCCATCGCGGAAGCCGACGCCGACGGCACGTTCAAGACCCTGGAAGCCAAGTATTTCAAGGACGACATCCGGGGCGAGTGACGCGGGCCTGAGGGCGCGGCGGCGGTCCCGTGAGCGCCATCGCCCTGCTGTTCGGACCGAACGGCTGGGCACCGCTCCTCCTCCAGGGCACGATCGTCACGCTCGGCCTGGCGCTCGCGACCCTGCCGGTCGGCTTCGGCTTCGGGCTCGCGCTCGCCCTGCTCAAGCGCTCGAAGCTGCGCCCCATCCGCGCGGTCGCCGAGACCTACACGACGGTGTTCCGCGGCATCCCCGACCTGCTCGCCCTGTTCATCGTCTACTTCGGCCTGCAGGCCGCGGTGGACAGGCTCAGCCGGCTC
>CAXTFJ010000049.1:30585-31378 GCA_964243405.1 uncultured Lichenihabitans sp. | reverse complement strand
GTGCCGCAGGCGCTCGCGGATGTCGGGATCGTCGTCGACGACCAGCACGTCGCCCTGCGCGCCGCGCAGCCGGTCCATGACCTGGGCCAGCCGCGACCAGTTCACCGGCTTGTTGACGTGGCCGGCCGCGCCGAGCGCGGCGGACAGGCCCTTGTCGTCCACGAAGGTCACCATCACGACCGGGATGCCGGCAAGGTCCGGATCGTCCTTCAGCGCGGCCAGCACCGACCAGCCGTCCATCTGCGGCATCATCACGTCGAGCAGGATGGCGCGGGGCCTGATCCGCTTGGCGAGGTCCAGGCCGTCGCGCCCGTTGGCGGCCAGTTCCACCTTGAAGTGCAGGCCCTGGAGGAAGCGGTTCATCAGGTCGCGCTGGGCCGGGTCGTCATCGATCACCAGCACCGTGCCGCCGTCCGCCTCGTCGGGGGCCACGGACGCGACCGGGTCGGGCATCGCGGCGGGGAGGGGCTCGACCTTGTCCGGCATGCGCGCGGGCAGCCGCAACGTGAAGGTCGTGCCGACCCCGGACGTGCTCTCGACCGTGATGGCCCCACCCATCAGGCGGCTGAAGGCCTGGCTGATCGCGAGCCCCAGCCCCGTGCCGCCGAAGCGCCGCGTCGTGGTCTCGTCGGCCTGCGAGAAGCGGGAGAACAGCCGCTGGACCTGCTCGGGCGTCATGCCGATGCCGGTGTCGCTGACGGCGAAGCTCAGCCAGTCGCCGCCGGGCACGGTCTCGCGGCGTATCGCCAGGGTGATCCGGCCATTTTCGGTGAACTTGGCCGCGTTGCTGAGC
>CAXTFJ010000049.1:0-30575 GCA_964243405.1 uncultured Lichenihabitans sp. | reverse complement strand
ATGCCGGTGTCGCTGACCTTGAAGGCGATCCACTCGCCGGTCGCGGCCGGCGGCTCGCGGCGCACGCTGAGCGTGATGCGACCGTTCTCGGTGAACTTGGCGGCGTTGCCGAGCAGGTTGAGCAGGCATTGCCGCAATTTGACGACATCGGTCACCATGGAGCCGAGGTCGTCGGGCCCGAGGTCGAGGTGGAGCGTGTTGACCTTCTGGGCCACCAGCGTCTCGACCGTGGACGCCACGCCCTCGACCAAAGGCGCCACGGCGGTCTCCTCGGCCAGCACGTCCATGCGGTTGGCCTCGATCTTCGACAGGTCGAGCACGTCGTTGATGAGGCTCAGCAGGTGGCGGGCGTTGGACTTGATCTTGCCGAGGTCGGACAGGAGGTCGGGCTGGCCGATCTCCTCGACCTCCTCCTCCAGCATCTCGCTGTAGCCGATGACGGCCGACAGCGGCGTCCTCAGCTCGTGGCTCATGTTGGCGAGGAAGACGCTCTTCGCCCGGTTGGCGGATTCCGCGGCGTCCTTGGCGGCCGCGAGTTCCAGCTCGAACGTCTTGCGCTCGGTGATGTCCGTGTGGGTGCCGATCCACTCGCGGAGCACCTGCCCGTCGTCGAAGATCGGCGCCGCATTGACCACGGTATGCCGCCACATCCCGTCGGCCCGCCGCAACCGGTATTCGATGCGCCACGGCGCGACCGCGGTCACGGCCGCGTGCCAGCCTTCCTCCACCCTGCCGCGGTCGTCGGGGTGGACGGCCCCCAGCCAGCTGAAGCCCGCCAGCTCCTCGTAGGGCTGGCCCGTGAAGTTGGACCAAGCCGCCTGCGGTTGCACGAAGCGGCCGGTCGGGTCGGCGGTCCAGATGATGGCCGTGCTGGCCTCGGCCAGGGTCCGCAGCCGCTGCTCGCTCTTGCGCAGCCAGAGCTCGGCCCGCTTGCGCGCCGTGACGTCGGCGATCACCAGGCCGGCCCCGCCGGCGTCGGGCTGCGGCGCCGGTCCGCCGCGGCGCCGGGTGGGCAGGCTCAGGGGGTAGAAACTCACCTGGTAGTGGCGCCCTTCCTCGGGCCGCCCCTCGATCTTGGCTTCGGCCTCGACCGAGGCCGTCGGCCGGCCTCCAACGACCGCTTCCCGCAGCGGGTCCGCCAAGGCGCTGCGGAGCTGGGGCATGACGTCCCAGAAAGGCCGGCCCAGCACGGCGCGCAGCGCGAGGCCGCTCATGTCCGCCAGCGCGCGGTTAACGTGGCGGACGGTGGCGTTGCCGTCCAGGAAGCCCAGGCCGATCGGCGCGTTTTCCAGCACCGCCCGCAGGAGCGAACTGCTCGCCTGCTGCTCGTGCCGGCGCCGGATCGCGATCGTCCCGATGCCCGCGAAGGCCAGGAGCGCCGACAGCACGGAGGCGAGCCGCAGCCCATCCGTGAGGGGATCGAGCCGCGCGTGCCAGCGACCGACCGAGGCCTCCGCTTCCGCCTGGCGCCGCGCGACCTCGGCGCGCAGGTCGTCCATCAGGGTCCGGCCGCGGCCGCTGCGGATGCCCGCGATGACGGCGTCGCGCCCCGATTTGCGGAACACGTCGATGCCCTCCCCCGCGCTCGCGATGCGCGCCTTGGCGAGGTCGATCATCGTGTCGGCCTTGGGGCCCAGCAGGTCGCGTAGCGCCGCAACGTCGCCGTCGACCGTCGAGAGCGCGGCGCGATAGGGATCCAGGTAGCCTTCCTCGCCGGTCAGGAGGAAGCCGCGCTGCCCCGTCTCGGCGTCCTTGATGTCCGACAGGAGGCGTTCGGAGTGCAGGATGATCGCGTCGCTGCGCTCGATGTGGCGGGCTTGCTGAAGCTCCAGGGCATAATCCCAGCCGGCCGTGACGACCGCCACGGCGAGCAGCGCCGCGGACGTCCAGCCGACGAGCCACGAGCGGCGCGGCGCTTCCAAGGCCTGGACCAAACCGTCAACTCCCGCGCGAGGGGACCCGCACGCGGCCCCGCTTCGCTAATTCGCGAGCGCGGCGGCGGTTTCGTGGGTCAGGTCTCGCGGCGCGGGACGGTCGCGGCGGCCGGCCTCACACCACCCACGCGACACCCGCCTAGTCTTCCTTGAAGCCGTATTCCGGCAGGCCCTGCTCGGCCCCGTAGTAGCGGTAGGGCAGGAACTTGCCCGAGAGCGAGATGGCGACGCGGTCGCCCTTGGGGTTGGCCTGGCGCTCGATCGCGAAGTCGAAGTCGATGGCCGACATGATGCCGTCGCCGAACTCCTCCTCGATCATCGCCTTGATGGCGGGGCCGTTCACCATCACCATCTCGAAGAAGCGGTAGAGCAGGGGGTCGGTGGGCGGCATGGGCATGCCGCGCATCGGGACCTCGTTGAGCAGCTTCTGCTCTTCCGCCGAAAGCCCGAACAGGGACGCGGCC
Source organism: uncultured Lichenihabitans sp. (assembly GCA_964243405.1). GTDB lineage: Bacteria > Pseudomonadota > Alphaproteobacteria > Rhizobiales > Beijerinckiaceae > Lichenihabitans. Next base: position 28,177 of record CAXTFJ010000049.1, on the reverse strand, counting down.
TTCGCCGCGAGCGGCCTGACGAGCTTCATCTGTCCTAGCAGTGCACCGATGACGATCATGGGCGAGTAGCCGCCGATCTCTTCCGCGATGAATTTCCAGGTCCAGTCCTTCTCGCGCTTGATGTCGAGGATCTTCTCGGTCAGTTGCTCGCGCTTCATTGCGCTCGGTCTCCGTGTGGGTCAGGACGCGGGCATTTCGGCCCGCGCTGAGATGAACGAAGGATGTCTGCGATAGGCAGTTTCGCCGTGCGCGCGTGCAAGATCGTCATTGCGAGCGCAGCGAAGCAATCCAGGGGCAGCCGCGACCATCACGGCCTTGACCCGCACCCGCAGGCTGGATTGCTTCGTCGCTTTGCTCCTCGCAACGACGGTTCTCGTTCACGGCGACGGTCGGCGGCCTCCCCGGCCGCGCGACCCTCAGGCGGCCTTGGCGGGGTGGCCTTCCTCGATCGGCAGCGAGGGATCGCGCGACCACTCGTTCCACGAGCCGAAATACATCCGCACGTCCTTCACGCCGGCGTTCTTCAGCGCCACGAAGGTGTTCGACGCCCGCGCGCCCTTGAAGCAGTAGAGGTAGACGGGCGTGTCGGCCGCGATGTCGACGGTGGCGCATTCGGCCAGGATCTCCGGGCCGGACTTGAAGCGCGGCCCTTCGGCGGACGGCTTCATCATGCGGTACCACTCGATCCAGCGCGAGCCGGGGATGCGGCCCTTGCGGGGGCAATAGTCCTTGCCGTAGGGCGAGGAGGATTCGGCGATCCATTCGTCCACGTCGCGGACGTCGAGGAGCGCGATGTCGGGCTTGTCCAACGCCGCCAGCATGGCCTTCGAGTCGATGATGATGTGGGCCGCGGCCGGGTCGACGGGGAACGACGCGGGCGTGGGCGAGGGGGTCTCGGTCGAGGTGGGCATGCCGGCCTTGGTCCAGGCCTCGTAGCCGCCGTGCAGCACCATGGCCTTGGGATAACCCAGGAAGGTGATGAGGAAATAGCCGCGGCACGACATGCCGAAACCCGAGTTCATCGACTGCTCGTAGAAGACGGCCGTCTCCTTGCCGGACAGGCCCGCCTTGCCGAACGCGTCGGCGAACTTGGTCTTCAACTCCTCCATGCCCTCGGGCGTGGAGGTCGCGAGATAGGTGAAGATCTCGTGCAGGTTGACGGCACCGGGCAGGTGGCCCGCCGCGTAGGCGTCGGGGTTGCGCGTATCGATGATGACGCAGGGCTCGGACTTGGCCATCGCGTCGAGTTCGGCGGGCGTGATCAGCACTTCGGACATTGTGGTCGCCTCCTGCTTGGGGTTCCGCGCGGTGCCTCCGAAGCGCCGCGATGGCCGTTGGCGGCCCCCGCGGGGGCCGCGTGGACTCAGGGGGCGGCCGCGGGGCCGCCGGTCTCGGGCGAGGTGTCGGCCGCCAGCATCTTGCGAAGCTGCTTGGTGGCCGGGGTCACGATCGCCACGAAGTAGGACTCGCGCAGGCGGCGCTGCGCCCGGTGCGATTTCAGGTAGCCGCGCGCCCCCGCGTGCAGCATGGCGCCCTGCGCGGCTTCCAGGCTCAGCTCGCTGACCGCGAGTCGCGCCGAGACGACCCGACGCCAGTAGGCGGGGTCCGGGTCGAACGGGGTGCGGGCCAGGGTCCGGATCTCGCCTTTCAGCGTGTCGAGACGGTCCTCGACCTCCTCGGGCTGGAGGTCGAGGTAGTCGTTGATATGGCCGAGCGCGGGCCGCAGCTCGCGCATCAGCGCCGCGCAGTCGCGGATGAGCCCAAGGCCCATGCCGGTCTGCAGCAGCACGAAGCCCGCCCGGATCTTCGTCACGAAGGGCTTGGCGGGGTCGGCCAGCACGAGGTCAGCCGGGACGGCGAGGTCGCGGAACTGCAGCGCGTAGGTGCCCGTCCCGTCCATGCCGAGGAAGGGCTTGCAGGGCGTCAGCGTCAGGGCGGGCTCGGCGCAGTCGGCCAGCACCATCACGGTCTCGCCTACCGCGCTGGTCTTGGCCGCGATCGTGCCGAACAGGTGATCGGGCCCGAGGTTGGACACCCAGGGGAGCGCGCCCTTGACCGCGTAGCCGGTTCCCGCGGGAGAGGCCTTCAGCTTGAGCTGCTCGATGCCGAACAGGCTCTTCATCGGGTTGGACAGGCCGGTGCCGCCGAGCAGCTCGCCGGAGGCCACGCGCTCCAGGTAGCGGTCGCGCAGGCTCGTATTGGCGGTGTTGGCGACGTACCAGACGAGCGTGTTCTGACACCAGGCCAGGAAGGCCGTGGAGCCGCACACCGCGCCCACCGCCGCGGTCGCCTGGATGGCGGGCCACAGGTCGGCCTCGCCGTTCTCGGGGATGTGCTGCCGCCAGGCGCCGAGCGCGCCCAGGCTCCGCAGCACGTCGCCGGGATAGATCTCGCCCTCGTCCACCGCGACCACGATCGGCGCGAGGTCGCGCGCCACCGTTGCGCGGACGGCATCGAGCACGGAGGGGGAAGGCTGGTCGAGAGCTGCGGCGAGAGCCATGCGAGGTCCGCTGACGCTGAAGGGGAAGAAGAAGCGGGCCGGTTCGATCCGGCCCGCCCGTGGCTGCTGCGCCCGGATCAGGCCGCGGTCAGCTCCAGGTTGACGGGGCGGGTGAAGGTGTTGGCGACCGGCGACCACTTCTTGACGTGCTCGACGAGTGCGGCCACGTCGGCGTCGCTCACGTCGCGGCAGGCCATGTCGACCTTCACGCGCACGTCGGTGAAGCCGACCGGCTTCTCGCCGAGGTCGCCCGTGCCCCAAACGCCCGTGATGTTGAGGTCGCCCTCGAGCTCGAGTTCGAGCTTCTCCACCGTCCAGCCGCGGTGCACCGCGTTGGCGTGCAGGCCGACCGCGAGGCAGGACCCCAGCGCCGCGAGCGAGGCTTCGGACGGGTTGGGGGCGGTGTCGTCGCCCAGCAGCGCCGGCGGCTCGTCGACGATGTAGGGCTGCAGATTGCGGATGTAGTTGGCGTGACGGAACTTGCCCTCCGCCACCGTCTTGCACTTGAGGGTCTTGATCACCTTGGGGTTGGCCTTGCCCGAGGCGATCAGCGTGTCGAGGCCGGTTTTGTCGATCGGGGCCAGGCACCCGGTGAGGGCGGTTTTCTGGACGAGGGCGGACATGGGCGCGTTCCTTCAGAGACTGTTGTGCAGAACCGCCATTGGAGTGCGGCGATCCGAAGGGATCATACAGACCGTTCTGTTTTTCCGCAAACCTGTTGCACGGTGCGTGCCAACCTGCTTCCACCGGGCGCTCGGCAGATCGCTGCCTCGAAGGCGGGCGCGTTGCGCGATACCGAGGCGGTTCGCCCGCGACGACGGCAGGTCTGCGCATCGGACGCAATGCGACCGCTTTGAGCTATCCAATACCGGACACAGACCTTCGTCGAAGGGACGTCGGCCGTAGCATAGTCCAGCAGGCGCCGCCGCCGAGCCCGAAGGCGCTCAGGTCGAACGCGCCGCGGAGACACCATGGACCACGCTCGAAGCCGCCGCTCTGGCATCGCCCTCGTCGCCGGGTCCGCCGTCCTGTGGAGTACCGCCGGTTTGTTCGTCCGCATGGCGGACCTCGACACCTGGTCGCTGGTTGCCTGGCGTTCGGTGTTCTCGTTCGTGACGCTGGGCACTGTGGTCCTAATCCAGGCCCGGGGCCGGCTTGCCGGCAGCCTGGCCGGTTTCGGCCTGGCCGAGGGGATGGCTGTGGCGATCACCGCCGTATCGAGCATCGCCTACGTCGTGGCCCTGCAGATGACCACGGTCGCCAATGTCATGACCGTCTACGCGGCCCTGCCGTTCCTCGCCACGGGCATCGCCTACGTCTGGCTCCGGGAAAGGGTCACGACCCGTTTCGTGATCGCTGGCGCGATCGCGCTCGGCGGTGTGGCTGTCATGGCCGGCGCGGTCGCCACCTCCCGCGACCTGCTCGGCGTCTTGGCCGCGCTCGTCATGACCTCCGGGTTCGCGTTGCAGCTCGTCCACACCAAGCGCCACCCTTCGCTGAGCCTGACGGTGCCGATCGCGCTCGCCGCCGCCCTGTGCGTGCCCATCGCCTTCACCTTCGCGCCAGGCAGCATGCCGACGCCGATGCAGCTTCTGGCCTGCGCGCTCTACGGCGTCGTCACGACCGGCCTGGCCTACATTCTCGTGCTGAAGGGCGGCCGCCTGGTGTCGTCTGGCGAAGCCGGTCTGATTTCCATGCTCGACGTCGTCCTTGGGCCGTTCTGGGTCTGGCTGTTCTACGCGGAACGTCCCACCACAATCGCCCTGATCAGCGGCTCCGCCGTTCTCGCTTCGGTGGTCTGGTACCTATCGACCGCTCGCCAACCCGCCGCCGCGCACGCGCTCGAATGATGCGGGCGAGTGGCGGGAGTTTTATCCGGTCTCCGGATGTGCAAACCGAGGCGCGACCGCGATGCGGGATTTCCCGGCGTGCACTCCTGCTCTAAGATGGAATGCATGCCTGCCAAATCAAAACGGCCCTCCGGCGTGCCCGTCACCCACCCGCGCGACCGCCTGCTCGACGCGGCCACCCGCCTGTTCTGCCGCCACGGCATCAACGCCACCGGCATCGACCTCGTCGTCAGCGAGGCGGGCACCGCCAAGACCACGCTCTACAACGCCTTCGGCTCCAAGGAGGGGCTCGTCGAGGCTGTGCTGGAAGGGGAGGGGCGGCGCTGGCGCGACTGGTTCTTCGCCGCGCTCGACAACCCCGGCCTGCCGCCGCGGGCGCGGCTGCACCTCATCTTTCCGGCGCTGGAGGACTGGTTCGGCCAGGACGACTATTTCGGCTGCGCGTTCATCAACGCGGTCGCCGAGCACGACAAGAGCGAGGAGCGGCTGCGCGGCATCACGCTCCACCACAAGCGCCTCGTCCTGGGGCGCATCGAGGAGATCGCCGCCGAGGCGGGCTGCGCGCGACCCGCCGACCTCGCCCACCAGCTCGGCATCATCATGGACGGCGCCATCGTGGCCGCCATGGTGACGCGCGACCGGAGCGTGGCGGTCGCCGCGGGCCAGGCGGCGGTGGCGCTGATCGACGCCGTGGTCCCGCTCGCGGCGCCCACCCAGCCGATCGCCCACCCTAAGGCGTCCCGCAAGCGTCGCGGCTTGGAAGCCGCCGCGACCTGACCGCCCGCGCGGTCGGTCAGAGCCAGATGGGCACGATCGAGGCCGCGAGCAGCAGGCCGAGCGCGATGTTGAGCGCCCGCCACTGCGCGTCGGTGCGCAAGGCTCGCGCGAGCAGCAGGCCGACGGCGCACCAGAGCGACAGCGACAGCACCGCCGACAGGCCGAAGGTGAGGCCGAGCAGCAGGCCCAGCCGGGTCGGCCCGTCGGCGAGCGCCGCGAAGGACGCCGCCGCGCCGACCGTCATGGCCCAGCCCTTCGGGTTGTGCCACAGCATCCAGACACCCGCCGCGAAGCTCGTCGGCTTGGCGGAAGCGCCAGCGAGGCGCGGGGCGCCGCGGTTCGCGATCTGCCAGGCCAGCCACAGCAGGTAGGCCGAGCCGGCCGCCTTCATGGCGAGCTGCAGCGAGGGGAGCGCGAGCAGCACGCCCGCGAGCCCCGCCGCGGCCGACGCCGCCATGGACGCCAGCCCCGCCGCGATGCCGGCGATCAGCGGCAGCGAGCGGCGGAACCCGAAATTCGCTCCCGAGGCCGTCGCCAGCGTGGTGGCCCCGCCGGGGCTCAGGGTCGACACCAGGACGAACAGGACCAGCGGCGTCAGGGAGGGGAGGGACATGGCCGCGCCTGGGGGCTGGCGCGGGCTCAAAGCTCGCGCGAGTTCGGGACGCAGCGGCATAGGGCACGGGCGACTGCAGTGGAAACTAATGGTCGTGATCCGCAGTATAAGCGGACATAATAGCGGGATGGCTCGGAACCTCGACATCGGACTTCTGCGCGCCCTGGTGACTGTCGCCGACCAGCGGAGCATGACGGCGGCGGGGCGGCTGCTGCACCTCACGCAGGGTGCCGTGAGTCAGCAGGTCGCCCGGCTGGAGGCGCTCGCGGGCGGTCCGCTGTTCGTCCGCGAGCGGCGCGGCCTGCGCCCGACGCCGGCGGGCGACCGCCTGCTCGGCAAGGTGCGCCGGATGCTGGCGCTCAACGACGAGATCTGGACGGACATCAACGGTGGCGCCGTGGACGGGCCGGTGCGCCTCGGCCTGCCGCACGACCTCGTGGGCAGCTGCTTCGCGCCGGTGCTGCGGACCTATGCCGAAGCCTGCCCGCGGGTGGACCTGTCGCTCGTGTGCGGGTCGTCGGGCGACCTGGGACAGCAAATCGCCTCCGGGCAGCTCGACTTGGCCGTGCTGGAGGAACCCGTGGCGACCGCGGCGGGCGAGGGCCTGAGGACCGATCGCCTGGTCTGGGCCGGAGCCAGGGGCGGCAGGGCCCATGCGAGGACTCCCCTGCCGGTCTCGATGGTGACGGACACCTGCGCGTTCAGGCCGGCGGTGCTGACGGCGTTGCAGCGGCAGGGCCGGGCGTGGCGGACGGTGTTCGAGAACGGCAGCCTCGACGCCACGCTCGCGACGGTACGGACGGACCTCGCGGTCTCCGCCTGGCTCGCCTCGACGGTCCCGGCCGACCTCGACATCCTGCCGCCGGAGGCCGGCCTGCCGGATCTGCCCGCCTTCGCGATCACCCTCCACGCGCCCGACCGGCCCGCGACCCCGGGGGCGGCCGAACTCGCCCGGCACATCCGCGCGGCTCTGGTGCGGCCGTTCGCCTGACCCATCCTCCCGATGACGGTCGCGTGCGGCGCCCCTCGCCGGCCCTGCACGGAGCACGGTTTTCAGGCGAAGAACCGACGAGGTCCGGTCCGGGGCCGGGATGACAGGGGTTCTTCGCGGTCGATCCCGAAGACCTCCGTCGCGGCGGGCGGAGCTTCGCTCCGGATCCTGGCAAGACGGCCGTCGTTCAAAGCACGCGTTCGACCGCTAGCGCCAGCGTTCGGACAATGATCCGAAAGCATCGGACCGCGACCGTCGCGAAAATCGCATAGCTTTATGTCGTCGCCCATGCCACGCTGATCGACGCAAGGCGACGATAACCCGCGTGAGGTCTACATGGCTGCTAAATCCATTGTCCTGTTCGACTTGGCTCTGGCTCCGTTCGTGGCTCTCGCAAGTATACCGATGCGGGCCGTCCGTCTCGTATCAGTGTCGCGCATCCCGATCACCTTTGCTGTACTGAAGGCTGCGCGGATCTTTCCGATACGCGCGCATTATTACGAGCCGATCTTCGACACGTCTTCTTTGCGGAAGGACAATCAACCGCGGGATCTACCGGGTATCGACTTTGACATCGAGCGCCAGACAGCCCTGTTGGCCCAGTTCCACGACGCCGAGTATTTGAAATCTATTTCAAAAAAAGAATCCGGCCGAAACGAGTTCTACGTCGACAACCGCAACTTCGGGTCGGGCGACGCCGAAGTCTGGTTCCACGTCATCCGTCACTTCAAACCCGCGAGGATCATCGAGATCGGATCGGGTCATTCCACCAAAATGGCGAAGTTCGCCATCGACAGGACCAGGGCGGATGACCCGGCGTACGGCTGCGAGCACATCTGCATCGAGCCCTACGAGATGCCGTGGCTGGAGGAACTCGGGGTCGAGGTGATCCGCAAAAGGGTCGAGGACGTCGACCCGGCGCTCTTCGAGACCCTGTCGGCCAACGACATCCTGTTCGTGGACAGTTCGCACATGATCCGTCCGCAGGGGGACGTGCTGACGGAATTCCTGCAAATCATCCCCCGGCTGAAGCCGGGCGTCATCGTCCACGTGCACGACATCTTCTCGCCGCGGGACTACCCGATCGCGTGGCTCGAGGACCCGAGGTTCTGGAACGAACAATACATCCTCGAGGCTTTCCTCACGCACAACCACGAGTGGGAGGTCCTGCTGGCCCTGAACCTGCTGAAGCACGAGCGGTACGACCAGCTGAAGGCGGCCTGCCCCCACCTCGACGCCGGCCGCGAGCCGGGCTCGTTCTACATGCGTCGCCGCTGAGCGGCGCGAACGGCGGGCTAGACCGAGGGATTTTGAGGCTCGGGCCGCGACGGCAGGATGTTGGCGCTCCACGCCCCCGGCGATTGCCCGGTGGCGCCCGCCGTCCCCGGGCCGACAGCGCTCCGACCTCAGGTTAGCGACGGCCGGTTCTGCCCTTCTCCCCGCTTGCGCGGCTATAAGATTCACACATCTTCACGGCTTGGCCGGTGTGCCCTTCGCCCCTCCGGGGAGAAGGTGCCCGACAGGGCGGATGAGGGGTCTCGTGCCGTGCGTGGCCCCACCCTCATCCGGCCTGTCGGCCACCTTCTCCCGCCCAGGCGGGAGAAGGGCGGAACCGGCAGGGCGCCGAGATGTGTGAATGGCATAGCCGCGCAAGCGGGGAGAAGGGCATCGCTCGGCACCGGTCGCGCTAACCCTCGTTCGGAGCCCTACCCCGGCCGAAGCGCCGCTTGAGCCGGCCGCGTCGCCGGTCTAGCCTGACCCGATCATTCGTACACAAACGATCGGGCCGGTCGGCCGCGGAAGGACGGACAGGATGGCGCAGGACGCAGTCGCGACGGCCCCTTCGGGCAAGCTCCTCGTCAGGAATATCGGGCTCCTGCTCAGCGGCGACCTCGCGCGGCCCATCCTCGACGCGGACGCCATCCTCGCGGTCGACGGGCGCATCGCCGCCGTGGGCCGCCTCAAGGACCTGGACGCCGAAGGCGCCACGACCGTGATCGACGCCCACGGCTGCGCGGTGGCACCCGGCCTGATCGACAGCCACGTGCATCCCGTGGCGGGCGACTGGACGCCCCGGCAGAGCCAGCTCAACTGGATCGACTCCACCCTGCACGGTGGCGTCACCACCATGATCTCGGCGGGCGAGGTCCACACGCCGGGCCGGCCGCGCGACGTCGTCGGACTGAAGGCCATGGCGATCGCGGCCCAGCGCATGTTCACGGCGTTCCGGCCCGGCGGCATGAAGATCCACGCGGGCGCACCGGTGATCGAGCCCGGCCTGGTGGAGGACGACTTCCGCGAACTCGCGGCCGCGGGCGTGACCCTGCTGGGCGAGGTGGGCCTGGGCGGCGTCAAGGACGGCCCGACGGCCCGGCAGATGGTGGGCTGGGCGCGCAAATACGGCATCCAATCGACCATCCACACCGGCGGGCCGTCCATCCCCGGCTCGGGCCTGATCGATTCCGCCGTGGTTCTGGAAGCCGACACCGACGTGGTGGGCCACGTCAACGGCGGCCATACGGCGCTGCCCGACCGCGAGATCCGCTGCATCTGCGAGGGCTGCCGCCGCGGCCTGGAGATCGTCCACAACGGCAACGAGCGCGCCGCCCTCTACACGCTGCGGACCGCGCGCGAGATGGGGCAGGTGGAGCGCGTGATCCTCGGCACGGACGGCCCGGCGGGATCGGGCGTGCAGCCGCTCGGCATCCTGCGCATGATCGCCATGCTGTCCTCGCTGGGCGAGGTGCCGGCCGAGGTGGCGTTCTGCTTCGGCACCGGCAACACGGCGCGCATGCGCTCGCTCGACTGCGGGCTGATCGAGGTCGGCCGCGCCGCCGACTTCGTGTTCCTGGACCGGCCCCAGCACGGCGCGGGCCGCACGCTCCTGGAGGCCGTGCAGCTGGGCGATCTGCCGGGTGTCGGCATGGTGGTCATCGACGGCGTGGTCCGCACCGGCCGCAGCCGCAACACGCCCCCCGCCGAGCGCGTGCCGGAGGTGGTGGGCCAGGGTTAGCCCTGCTGGCGGGTCACGGTTCCTGGCGCCCAGGGCCCAGAGAGGACGCCAACCCGCACACCATCGGCACGATTAGCGCCGCCGTCGCGGCGGCCGCGAGCACCCCGACCGTCTGGCTGCTGTGGTCGGCGATGAAACCGTAGGCGATCGGCGCGAGCCCGCCCGCCCCGATCACGGCGGTATAGAAGAGCGCGAAGGCGCGGCCCGTGTCGCCGCGGGGCGCGAGGTCGGGCACGGTCCCGTACAGGACCGAGGAGGTGCCGTTGAGCACGATGCCGAGCACGGGCAGGAGGATCAGCATCGGCACCAGGGGCACCACCAGGGTGGCGACGATCAGCAGCGCGGTCGCGATTTCGGTCGCCGCGACGCTGCCCACGATGCCGAGGCGGTCTCCCAGCCAGCCGCAGGCCGCCTTGCCGAGCGCCCCGCCGACGAACAGCAACGCGAGCCCGAGGCCGCCCGTCGCCGCGGTTCCGCCCCGCGCATGGAGGAGGAAGGGCAGGAAGAGGAGATAGCCCATCCGCGTCGCGGTATCGAAGGCGCCGATCGTCATGAGCAGGGCGAAGCCCGCGCGGCCGCCATTCCGGGCGGCGGTTCTACTCCCTTCGGCCGCCCGCACCCGATGGGGGGCGAGCGCCAGGAGGGCGAGGGCCACAACCGAGCCGAGGAGCGCCAGCAGTCCCGTCGCGGATCGCCAGGCGAGAACCGGCAGGAGCAGCGCGACCACCGCCGGCAGCACGGCCTTTCCCAAATCGCCCGCGAAATTGTAGACCCCGAGCGGCTGCCTGGCTGCGGCACCGTAGGTTTCCGTCACCAGCAGCGAGCCTCGCGGGTGCTGGACGCTCGATCCCGCGCCCGCCAGCACGAGGCCGGCGCACAGGCCCGCGAAGCCGAGCGGCAGGGACGCGATGGCGAAGCCGGCGGCGGCGACCAGGGTGGCCAGGACCAGCGCCGCGCGGGGCGACAGGTTTCGCGTCACGCGATCGCCGGGCACCTGCAGCCCGCCCATGGTGCCGTAGTAGAGGGCGCGCACGACCGCGAGGCCGGCGTAGGACAGGCCGAACTGCGTCTGCCAGGTCGGCAGGAAGGCGTAGAGGCCGTCCGTGTAGCCGTCGTGGAGCGCATGGGCGAGGCAGGCCGCGGCGAGGCTGCGGCGCCTGGAGGAGGATGGAACGTCTTGGGCTTGGCGGACGGCCTCCGCCGCGTCGATGGACATTCGGGACTGCTCCTTTGCCTCGGACGCTAGACGTGTGAACGTGAGAGGACTAGCCGGTCAGTCGTCACCGTATCCGTTCCTTTTTCTCACGGATCCCATGCGCAGATTGCCTCCGCTGAATGCCCTGCGCTTATTCGAGGTCGCGGCCCGAACCGGCAGCTACGCGGAGGCCGCGACCGAACTGGGGCTCACCCACGGTGCGGTCAGCCGTCAGATCGCCGCCCTCGAAGCCTGGCTGGGCCAGCGCCTCTTCGTGCGGTCCGGACGACGCATGGCCGCGACGCCGCTCGCGCGCGTGTTCGCGGCCGAAGTGGGCCTGTGCTTCGACCGTATCGCGACCGCGGCCGAGGCTTGCGGCCGGTTGGACGCCCGGCGCATCCTCCGGGTCAGCGCGCCCACCAGCTTCGCCATGCGCTGGCTGATCCCCCGGCTCGACCGCTTCCATCACGACCATCCCCACCTCGAAGTGGCGGTGACCACGGTCACAACCGTGCGTGACGAACTCCGCGGCGGCTTCGACGTCGCCATCCGGCGCGGCGTCGCCGGCCCGGACGCCTGGCCGCAGTACCGGGCGACGCCGGTTCTCGACGAGATGGACACGGTGATCATGAGCCCGGCCCTCTTCGCCGAACGCCCGGTCCACGCGCCCGCCGACGTGGAAGGCCACGTCCTGCTCGCCAGCGAAACGCGACCCGGCGACTGGGTCGACTGGCTGGAAGCGGCGGGCCTGCCGCACTTGGGCCATGGCCGCCGGCACCTGTTCGATCACTTCTTCATCACGCGGCAGGCTGTCGAGGACGGCCTCGGGCTCGGCATCGGGCCCCTGCCGATGCTCGGCATCGACGTCGCGTCCGGGCGGTTGATGACGCCGCTGCCGCGGATCCGGGTCAGGCGGACCGGCTATGTCGCGCTGGTGCCGCCCGACGCCGGCGACGCGACGCCGGCTTCCCGCTTCGTCGCCTGGCTCGCGGCGGAAACCGCTTGCAGCGAAGCAGCCGGGAGCGTTCCACCGTCCAGGTCGTGACCCGGCCGCCGCGATTGCACAACCGTTTCGCACCCGCCATGATCGAGAGATCACGGGAGCCGTCATGCGCGATGCGTCCGCCCCGACCGATCTGACGGCCTCAACCGCGGCGACGGCCGCGACCCGGCCCGCCCTGCTCGTCATCAACGGCCGCAGCCGGACTGGGGGAGACGACCCGCTTTCGGTCCGGGCCGCCCTGGACGAAGCGGGCGTTCCGGTCCGGGAGGAGCTTTGCTCGTCCGCCGAGCACCTGCCCGACCTCATCCGCGCCGCGGCCCCGGAGGTCGGCTGCGCGTTGATCGGCGGGGGAGACGGCACGTTGAACGCCGCCCTGCCGGGCCTGCTCGACACCGGCCTGGCCCTGGGCATCCTGCCGCTCGGCACCGCCAACGACCTGGCCCGCACGCTCGGCATCGCGCCCGACCTCGCCGTCGCGGCGCGGGTCATCGCGGCGGGGCGGCGTCGGCGCATCGACGTGGGCGAGGCCAACGGGCGCCCGTTCTTCAACGTGGCGAGCGTGGGCTTCGGGGTGGACCTCACCCGCGCGCTGACGCACGACGCCAAGAAGCGCTGGGGGGTGCTGGGCTACGCGGTCGCGGCCCTGCGCGTGCTGCGCCGCACCCGCTCCTTCACGGTGGAGATCGAGGAGGACGGGCATATCCAGCGCGGCCGCACCATCCACCTCGCGGTGGGCAACGGCCGCCACTACGGGGGCGGCATGACGATGTCCGAACAGGCGTCCATCACCGACGGGCGGTTCGACGTCTACAGCCTCGAGGTCCGCGCGCTGTGGCACCTGCTGGCCCTGCTGCCCGCCATCCGGCACGGCCGGCACGGCCGCTGGCGCGAGGTCCGCACGCTCACGGGCAGCGACCTGACGGTGCGGACCCGGCGCCCCCGCTCCGTCAACACCGACGGCGAGATCACGACGGAAACGCCCGTCCGCTTCCGCGTCCTGCCCGGCGCGGTCGAGGTGTTCGCGCCCTGAGGCCATGTCGTCCCGGCCCCCGAGCCGGAACCCGCCCTCGCGAAGACGTCTTGAATTCCTGCTGACGCCCACCTCGTTCACGCGTCTCGATCGCTTGCCGAGGTTGCCCTTCGCCCGCCTGGGCGGGAGAAGGTGGCCGCAGGCCGGATGAGGGTGGGGCCACGCGTATCAGGGCCCCTCATCCGCCCTGTCGGGCACCTTCTCCCCAAAGGGGCGAAGGGTAGAACGGCCCAGCCGTGAAAATGTGTGATCCGATAAGCGCTAGCGGAGATGCTGGACGACAGCGATCAGCCCCGCGGAAACATCCGCCGCTCCAGCATCTGGAAGGCCCGCGCGCGGTGCGACAGCGCTTCCGAGCCGTCGGCCGGGATGCCGTGCTTCTCGACCGCCGACATCTCGCCGAACGTGCGCGCGTGGCCGTCGGGCAGGAACATCGGGTCGTAGCCGAAGCCGAGCACCCCGCGCGGCGGGTCGACCAGGGTGCCGAACACGCGGCCCTCGACGCTTTCGCGCGTGCCGTCCGGCCAGACGAGCGACAGGGCCGCCACGAAATGCGCGCGGCGCCGGTCGGGCGTGACCGCCCCGCGCTCCCTGAGCAGGGCCTCGATGCGCGCCATGGCGCCCGCGAAGTCGGCGGGCTTGCCGGCCCAGCGGGCCGAATAGATGCCCGGCTCGCCGTCCAGCGCGTCGACGCAGAGGCCTGAATCGTCGGCGAGCGCGGGCAGGTTCGCGGCCCGCGCCGCGGCGTCGGCCTTGAGGTCGGCGTTGGCCACGAAGGTCGTGCCGGTCTCCTCCGGCTCCGGCAGGCCGAGGTCGCCGGCCGAGACCAGGTCGAGACCGCGCCCCGCGAACAGGTCGCGGAATTCGGCCACCTTGCCGCGATTGTGCGTCGCGAGCACGAGGCGGGTGATCGGAGAGGGCATGATGCTCGATCCTCGCGGCGTCAGGTCGGCGGCGTGCCGTTCAGCGCCAGCACCGCCCCCGCCAGGTAGAGCGACCCCGTGACCAGCACGCGGGGCGGCACAGGGAAGGCACGGGACGCGATGGCGCGCAGCGCCGCCTCCACCCCCTCGGCGGGCGTGCTCCGCAGGCCGACGCCGACCGCGATGGCGGCCAGCCCCGCGGCCGCGTGCCCGTCGTGATCGCCGCCCACGGGCACGGCCAGCACCTCGTGCGCCAGCCCCTTGAACGAGGTCAGGAAGGCGGCCGCGTCCTTGGTGGTGAGCATGCCGCACACGAGCACCAGGGGACGGGCCTTCCTGTCCTCCATGTCGGCCATCGCCTCGGCCAGCACGCGGCCCCCGTCGGCATTGTGGCCGCCATCGAGCCAGAGCTCGCCGCCCGGCCCGAGCAGGTCGAACACCGGGCCGCGCGACAGCCGCTGCAACCGCGCGGGCCAGTCGGCCCCCGTCAGCCCCGCCTCGATGGCGTGCAGCGGGAAGTCGGGCTCCAGCAGCCGCAGGGCCGCGATCGCGGTCGCGGCGTTGCCCTGCTGGTGACGGCCTGCGAGCCGCGGCAGCGGCAGGTCGATCAGGCCGTTCCCGTCCTCGAACACGAAGCGGCCGCGCTCCTCGCGGGCCGAAAAATCCTGGCCGCCGACGTGCGGCGCGATCCCCAGGCGCTCGGCTTCCCGGACCATGACGGCGAGCGGCGCCTCGCCCTGCGCGGCGAATACCGCCGGGCAGCCGCGCTTCAGGATGCCCGCCTTCTCGAAGGCGATGCGCTCCACCGTGTCGCCGAGGTATTCGACGTGGTCGATGCCCACGGGGGTGATGACGGCCGCGGCGGGGCGCGCCACCACGTTGGTGGCATCGAACCGGCCACCCAGGCCCACTTCGAGCAGCAGCGCGTCGGCCGGGTGGCGCGAGAAGGCCAGCAGGGCCGCGGCCGTGGTGATCTCGAACAGGCTGATGGACCGGCCCGCGTTGACGCGCTCGCACTCGGTCAGCACGTCGGCGAGCGCCTCGTCGTCGATCAATTGCCCGCCATTCGGCGTCGCGAGCCTGATCCGCTCGTTGAACCGCACGAGGTGGGGCGAGGTGTAGGCGTGCACCCGGCGGCCCGCCGCCTCCAGCATGGCGCGCATGAACGCCAGCGTGGAGCCCTTGCCGTTCGTTCCCGCGACGTGGATGACGGGCGGCAGCCGCCGCTCGGGATGGCCGAGGTCGCCCAGCAGCCGCTCGATGCGGCCGAGCGACAGGTCGATCTTCTTGGGGTGCAGGTGCGGCAGCCGGGCCAGGATCGCCTCGGGAGCCTCGACGTCCGGCGTGGCCGCCATCGGGTCAGGCGGCAGCCGTGAGGGCCGGGATGTCGGCCGCTTCGGGGACGGGCTCCGGCATCGCGCGCGCGGGCGCGCGGGTGAGCAGGCCGCACAGCCGCGCCAGCGTGGCGCGCATCTCGCCCCTCGGCACCACCATGTCGACCATGCCGTGGTCGCGCAGGTATTCCGAGCGCTGGAAGCCATCGGGCAGTTTCTCGCGCACGGTCTGCTCGATGACGCGGGGGCCCGCGAAGCCGATCAGCGCGCCGGGTTCGGCCAGGTGGATGTCGCCCAGCATGGCGTAGGAGGCCGTGACCCCACCCGTGGTGGGGTTGGTGAGGACCACGATGTAGGGCAGGCGCTCGGCCTTGAGCCGCCGCACCGCCACCGTGGTGCGCGGCATCTGCATGAGGGAGAACATGCCCTCGTGCATGCGCGCGCCACCGGACGCCGCGAACAGGACGAAGGGCGTGCGCGCCTTGGCGGCATGGTCCAGGCCGGTCACCACCGCCTCGCCCGCCCCCATGCCGAGCGAGCCGCCGATGAAGTCGAAGTCCTGCACCGCGACCGTGGCGGGCTGACCCAAAATCGTGCCCACCCCGAGCTTCACGGCGTCGACGAGGCCCGTCCTGGTGCGGGCGTCCTTGAGCTTGTCGACGTAGCGCTTCTCATCCCGGAATTTGAGGGGATCGAGCAGCACCTCGGGCACCGCGATATCGGTCCAGGCGCCGTCGTCGAAAGTGGCCTTCAGCCGCGCGTCGGCGCCCAGGCGCATGTGGTGGCCCGAGCCCGGCACCACGAAGAGGTTGGCCTCGAGGTCCTTGTGGTGGACGAGTTGGCCGGACTCCGGACACTTGACCCACAGGTTCTCGGGCGTGTCCCGCTTGAGGAACGACCGGATCTTTGGGGGGACGACGTTCAGCATCCAGTTCATGCGCGGGTTCCGTTCCGTTCGCGGCGGCCTGCCCGGACGCCTTCGGCCAAGCCGCGCACGAGGTCGAGCGCGGCCGGCACGGTGGCGGGCGAGGCCGCGCCGGTGCCGTCCAGCGTGTTGGCGATGGCGCTGACGAGCGCCGTGCCCACGACGACGCCGTCCGCGTGGGCGGAGACCGCCGCGGCATCGGCGGGCGTCTTGACGCCGAAGCCCACCGCGACCGGCAGGTCCGTCCGGGCCTTGATGCGCCCGACCGCGGCCCCGACCGCGGCGTAGTCGGGCACGGCCGACCCCGTGATCCCGTTGACCGACACGTAGTAGACGAAGCCCGAGGTGTTGGCGAGCACGGCCGGCAGGCGCGCCGCGTCCGTGGTGGGCGTGGCAAGCCGGATGAAGTTCAGCCCCGCCCGCAGGGCCGGCAGGCAGAGCTCATCGTCCTCCTCCGGGGGAAGGTCCACCACGATGAGGCCGTCGACGCCCGCCTCGCGCGCCTCGGCCAGAAAGCGGTCGACGCCGTAGACGTAGATCGGGTTGTAATAGCCCATCAGCACGATCGGGGTGTCGCCGTCGCCCGCGCGGAAGCCGCGCACGAGGTCGAGCGTGCCCGGAAGCGTCTGCCCCGCCTTGAGAGCGCGCAGGCCCGCGGCCTGGATGGCGGGCCCGTCCGCCATCGGGTCGGTGAAGGGCATGCCGAGCTCGATCACGTCGGCGCCCGCGCCCGGCAGGTTTTTCAGGATGGCGGCCGAGGTGACCGGGTCGGGGTCGCCCGCCGTGATGAAGGTGACGAGCGCGGCCCGGTCCGCGTCGGCGAGGGCCGCGAAACGGGTCGCGATGCGGGTCCCGGCCCCCATCACATCCCGCCCAGGTGGTCGGCCACGGTGAAGATGTCCTTGTCGCCGCGCCCGCTCATGTTGAGCACCAGCAGGTGGTCGCGGGGGCGCTGCGGCGCCAGCTTCAGCACGGCCGCGAGCGCGTGGGCGGGCTCAAGCGCCGGGATGATGCCTTCCAGCTGCGAGCACAGTTGGAAGGCGTCGAGCGCCTCCTTGTCGGTGGCCGACAGGTAGGTGACGCGGCCGTTGTCCTTCAGCCAGGAATGTTCGGGGCCGACGCCGGGGTAGTCGAGCCCCGCCGAGATCGAGTGGCCTTCGACGATCTGGCCGTCGGGGTCCATGAGCAGGTAGGTGCGGTTGCCGTGCAGCACGCCGGGCCGCCCGCCCGCCATGGAGGCCGCGTGCTCGGTCGTGTCGAGCCCGTGGCCCGCGGCCTCGACCCCAAAGATCTCCACGCCGGGACTGTCGAGGAAGGGGTGGAACAGCCCGATGGCGTTGGAGCCACCGCCGATGCAGGCGAACAGCGAGTCGGGCTCGCGGCCCTCGGCCGCCTGCATTTGGTCGCGCACCTCCGTGCCGATCACCGATTGGAAGTCGCGCACCATGGCGGGGTAGGGGTGGGGGCCCGCCGCCGTGCCGATGCAGTAGAAGGTGTCGTGGACGTTGGTGACCCAGTCGCGCAGGGCCTCGTTCATGGCGTCCTTGAGGGTCTTCGCGCCCGACTGCACGGGCCGCACCTCGGCGCCCAGCATCTTCATGCGGAACACGTTGGGCTTCTGCCGCTCGATATCGACGGCCCCCATGAACACCACGCAGGGCAGGCCGAAGCGCGCGCAGGCTGTGGCGGTCGCGACGCCGTGCTGGCCCGCCCCCGTTTCGGCGATGATGCGGGTCTTGCCCATGCGGCGGGCGAGCAGGATCTGCCCCAGGACGTTGTTGATCTTGTGCGCGCCCGTGTGGTTCAGGTCCTCGCGCTTGAAGTAGATCTTGGCGCCGCCGCAGTGCTCCGTCAGCCGCTCCGCGAAGTAGAGGGGCGAGGGGCGCCCGACGTAGTGCCTGTGCAGGTCGTCGAGCTCGGCCTTGAAACCCTCGTCGTCCTTGGTGGCCGCGTAGGCTCGCTCCAGGTCGAGGATGAGCGGCATCAGCGTTTCGGCCACGAACCGTCCGCCGTAGAGGCCGAAGCGGCCGTGCTCGTCCGGCCCGTGGCGGAAGGAGTTCGGCTTGTCGAGCTTGCCCAAAGCAGGTCTCCCGGGCGCCTCGCGCCCCCATTCCAAAAAGTCTAGCCCCGGCGGGCCGTTTCGATGAAGGCGCGGATGCGGTCCGGGTCCTTGACCCCGGGCGCGCGCTCGACGCCGGACGACACGTCGACGGCGCCCGCCCCCGTGAGGCGCAGGGCTTCCGCCACGGTGTCGATCGTCAACCCACCCGAGAGCATGAAGGACGCGGGCAGGTCAAGGCCGCCGAGCACGGCCCAATCGAAGGCTTGGCCGTTACCGCCGGGGAGCACCGCCCCCTTGGGCGGCTTGGCGTCGAACAGGATGCGGTCGGCCGCGTCCGCGTAGGTCGCCAGGGCCGCCCCGACGTCGTCCGGGCTCGACACGCCCACGGCCTTGATGACGCGCCCCCCCGTGCGGTCGCGCACCGCACGGACCCGATCGGGCGGTTCGCGGCCGTGGAGCTGCAGCCAGTCGGGGCGCAGGGCCTCCGTGATCGCGTCGAGTTCGTCGTCGGTGGCATCCACCGTGAGGGCCACGATCGCGGCCCGCCCGCGAGCGTACGCGGCCAGGCGTCGCGCCGCTTCGAGCGCGAGGTGGCGCGGGCTCGGGGGAAAGAACACGACGCCCACCATGTCGGCCCCGGCGTCAAGGGCAGCTTCCAGCGTGGGCAGCGTCGACAGCCCGCAGATCTTGACCTCGACGGGACGCGCCATGCACCACCCTGCCTCACCCCCCTGCTCTTAACGGGCACGACACGGGTCGTCGAGGTGGCCCGGTGGCGCCGCGGGACCGCCGGCGCCGATCCGCTTCCGGCCGGGGCGCTTCAGAGTTTCGTCACCAGGGCGCTGCTCAGCTGGTTGAAGGCGTAGGGCGCGAAGAGCGCCGAACCGGACAGGATGAACGGCGCCACGCCGGTGAGCATGTCCTTGACGGTCTGGGGCGCCTCGTAGGCGTTGTAGAGCACGGCGTTGCCCAGGGCCCAGATGAAGGTGGCCAGCACCACCGACCCCGCGCAGCCCGTGATCCGGCTGTAGCTGTTGCCCCCGTCGGGATCGCCGCCGCGGCCCGGGCCGGGGGCTGTCGGGCCGACCGGGTTGGCTGGGACAGCGGCAACCGGGACGGCTTTCTCCCGCAGCATGAGCTTGAGGTTCATCGACCGCAGGCAGATGAACAGCAGGCCCAGGGTGGCCAAGTTGTAGATCAAGGCCGTCCCGACCAGGAAAACGTCGCCGATCATCACCGCCTCCAAAGACGAACGAAGGGAGAGACGGCGATCTCAAGTGCCGAGGGCGTAGAGCACGAAATCCTTGAGCCGGTAGTCCGGCGCGATGGCCGGCACGGAGGGTGGGGTCGCGCCCAGGATGCTGAACGGGTCGGAGAACAGGAGGCCGAGGAAGACCTCCGCCACGATGCGGCCCCCCACGGGACCGAGCTGGGGCGTGTTGACCGAAACCGTCCCCGTGACCGGCAGCTTCGGCGTCGGACTCTGCGTGAACGCCGTCGCCTCGGCGAGGATATAGGTCCACAGCGGACAGTTCCCCGCGAAGACCTGGCCCGCTTTGGCAACGATCGATGGGAGCGACGCGCCGTCGACCGCCTGGCCGATCGTGATCTGCGCGTCGGTCAGGGCCGTGACGTTCAGGGCATCGGCCACCGCCTGCCCGCTGGGGAGGCCGAAGTCGCGCGACCGCTTGAGGTTGCGCAGGGCGAGGGACAGGGGAAGATTGCCCGCCACGTTGAGCGGCAGGGTTCCCAAGGGGTCCACAAGCGCCGTGTCGATGCGATAGGCGAGCTGCAGCCGCCGGAAGTTCTGGAACTTAGGGACCAGGTCTTTGTCCGGATGGGGGTCGAGGTTGTCCGGGTCCACGCCGTAGTCGCGCACGTCGATGTCGATGAACCGTCCCCAGTCGATGCCCCAGTCCTGCGTCATGCGCCGGAAGCCCGTCAGGCCCTCGGGAAAGCCGATCTTCCCGGGCTCGGCAGGAACCGGAAAGATCGGCAGCAGGGTCGCGTCGTTCAGGCGATAGCCCGGCCGGACCATGGAATGGCCGAGCCGGTAGGCCGCCACGGCGAATTCCACCGGCATGAAGGGCTGGTCGGTCACCGGATAGACGGTCAGCTTCGCGGCATCGTAGCGGCCGTTCGTGCGAAGGCCATCCAGAACGCCCTTGTTGACGATCCGGGGCAGGAAATCGTTGGCCACGACGTGCTGGTAGTGGGCGCGGACGATCGCCTGGACCTGTTCGAACGCCAGGCCGGAATTCTCCGCCACGACCCGGTTGTGGAAGCGGTGGAACAGGCCCTGGAACTGCGAGACGATGACGTTCTCGTCGTTGCGCGGGTCGCCGATCAGGGCGCGCCCGGCCGCGTTGCGCTCCAGGTCGCGGGCTTTCGGGTTGCCCAGGGTCAGGGGGCTGCCCAGCAGAAAGGACTTCCTGTCGTCCGCGTACATGTAGGGCTGGTCGTTCGGCCCCCGCCCGTAGATGTTGTCGAGGTCGAAGGCCGGGCTGCGGAAGTCCACGACCGCGTCCGGGTCCCTCTGCTTCTGGAAGCTCCCTTCCGGGCCGAAGGTCAGGTCGTGGTCGATGAACTGGCCCAGGTAAGTGTAGAGCGCGGGAATGCCGCTTTCCTCGGGGTCCGGACCGTCCTTCGGCGGATCGAAGTCCGAGACCATGAAACCGGCGAGATTTGCCAGGGCCTGATCTTCTTCGCTGTCCGTAGCCCCGAACGTCGCGGCCGGCAGGTTCGGGAAGAGCTTGCCGAAGCGGCCCTCGAATTCAGGATTGTCGGTCGTCGCGGCAGCCACGAGGCCGCGATGCAAGGTGCTGTGCTGCCCAGCCATGCGGACGTCTCCAAATAACTTGAAGCAATTTGATTGCAATAACAGAGATTTGGCGCGAAAACGCCGTCTATGACGCGTGCAAACGAACTCGGTGAGTCGAGCAAATGTGAAATATATATTTGCTTTTAATATTATCGACACCGGGACGAAGGCTGTCAATCGGAAGCTGAAACCAGACAGGAAAAATCCGGGCACTCTGCGCGGCCGCGCGCTATCGCGGCGTTGCCGGTCGCGCGCGGCGGCCTGCCCCGCTTCGAGCGGTCGTCGGTCACCGCGAAACTCTTTGCGGAACCCCCTTGCTATTTGTGCAGTGCAGCGTCATCCTCTGGCGGTGCGGCAATGATCTTGTCGCATATGCCCTCCTTGGGCGTTTCCTCCCTAGACTTGGGCCGCTTGCGCATCGCGCGAGCGGCCTCTTTCGTTCGGGCTCCCGTCTACTCGGCGGCGACCCGCTCGTCCCAGCCCGCGTCCATGACGTCCGCCAGCGCCTGCAGCGTGGCCGACAGCTGGGCCGCGACGCGCTCGAACGCGGCGTTGGGCACGAGCCGCTTTTCGTCCATGTAAAGCCCGCGGTTGATCTCGACCTGCAGCGCGTGGCGTCCGGTGGCGGGCTGGCCGTAATGCTCGGTGATGAAGCCGCCCGCGTAGGGCTTGTTGCGCTCCACCGCGTAGCCGAAGCGGATCAGCGTGTCCTCGGCGCTGTCGGCGAGCGCCCGCGCGCAGCTCGTGCCGTAGCGGTCGCCGATCACGAAATCGGCCTTGATCCGCTCCTCGCGCGCACCCGACGAGGCCGCGGCCGAGCAGGACGGCATCGAGTGGCAGTCGACCAGCAGCGTGCGACCGAAGCGGCCCACGGCGCGGTCGAGCAGGACGCGCAACGCCGCGTGATAGGGCTTGTAGAGCGCCTCGATGCGGCGGATGCCCTCATCCACGGTGAGCCGTCGGGCGTAGATCTCCTGCGCGTCGCCCACCACCCGGGCGATGGTGCCGAGGCCGCCCGCCACCCGCATGGAGCGCGAGTTGACGTAGGGCGGCAGCCGCCCGTCGAACATGCGGGGGTCGAGTTCGTAGGGCTCGCGGTTCACGTCCAGGTAGGCGCGGGGGAAGCGGGCCCGCAGCAGGGGGGCGCCGAGATCCACGGCGCCCAGCGCGAGCCGGTCCACGAAGGCGTCCTCCGAGCGGCGCAGGCTCAACGGATCGAGCCGGGCGCTCGCCAGGAAGCGGGCCGGGTAGACGTCGCCCGAGTGCGGCGAGGACACCACCAGGCAGGTGCGCAGGCCCTCGGGCTCGACGACCTCGAAGGCCGGGTCGAGCTCGGGGTCCGCCGCGGCGCCGTCCGGCCCCGTGACACGACGCCTGTCCCGCTCCTCGTCTCGCCCCATCGCCCGCCCGATACCGCGCCGCCAAGGAACCATTGTGGCAACGCGCGGGGGCTTCGTCCACTCTCCTGGCGGTGCCGTCCGGAGATGTCGCAAGCCCGAGAGGGCTCGGCGGACGCGGTGGTCCGGCAATCCGCCGCCTCAAACGGCAGTGAGGCCTGGGACGGCGGCCGCGAGGGCGTCGATGGCCAAGCGGACGCGCGTCGGCAGGTACGGCGCTTCGGGCCAGATCGCGTGGATGTCGGAGACCAGGGCGGGAAGGTCCGCGAGAACCGGCACGAGCTCGCCGGAGCGAAGCCGGTCGCGGACGAGCCAGTGCGGCAGCCACGCGAGCCCGAAGCCGGCCGCTGCCGCGTCGGCGATGGCATCGAGGTCGTCGAAGCGCAGCCGCGTCGGCGGCGTGGCCTCCTGTGGTGGCGCCCCGTCGCGCGGGAACAACCACGTCCGGACGCGGCCGTTCCGGCCGTAGGTGACGGCCCGGTGGTGGGCCAGGTCGGCCAGCGCGGCCGGTGCGCCGTGCCGCGACAGGTAGTCGGGCGAAGCGAACACCGTCATCCGTTCGTGCGCGATGCGACGCCGTTTCAGGCCGGCCCCGGCGCCGAGCGGGCCCATCCGGACGGCGAGGTCGTACCCGTCCTCGATCAGGTCGGCGAGACGGTCGCTGAATCCGAGGTCCAGGTCGAGGTCCGGGTGCTCCGCGGCGAGTCGCGTCAGAACGGGGGCGATGCAAAGCCGGCCGAACAGAACGGGCATCGAGACGCGCAACTTGCCGCTGGCGGTGGTGCGGCCCGACTCCAGCAGGGCCTTGCCGGCCCGCAGTTCGTCGAGCGCGCGCTGGCAGCGCTCGTAGAAGGCCTGCCCGTCCTCGGTCAGGCTCTGGCTGCGGGTGGTGCGGTGGAACAATCGCGCGCCGAGGCGGCCTTCGAGGCGCGCCACGGCCTTGCCGACGGCCGAACGGGACAGGTTGAGCCGCCGCGCTGCGACCGAGAAGCCGGCGGCCTCGACCACCGCGACGAAAACCGGAACGTCGGCGAAGCTGTCGGTCATGCCACGAGATTGTAGCGCGGCGGGAACCAGAGCCAAGCCCGAATGCCGCCACTGCTGACGTGCGGGCGGCAGTAGGTTTCTGCCACTGAACCAAGTGACGGAGACATCCACATGCAGACGACGATGAGGCGTTGGGAGCTGACCGCTTTCGGCCGCGAGACCCTGAGGCTCGGCGAGGCGCGTATCCCCGAACCGGCGGCCGGCGAACTCCTCGTGAAGGTGGGTGCCGTGTCGCTCAACTACCGCGACGGGGACATGATCGCCAATGGCATGGGGATGTCGCTCCAATGGCCGTTCACGCCCGCGTCCGACATGGCCGGTACGGTCGTGGCGTCGGGCCCGGGCGCCACACGGTTCAGGGACGGCGACCGGGTCATCTCGACCTTCTTCCCGGACTGGATCGACGGCAAGCCGCTCGGCGACGGCCGGTCGCCGTCCTACCGGTCGCTCGGCGGCCACTACCCGGGCGTGCTTTCCGACTACGTCGCCCTGCCGGAGGGCTGGGTGACGGCGGCGCCCGCGAGCCTCGACGATGTGGCGGCCAGCACCTTGCCCTGCGCGGGCCTCACGGCTTGGTTCGCACTGGTCGAGAAGGGGCACGTCCGCGCGGGCGAGACCGTGCTGGTGCAGGGCACGGGCGGCGTCGCCCTGTTCGGCGCGCAGATCGCCAAGGCCCACGGGGCCGAGGTGATCGTGGTGTCCGGCGGCGACGACAAGCTGGAGCGGGCAAAGGCGCTCGGTCTCGCCGACCACGCCGTCAATCGCCGGAGCGGGGACTGGGTCGACGCCGTCTACCGTCTCACCGCCGACCGGGGGGTGGACCACATCCTCGAGACCGTCGGCGGCTCGGAACTCGCGCGCTCGATCCTGGCGGTCGCGGTTGGGGGGCGCATCTCGATGATCGGGGTTTTGGAGGGCGGCGAAGTTTCCGGTCCCGCCGGGCCCCTGCTGCTGAAGAACCCCGTCATCCAGGGCATCGCGGTCGGTCATCGCCGCGCCCAGGAAGACCTCGTCCGCGCCGTGGACCGGCTCGGCTTGAAGCCCGTGATCGACGGGCGCTACGACCTCGCCGATCTTCCCGCCGCGCTCGACCACCTCGGCCGGGGAGCCTTCGGCAAGGTGGTCGTCACCGTCCATTGATGAAGGTGTGGAGCAGGCGGCCACGGCCTGCCCCGACGGACCGAGCAAGGGAGACGGCGGACGTGAAACGCAAAACCTGGATCGCAGTCATCCTGCGCCTCGCCTCGGTCCTCGCGGCCGCACCGGCCAGCGCCGCGTCGCTGACCGGTGCCCCGTTCGGCGCCACGGCGGACGGTCTGCCCGTGACCCGCTACACCATGGCGGCCAAAAACGGGGTCAGCGTGAGCTTCATGAGCTACGGCGGCGCCATCACCGACGTCACGGCGCCGGATCGGCAGGGCCGCCCCGG
Organism: uncultured Lichenihabitans sp.; assembly: GCA_964243405.1. Classification (GTDB taxonomy): domain Bacteria; phylum Pseudomonadota; class Alphaproteobacteria; order Rhizobiales; family Beijerinckiaceae; genus Lichenihabitans. The sequence goes on along the minus strand of CAXTFJ010000049.1, from coordinate 3,267 downwards.
CCACGTGGTGCTCGGCTTCCCGAGCTTGCGCGACTACGAGACCAAGGGCGCGCGGGGCGAGCTCTACTTCGGCGCCCTGCTCGGGCGCTACGCCAACTGGATCGACCGGGGCCGCTTCAGCCTCGACGGCCGAGCCTACCAGCTCACCTTGTCCGACCCGCCGCACACGATCCACGGCGGCCGGCGCGGGTTCGACAAGCGGGTCTGGACCGTGCGGCCGCAGGCCACCTCCGGCGGGAGCGTGGGGGCGCTCCTGACCTACACCAGCCCGGACGGCGAGGAAGGCTTTCCGGGCACGCTGCAGGTCGCCGTCACCTACACGCTGTCCGACGACGGCACGTTCGCGATCCACTACCGCGCGACGACCGATAGGGACACGGTCGTCAACCTGTCGAGCCACATGAACTTCGACCTCGCCGGGGCCGGCTCGCCCGGCGGCATCCTGGGCCAGGTGCTGACCGTGGACGCGGACCGCTTCCTGCCGCTCGACCGGAGCCAGATCCCGCTCGGCACCCTGGCGCCCGTGGCCGGCACCCCGTTCGACTTCCGCACGCCCACCGCGATCGGCGCGCGTATCCACGACCGGAACGACCAGCTCTCGATCGCCGACGGCTACGACCAGTCCTGGGTGCTGAACAAGCGCGGCGACCCCGCCCGGCCGCAATTCGCCGTGCACGCCTTCGATCCCGGGAGTGGCCGCACGCTGGACTGCGCCACGACCGAGCCGGCCGTGCAGATCTACACCGACGACTGGTTCGACGAGGCGTCCGCCAGCCCCGGCGGCCGATCCGGCCGGTACGACGCCTTCACGCTCGAAACCCAGCACTTCCCCGACAGCCCGAACCACCCGGCCTTTCCCTCGACCGAGCTGCAACCCGGACAGGTGTTCGACAGCACCACGACCTTCCGCTTCGGCGTCGAGTGAGGCGGGCTCACTCCCCCCGCAGCACCATGTCGTCGCGGTGGATCATGGTGGCGCGGCCGGTGAAGCCCAGCACGGCCTCGATCTCGCGCGTGTTGCGCCCCGCGATCCGGGCCGCGTGGCCCGCGCTGTAGGCCACCAGCCCGCGCCCGACCTCCGTGCCGTCCGGGTCCAGCACGCGGACGCAGTCGCCGCGCGCGAACTCTCCTTCTATTCCGCGCACCCCCGCGGGCAACAGGCTCGCGCCGCCCCTGAGCGCCCGCACGGCGCCCGCGTCCACGCTCAGCGCGCCGCGCGGCTCCAGCGAGCCGCCGATCCACACCTTGCGGGACGCCACGGGCGTTTCTCCCGTCAGGAACCAGGTGCAGGGGCCACCCTCCGCGATGCGCCGGACGGGGTGGGTCACGCGGCCGTCGGCGATCACCATGTGGGTGCCGCCCGCGGTGGCGATCTTGCCTGCCTCGATCTTGGTCCGCATGCCGCCGCGCGACAGCTCGGACGTCGCCCCGCCCGCCATCGCCTCGATCGCGGCGTCGATGCGCGCCACCACGGGGACCAGCACCGCGTCCGGGTTTTCGGCCGGGGGCGCGGTGTAGAGCCCGTCGATGTCCGACAGCAGCACGAGCAGGTCCGCGCTCGCCATGGTGGCGAGGCGCGCGGCGAGCCGGTCGTTGTCGCCGTAGCGGATCTCGCTCGTCGCCACCGTGTCGTTCTCGTTGATGACGGGCACGGCCCGCAGGCCCATCAGCCGTCCCAGGGTTTCGCGCGCGTTAAGGTAACGGCGGCGCTCCTCCGTGTCGCCCAGCGTGAGCAGCACCTGCCCCGCCGTGATCCCGCGGGCGCCCAAGACCTCGGCCCACACCCGCGACAGGGCGATCTGCCCGACCGCGGCCGCGGCCTGGCTGTCTTCCAACCGCAGGACGCCCCCGGGCAGGCCCAGCACGGTGCGGCCGAGCGCGATCGCGCCGGAGGACACGACCAGCACGTCGGCGCCGCGCCGGTGAAGGGCCGCGAGGTCGTCGGCCAGCGCGTCGAGCCACGCGCGCCGGGGTTCGCCCGCGGCGCGGTCGACGAGCAGCGACGAGCCGACCTTGACGACGATGCGGCGGAAGGAATCGAGCGTGGGCGCCATGATGTTTCGGACGGGGAAGGCGCTCTCTCCCGGAGGCGCGGGGCGTTCTTGTAGGACGGATATCGCGGAGGTGGAACATAGGACGCGTTGCCCACGTTACTCGTCCGCGCCGGGCCGATGGTGGTCCGCCGCCGGCAAGTCGGGAGGCCGCGGGTGTCCGTTTCGCGTCTGCTGCCCTCGGGGCGCATCGTTCGGATCGCCGCTTCCATCGTCGGACTGCTCGCCGCCTCGTCCGCAATCGCGGCGCCGACCGAGTCCAGCGGACTGCCGGACCGCAGCGACGTCATGAAGATCGTGCTGGTGCGGGATACGACGCCCGGCTGCACCCCGTCCTGCTCGGAATGGATCGCGGCGCAGGGCAAGATCGGCCCCGAAACGCGGCCGGCCTTCGAGAAGGTGCTGCTGGCGCTCGGCGACCGCAAGCTGCCGATCTTCATCGACTCGATCGGCGGTTCGGTGCCCGACGCCGTCGCGATCGGCCGGGCCATCCGCGCCCGCCACCTCGACGTGGTGGTGACCCGAACCGCGCTCGACGGTTGCGATGCCGTGGGCGATCACTGCGCCGCCCTCTCGTCCGACGGCAGCCGCCCCGGGCAGCCGCGCGGCATCGGCGCGGTCTGCGCCTCGTCCTGCACGCTGATCCTCGCCGCGGGCGAGAAGCGGGAAGCTGCCCCCTGGACGCTCGTGGGTGTCCACCAGATCGTCGTCAAGCAGACGATGACGCGCGTCGAGCGCCTCTACAAGGTCGTGAGCCGCCGCATCGACGGCGAAAAGGTCGTGCTCAACCGGACGCTCGTTGGCGTCCGCCCTCTCTCCACCTTCACCCTCACCAAGAAGCCGCCGCAGCAGGCCTACGACACGGTCGCGGCCTATCTGTCCGACATGGGCATCGGCTCGGGCCTGGTCCCGCTGATGCTCGCGACACCCTCGACCAGCATCCATTGGATGACGGCGTCGGAGGGAAGCGACACGGGCCTCGTGACCACGCGTGTCGACGGCGAGTATTTGGCAGCGGAAGCAGCGCGGGCCGTAAAGACGCCCCTCGGCGTCGGCACCGCCGTTCCGGAAGAGGCGGTGTTCGTCAAGGCGGACGCGACGTCGGGCGCGCCGCAGTCCAGCGTGGGCCGGGTGACGTGGACGATCGAGCGGCCGAACGGGATCGACCCGGTCGTGCTCCGCGCCGACGTGGAAGTACCCGCGTCCGGCCTTCACC
>CAXTFJ010000048.1:9504-31506 GCA_964243405.1 uncultured Lichenihabitans sp. | reverse complement strand
CTGCGGGCCCGCACCGGCGCCGTTGTCGTCCGTCGCGGGCGCGGGCACCGCGACGACCCAGCTCGCCACGACGGCCTTCGTCCTCGGGCAGGCCGGAACGGCCGCGCCCGTCGGCAACGGCACGGCCGCGCCCGGCACGTCGGCCCTTTACGCCCGCCAGGACCACGTCCACCCCGCCGACCTCACCAGGGCGCCGCTGGCGAGCCCCGCCTTCACCGGCACGCCCACCGCGCCCAACCCCGCGGCCGGCACGAATTCGGCGCAGGTCGCCACCACGAGCTTCGTGGCCGCTTCCTTCGTGACCTACGGCTATGCCGCGGCGACCTACGCCACCAATGCCTCTCCCACGCTGACCGGCACGCCCGCGGCGCCCACGGCCGCGCAGAACAGCAACTCGACGCAGCTCGCCACCACCGCCTACGCCGACCGTGCCGCCGCCGCGTCGAACCTCGCGCGCACGCAGGTGAGCGACGCGGCCTACACCGTGCTGGCCGGTGACCGCGTCCTCGCCGTCACCGCCCTCAGTGCCGCCCGGACCCTGACACTGCCGGCGGCCTCGACCTATCCCACCGGCGCCACCCTGACGGTGGTGGACGAGTCCGGGGCTTGCTCGGCCACGCGAACGATCTCTCTCGCCTGCGCAGGCTCCGACACGATCAATGGGGCGCCATCCGCCGTGTTGGCGCGGGCCTACGGCGTGGTGTCGGTTGAAAGCAACGGGGCGAACAAGTGGACGGTGACGGAGCCTCTGGGCACGCTGGCCGCCGCGGGTTCCGGCAGCACCATCGGCTCGTCGTCAGGGTCCGGCGCCTACGTGACTCACACGCCCACCGTCACCCTGCCAGCCGGTTTCCTGCAACCGAACAAGCCGGTGCGGGTGTCCGCAGCCTTCAGGGTCACGACCGGCAGCTCGCCTCCCAACCTGCAGGTCGAGCTGCTCGCAGGCAGCACGTCGCTCGTCAGCTTCGCGGCCGCGACGCCCGCGGCCAGCCAGACCAACGTGTCGTTCGGTTTGACCTTCCTGCTGATGGCCACGGCCGCCCCAAGCGCCTCGACGGCCGTCGAAGCGGCCCCCTTCGGCAACACGAACGCCTACGCTCTGGGCAGCACCCAATCCAATCAGACGCCGACGCCCGTCAATCTCGCCACCAACGGGACGCTCACTCTCTCCCTCGCGAGCCAGTGGTCCGCGGCCGGCACGGGAACGACCTCGATCACCCTCGCCCAGATCGTCGTCGAAGCCCTGACCTGAGGACCCCCCATGAGCATGACCACCAGCGCGGCCGGCCGCACCGCGCTCATCGCGCGGGAAGGCTGCCGGTTGCAGGCCTACCGGGACAGCGTCGGCGTTTGGACGATCGGGGTGGGGCACACGGGTCGCGCCGCGCCGCCCACCGTCGCACCCGGCCTGGTCATCACGGCGGCCGAGGCCGAGGCCATCCTGGCCGCGGACCTCGAGCCGTTCGAGCGGGCCGTCACCCAGGCGATCGGCCGGCCGCTCACGCAGAACCAGTTCGACGCCTGCGTGAGCCTCGCCTTCAACATCGGCGCGGGCGCCTTTCGCGCGTCCAGCGTCGTGCGGTTCGCGTCCGCGGGACAAATATCCGAAGCCGCCGACGCCTTCCTGCTGTGGACCAGGGCCGGCGGCCAGGTGCTCGACGGCCTGGTCAAGCGCCGCCGCGCGGAGCGGACGCAGTTCCTCACGCCGGATCGCGCGCCCGATGCGTCCGCGTCCTGGCTTCGGCGCACCTGGATGGCGATCCGGTCGGGCGTGTCGGTCTGACGGCCCCTCGCTGGATCGCCATCCCGTCCTCAACCCGGTTCCCGCCTTGATCCGCGCGGGCAATACTTTCTGGAGCTCGTCCATGCTGCATCGGTTCGACGTCTGGTTCTTCGCCGTCCTCCTGGTCGCCTGGGGGATCGCCTACGCGGTCTGGTTCCGGCCGTGGCTCGCGCGCTACCGCCTGACCGCCGGGATCGTGGCCGCGCTGCAGGCCCGGGAGGCGCGCGGCTGGGCCTGGGTCCGGCTCAGGCTGCGGGGGGCCGAGACCGCCCTCCTGCTCGCGCTGACGTCGCTCGCCACGGGTGGCTGGGGCCTGATCGAGGCCGCCTTCGGCATCGACCCGTCGGCGCTGGCGCCGTTCCAGGAGTCCGCCCTGTGGCGGGCCGTGTTGCGCGACGAGACGGCGCTCCGGGCCGCGGCGCTGACCACGTTCGCGGCCGCGGTACTCACGCTGCGGGCGCGGCTTCGCGACGTGAGGACCGTGCCGCATGACGGCACTGCGGCGCCCGGAGGTCCGGTCTGATGCTCGGCCTGCTCGGTTCCATGCTGGGCGGCCTCGGGTCCGCCGTGCTGCAGCCCGTCCTGGGCTTCCTCGCGAGCCGCGCCGCGGTCGAGGTCGACGGGTTCAAGACCGCGGCCGGCCTCGACACGGACGCCTACAAGGCGGCATTGGCCGCGCAGGTCGAGCTCGCCCGGCTGCGCGCCGCGGCGAGCGGCTGGTGGGGGGCCCGGCTCATCGTGATGGTCGCGGGCGGGTCGGCGGCGCTGCACTTCGCGGCCGTGATGCTCGACTCGACGTTCCGCTTCGGCTGGGGCGTCCCCAAGGTGCCGCCGCCCTACGACGGTTACGAATGGGCGATCGTCCAGAGCTTCTTCCTGCTCGCCCCCGCCATGCCGGTGGCCTCCGCGGTCTCCGCCTGGCTCGGACGGAAGTGAGGTGACCCGTGCGCGATGCCGCCTATCCCGACCGGCTCATCGAATGGCTGTTCGCCTGCATGATGCTGTCCTGGGGCCTCTGGCTCTGCCTGCCGATGGACACCTTCGCCAACCCGCAATACGCCGCGCTGCGGGCCCTGGCGCCCGCCGAAGTGTGGGGCGTCTTCTCGCTCAGCATCGCGGTCTCGCGCATGACGGCGCTGTGGGTCAACGGCTCGTGGCGGCGCACGCCGGTGATCCGCTGCGGCTGCTCGGTGCTGGGCGTCGTGTGGTGGCTGAGCCTGGTCTTTCTCGCGCTGGCCTCGCCCCAGCCCCATCCGCCCGCGGGCATGACCTGGTACCCGGTGATCGCGGTGTTCGAGCTCGTGTCCTGCTGGCGCTCGGCCGCCGACGGGTTCCATTCCAGGGCGTTTCGCATCGAGAGGACGCGCAGGCCATGATCACGCCCGACCAGGCCCTGACGGGGCTCGGTGCGATCGTGGGCGGCGGCGGGCTCAGCGCCATGGTGGTCGCGGTGGTGGGCTACCTCACGGAAGCGCGCAAGGGCCGCAAGCCGTCCGACGGCAATGTCACGGTGGCGCTGGGCGACGCCTACGGGCAGAGCAAATGGGCCGAGATCAGCGCCGGCCACCTCGCGGCCCTGTCGCACGCCCTCACCCGAGCGGTGGCGATCCTGGAACTGGAGGCCGAGACCCGCTTCGAGGGGCGCGACTTCCACGAGCGCCTCGAAACCAAATTGTGGCGAGCGCTCTGGCCCAAAGAAGGAACGGGGCCGCCGTATTCGTGAGATGTGCGGCCGTCGCGCGCCGGTGTCCGAAGCAGCACCGTGCTGTTCCAAGGGTTAGCAGTGGGTCCCGTTCTCGATGTCCAGGATGTAGCGCAGCTCCCGCGCGGTCAGGACGCGGTATTGCCACAGCCCGTTGACCTTGCGGCGCATCAGCCGGCTGTCCATCGATGCGGTGCCGTCGAGCAGCGTGATGGGCTTGGTCCAGCGCAGGAACATGGTGAAGAAGTCGCGGTAGAAGAACCGCCATTCCCCGTCGCCCGGTCGCGACAGGTAGGGGAAGGCGACGCCCGCTCGGCGCCGGACGAATTCCGGTTGCATGGTCGTCTCCGCGATGGACGCGCGAGTTGTAGGGCATAACCGGGCCGCGCGCCGCGCCTGCCGAGCGCGCCCAAGCGCCGCGGTATCGATCCTGCATCCCCGGTCGCGCCCACCGCCCGCGAGGTCGATCGAACCCATGAAGCGCACCGTTCCCGTTCTCACCGTCCTCCTTGCCGGCGCGCTGCCCGCCTGGGCCGCCGATTGCCCGTCCCCGATCAAGGACGCCGACCTCGTCAAGCCCGGCACGCTGACCATGTCGACGAACCCGACCCTGCCGCCTCTGCAATATGTGGATTCGTCCGGCAACCTGGTCGGCATGCGCATCGAGCTCGGCCGCGAGATCGCCAAGCGCCTCTGCCTCACCGCCGACTACGTGAAGATCGACTTTCCCGCCATGGTGCCGGGCCTTCAGGCAGGGCGCTGGGACATGATCGACACCGGCATCTTCTTCACGCCCGAGCGCGCCAAGATCATGCAGATGATCCCCTACGAGAGCCAGGCGATCAGCATCTCCGTGCCGAAGGGCGTGACGGCGGTCAAGGCGCCCGCCGACCTCGACGGCAAGGCCGTGGGGGTCGAGATCGGTGGCTTCGAGGAAACCAAGACGCGCGCGCTCGACGCCGACCTCAAGGCCAAGGGCGGCAAGGGGCTGACGATCCGCACCTTCGACAGCTTCGCCCTGGCCTACCAAGCGCTGCGGGCGGGGCAGGTCGACGCCGTGACCTCCATCGACGGCGTCGCCAAGGAATACGCCGACCGCGGCGATTTCGACCGCGCCATCTCCGGCCTTTACCCGACCCCGGTGGCACTGGCCTTGAAGAGCAGGCCGCTCGCCGATGCCGTGCTCGGCGTGCTGCAGGCCATGCAGGCCGACGGGTCGTATAAGACCCTGTTCGACCGCTTCGCCGCCGCCGTACCCGCTGGCCCGCTCGCGGTGCAGGGACCGGTCCCGTGAAAGCCCGCTCCCGGGCGCGATAACCCGTGTGGGACTGGGCGGGGTTCTTCGGCTACCTCGCCAATCCCTACATCGCGGCCGGGGCCTGGACGACACTGTGGCTCACGGCCGTATCGATGGTATGCGGGCTGGTGCTTGGCTTCGCGGTGGCGTCGCTGCGGCGCTCGCGCCACCGTGCGCTGTCGATCCCCGCGCGCGGCTACATCTGGCTGTTCCGCGGCACCCCGCTCCTCGTGCAACTCATCGTCATCTACACGGGGCTGCCGCAACTCGGCCTCCGCTTCTCGGTGGTGGCCTCGGCGCTGATCGGTCTGTCGCTCAACGAGGCCGCCTACCTGGCCGAGATCATCCGCGCGGGGCTCGACGCGGTTCCCGCGGGCCAGGCGCAGGCGGGCCGGGCGCTCGGTCTGCGCGAGGGCGGGATCATGCGGCTCATTGTCCTGCCCCAGGCCCTGCGCATCATCATCCCCCCTCTGGGCAACTCCGTGAACGGCCTGCTCAAGACGACGTCCTTAACATCTGTTATTTCCATGGAGGAACTCCTGCGGCGGACGCAGGTTCTGGTCCAGGAACGGTTCGAGGTGCTGGAACTGTTCACGGTCGCGGCCCTCTACTACCTCGCGATCACGACCGCGTGGGATGCGGTCCAGCGCCGGATCGAGCGCCGCCTCGCCCGCGCCGATGCTTCGGCGTCCACCGCCAATGCCTGACGGCGCTTCGAGACACGTCCATGAGCAAGCGCTTCCGCGGCACCTACACGGTGATGATCACGCCCGGCGACGCCGAGCGCGGCCTCGAGCTGCCCGCGCTCGCGGCCTTCACCGACTGGCAGATCCGGGACGGCATCCACGGCTTGGTGGCGCTGGGCTCAACGGGTGAATTCCTGTCGCTGAGCGGGGACGAGCGGGTCGCCGTGGCCGAGACCGTGATCCGGGCGGCCGCGGGCCGCGTCCCCGTCCTGATCGGCACGGGAGCCGAGGACACGCGCGAAGCCGTCCGGCTCAGCCGCCAGGCCGAGGCGCTCGGGGCGGATGGCGTGATGGTCATCCCGCCCTTCTATTCCACGCCGACCGACGATGAGCTGGTCCACCACTACGCGGCGATCGCGGGCGCGATCGGCCTGCCCATCATGCTCTACAACAATCCCGCGACCGCCAACGTCGACCTGAAACCCGCGCTGGTGGCGCGCTTGGCCGCCATCGACAACTGCCGCTACATCAAGGAATCGACGCTGGAGGTGACGCGGGTGCGCGACATTCTCCGCGCCTGCGACGGCCGCATGTGCGTGTTCGGCGGCATCCTGGGCTTCGAGTCGTTCGTCGAGGGCGCCGAGGGCTGGGTGGCGGTCGCCTCCAACGTGGCGCCCGGCCCGCTCGCCCGGTTGTTCTCGACCGTCGCCGATGACGGACGCCTGCGCGACGCGCGCGACCTTTACCTGCACTGGCTTCCCGTGATCGAGGCCGTGGGTGGCCAGGCCTACGTGGCGGGTACCAAGGCGCTGCTCACCCACATGGGCTTTGCGGCCGGCCTGCCCCGTCCGCCCCGCCTGCCGCTGCCGCCCGCGGCCGATGCGGCCGCCCGGGCCCTGGTCGAGCGCTTCGGCCTAAGCTTCCCCGCTCGTGGCTAGGCGGGACGCGAGCCTCACGATCCGGTTCGAAGGCGAGACGGTTCCAGCGGTCCCGGGCGAGACCCTGCTCGCGAGCCTGCTCGCCGCCGATCACCGGGCCCAGGGCTGGGCCAAGGACGGAAGCCCGCGCGGCGGCTTCTGCGGCATGGGAGAATGTCACGACTGCGCGGTCGTGGTCGATGGCCGGACGGGAACCCGCGCCTGCGTGACGCGCGTGCGGGACGGCATGGTGGTCGAGCGTCAGCCCGCCCGGCCCGACCCCCGCTCGCCCGCGCTGCGGGTCCTTGCCGAAGCTCCCGCGAGCGGTCCTCACCGGACGGTCGACGTTCTGGTGGTGGGTGCGGGTCCGGCGGGCCTCGCGGCCGCGGAAGCCGCGCGTCTGGCAGGCGCATCCGTGCTCGTCGTCGACGAGCGGCCCGCGCCGGGCGGTCAATTCTTCCGGCAGCCCGGCACGACCGACAGCCCCGACCGGCAGGCCAGGACGGGCGCGAGCCTCGCGGCCCGCGTCGCCGCGCTCGGCGCCGACGTGCTCGGCGACACCCTGGTCTGGGGCGTCGAGCGCCGTCCGGACGCGTCGCTGCGCGTCGCCTGCCTGCTCGCTGACGGCACTCCGCTGACGATCGATCCGCGGCGCCTGGTGGTCGCCACCGGCGCGATGGAAGCCACCCCGGTTTTCCCGGGCTGGACCCTGCCCGGCGTGATGACGACGGGGGCCGTGCAGACGCTGCTTCGCGGGTCAGGCGCGGCGCCGTCCGGCCGTGTCCTCGTTGCGGGCAATGGTCCTCTGAATTTCGAGGTTGCCGTCGCGCTCGTGCGGCGCGGCTGCAGGGTCGTGGGTGTGGTCGAGGCCGCGCCCGCCCCCTGGACCCGGCCGCGGAAGGCCGCGTCCCTGCTGCTGAGCGGTCCCGCCCTCGCGGGCTCGGGGATCGGCCATCTCGCCTTCTTGGCCGGCGCGGGTGTCCCGGTCCACTGGACCTGCCGCGTGCTGCGGGTGGACGGGGGCGAGCGCGCCGCTCGTGCCGTCGTGGCGCCGGTTGGAGGCGATGCCGCTGCCCGGGTGATCGAGGCCGACACGGTCGCGGTCGGCGAAGGGTTCCGCCCTGCCGCGGAACTGCCTCGGCTGCTCGGCTGCCTGCAGGAGCCGGACGGGCGCGGCGGCCTGCAGGTGCAGCGCAACACGGTGGGTGCGACGTCGCTCCCCGACGTTTTTGTGGCGGGCGAGGCCGGCCGCTTCGGCGGGGCGGCGGTGGCGCTGGCGCAGGGTGCCTTGGCGGGCCGTGAAGCGGCACGGCAGTTGGGCTTTGCGCCGCGCGGAACCGCAACGGCGTCGCAACGCGACCTGGCCCGGCACGAGGCGTTCCAGACGGCCCTGTGGCAACTGTTCGCCGCGCCGAAACCGGGCCTCGGCCGTGCCGACGACGATACGGTCCTGTGCCGGTGCGAGGCCCTGACCTTGGGAGCGCTGCGAAGCGCCGTGGCGACCCACGGCATCGCCGACCTGTCCACCCTGAAGCGGCTGACGCGGGCCGGCATGGGGCGCTGCCAGGGCCGCGGCTGCGCGGGCTCCCTCGCCGAGCTTCTCGCGATCCGGCCCGGGGGGGAGCGGGACGGCTTCGCGCCGCAGATGCCGCTCCGCCCCGTGCCGCTCGCGGCGCTGGCGCGCGAGAAGCCCGAGTGGGGCGGCCACAGGCGCAGCCTGCTGCCGGCCTGGACGTCCGTGCGCCCCGCGGGCGACGACCGGGTGCCCCGCACGGCCGAGGTCGCCGTGATCGGGGCGGGCATCGTGGGCCTGAGCACGGCGCTGTTCCTGTCCCGCGCCGGTCACGACGTCCTGGTGATCGACCGGGCGGAACCCAATGCGCTGGCGTCCGGGGGCAATGCGGGGAGCCTGCACGCCCAGCTCCTGAGCTTCGACCACGGGTCCCGCGCCGCGGGCGGCGGTGGCCCGGCGGCCCGCACCCTGCCGCTCCAGCGCGACGCCATCGCGCTCTGGGTCGCGCTGGAACGCGATCTGCGGGCCGATTTCGAGATCGCCGTCACGGGTGGCCTGACCGTCGCCGAAACCGAGGCCGACCTCCTCTTCCTCGACGCCAAGGCCAAGGTTGAGCGCGCGCACGGGATCGCGTGCGACCTGATCGGCCCGCAAGCTCTGCGCGACCTCGAGCCCGCCCTGTCCGAGCGGCTGATCGGGGCGGCCTACTGCCCGCTGGAAGGCAAGATCAACCCGCTGCTCGCCACCCAGGGCATCGCCGGCGCGGCCCAGGCCGCGGGTGCCCGCCTGCTGACCCGCGCGGACGTGCTGTCCATCGCGCGCGAGCGCGGCCGCGGGTTCCTGATCGGGACGGGGCGCGGCCCCGTCCGGGCGGGCCGGGTCGTCAACGCGGCGGGCGCCTTCGCGTCGGCGGTGAGCCGCATGCTGGACGCGGACATTCCCGTGTACGGCGCCCCCCTGCAGATGGCGGTCACGGAACCCGCCGCGCCCGCCCTGTCGCGGCTGGTCGCGCACGCCCACCGCCACCTCACCCTGAAGCAGGCGGCCGACGGCGGGTTTTTGATCGGCGGCGGCTGGACGGCCGGGCTCGATCCCGTGCACCACCACCCCCGCCCGCTGCTGGACAGCCTGGAAGGCAACCTGTGGGTGGCGCAGCACGTCATGCCCGACCTGGGCAAGCTGCACGTCGTGCGCTCTTGGGCCGCCATGAACATCGACATCGACGGTGCCCCGATCCTGGGCGAGGACCCCCGGGTGCCCGGCCTGTTCCACGCCGTCACGTCCAACGGCTACACGCTGGGGCCGCTGGTGGGGCGGATCACGGCGCAACTCCTGGCCGAGGGCCGCGCCGACCGCGACGTCTCATCCTTCTCGGTGTCGCGCTTCGGGGGCTGAGCGGCAACGAAAGCGAGCTCTCGCCGTTGACGCCGCGGACCCGCGGCGAGCCGAAAGCCTCCGATGCCCGACACGCATTACGACGTCATCATCATCGGCTCGGGACCGGGCGGCGGCTCCGTGGCGCACCGGCTCGCCGCCACGGGCAAGCGCATCCTCATCCTCGAACGCGGCGACTACCTGCCCCGCGAAACCGACAACTGGAACTCGCAGGCGGTGTTCGTGGACGGCAAGTACCAGGTCGACGAGACCTGGTACGGCAGCGACGGTCGATCTTTCCACCCGGGCCTGCACCGGTATGTAGGCGGCAATTCGAAGGTCTACGGCGCCGCGCTGCTGCGCCTGCGCGAGCGCGACTTCGAGGCGATCCAGCACGCCGGCGGCGTTTCACCGGCCTGGCCGCTCACCTACGCCGATTTCGAGCCCTACTACGCCCAGGCCGAGGCCCTGTTCCACGTCCACGGTCAGGGCGGCGACGACCCCAACGAGCCGCCGCGCTCCGCCCCGTATCCCTATCCGCCCGTGTCCCACGAGCCGATGATCCAGAACCTGAGCGACGGGTTCGCGCACCAGGGCCTGCACCCCTTCCACCTGCCGCTCGGCATCCTGCTCGACGAGCGCGGCGGCAAGGCCACCAACACCAGCGTCTGCATCCGCTGCGACGCCTTCGACGGCTTCCCGTGCCTGCTCAACGGCAAGGCCGACGCGCAGGTGATCTGCATCGACCCGACGCTCGCCCGCTACCCCAACGTCACGCTGCTGACCGGTGCCTACGCATCCCGCCTCGAGACGGATGCGTCCGGCAAGCGGGTCGACACCGTCCGTGTCACCCGCGACGGGGCGGAGGAGACCTATTCGGCCGACCTCGTGGTGGTGGCCTGCGGGGCGCTCTCCTCCGCTCTCCTGCTGCTGCGGTCCAAGTCCGACCTGCATCCGAACGGGCTCGCCAACGGCTCCGATCAGGTCGGGCGCAATTACATGCGCCACAACCAGTCGGTGCTGATGGCGATCCTGCGCCACAGGAACACCACGGTGTTCCAGAAGACGCTCGCGGTCAGCGATTTCTACTTCAAGTCCGACGATTGGGAGTACCCGCTGGGCCTCATCCAGATGTGCGCCACGACGCACGGCGAGCAGGTGCGGGGCGAGGAGGTGCCGCACTGGCTCAACGACTGGCTGCCGCAGACGCCCTTCAACCTCGTGGCCGACCACGCCCTCGATTTCTGGCTGTCCTCCGAGGACCTGCCGCGCCCCGAGAACCGCATCTTCTACGACGGCGACCGCGTCGTGCTCGACTTGCACGAGAACAATATGGAAGCCCACCACCGCCTGCGCGAGAAGCTGAAAGAGGTCATGATGAAGGAGGGGGCCGCCCCCTTCCTGCTGGAACGCGACCTCTACCTCGGCAAAGACATCCCGATCGGTGGCACCGCCCACCAGGCCGGAACGCTGCGGTTCGGCACGGATCCAAAAACCTCCGTGCTCGACCTCGACTGCAAGGCGCACGACCTCGATAACCTCTACGTGACCGATGCGAGCTTCTTCCCGTCCATCGGCGCCGTGAACCCGACGCTCACCATCGTCGCCAACGCGCTGCGGGTGGCCGATCACCTGAAGGCGCGGCTGGGCGCGGCCGAGGCTCCCGACCAGGCGCCGGCGCGGGGCAACAGCCACGTGCTCGGCGAGCTTCAGAAGGTTGCGGCGGAATGAGCTGGATCAACCTGATCGGCGTTCCGCTGCTGATCCGTCTCTGCCTCGTGGTGCTGTTCCCCTTCAGCGCGCTCGACAAGGTGATCAATTGGGGCGAAGCGCTGAAACAGGCGCGATCGAGCTTCCTGCCGGGCGGGCCGGCGCTTCTGGTGCTCGCCATCGTCGTGGAAGCGCTCACGCCCGCCATGATCGTGGTGGGCTGGCACGACAGGATCGCGGCCTTCGTGCTCGCCGGGTTCTGCGCCGTGACGGCCGTGCTCTATCACGAGTTCTGGGCTTGCGGCGACTTCTGGGCGAAGGGCGACAGCAAGGGCCGCTCCCACTTCTGGGACTTCCTCAAGAACTTCGGCCTCGTGGGCGGGCTCATGCTGCTCGTGTTCCTGTCGAGCTCCGCTCCCGTGCAGGACATCGCGCGCGATCCGCTCTCGTCCGCGCCCTACGGTCTGACGGACGCGCGCTGACGGCCCGGCGCGAAAGGACGAGGCAAGCGGCATGGCGGCCGATTTCGAGATCATCGATCCCCGCTTCAAGGGGTTCGTCCTGCCCAACGCGCCCTTGACGACGCTTGGCGAGGGGTTCGGCTGGCTGGAAGGCCCCGTCTGGTTCGCGGACCTGCAGTGCCTGCTGTTCAGCGACATCCCCAACGACCGGGTGATGCGCTGGACGCCCTCGGGCGGGGTGTCGGTGTTTCGCGAGCCGTCCGGCTTCGAGAACGGCCACACGCGCGACCGCGAGGGGCGCCTCGTCTCCTGCTCGCACCGGGACCGCCGCGTCACCCGCACGGAATGGGACGGCACGGTGACGGTGCTGGCCGACCGCTACCGGGGCAGGCAACTCAATTCCCCCAACGACGTGGTGGTGGCCGCCGACGGCGCGGTCTGGTTCAGCGATCCGCCCTACGGCATCAACACCGATTACGAGGGCGGAAAGCAGGAGGCCGAACTGCCCCCGACGCTCTACCGCCTCGATCCCGGCTCGGCCGAACTGGCGATCGCGTCCGACGAATTCGAGGGGCCGAACGGCCTGTGCTTCTCCCCCGACGGGCGACGCCTCTACGTGTGCGAAACGGGTGGGCAGTTCGATCCCGACCCGACCGAGCACATCCGCGTCTTCGACGTGGCGGACGGGCGGCTCGCCAACGGCCGCGTGTTCCACAGGGTCGAGCCGGGTCACGCGGACGGCATTCGCTGCGACACGGACGGGAACCTCTGGGCGAGCGCGGCCGATGGCGTCCACTGCCTCGACCCCGACGCCACCCTGCTGGGCAAGATCAGGACGCCCGCCCCCGTGTCGAACCTCACCTTTGGCGGGCGCAACAGGGCGTGGCTGTTCCTGTGCGTGTCCCACACGCTGTGCACCATCGCGGTGAACAAGCGCGGCGCGCAGGTGCCATGAGCGCGCCCGCCGCCCGCATCGGCCCGATCACGCTCACGGTGCCGGACCTGGCCGCGGCCGAGGATTTCTACCGCGACGCGCTCGGCTTTATGCGCGCTGGTTCGCCAATCCGCTGGACTTCCGACCGCGCGGACCTGATTGGCGCGCCGGGTGCGGGCGTGACGGCGCTGTCGCTGCGCCTGGGCGCGCAGGGGATCGACCTTCTGGCCTTCGATTCCCCGGGGCGGTCTTATCCTTCGGGCAGCACGTCGAGCGACCTGTGGTTCCAGCATTGCGCGATCGTGGTGGGCGACATGGCCGCGGCCTTCTCGCGGCTGGCCGGCTTCGACGCCCCCGCCATCACGCTCGGGGGCCCGCAAGTCCTGCCGCCCAACACGGGATCGGTGGCGGCCTACAAGTTTCGTGACCCCTTCGGCCACCCGCTCGAACTGTTGCACTTTCCGGCCGGCGTGGGCGATCCCGCCTGGCAGGCGCCCGATGGTCCCCTGTTCCGCGGCATCGATCACACCGCGATCGCGGTCAGCGACACCGCCCGGAGCGTGTCCTTCTACCAGGCCGCGCTGGATCTCGACGTGACCGCCCGCTCGGAGAATGCCGGTCCGGAGCAGAGCCGCCTCGACGCTGTTGAGAGTGCCCGCGTCGACGTCGTGGCTCTGTCACCCGTCCGAGCCACGCCCCACCTGGAACTGCTCGGCTATCGCACGGGACTGCGGCGCCCACGCCCCGAGGGCGAAACCGCCGCCGATATCGCCGTGACACGCACGCTGGTCGAGGTTGACGACCTCCGCGCCGTCAGGGCGGCTTCGGTCCGCGAAGGAACCTGGGACGGGCGCCCGGCCGCGCTCATCAGCGATCCGGACGGGCACGTGCTCTTGGTGATCGAGAGCCGTTCCAGCACTTGAACGCAGACGACGCATCAGCCCTGCCGCGATAATATCGTTGAGGAGCAGAGTGGCTGAACCTGGGCGGGACATCGGACTGCCCAGTTCGAGCGACGACGCTGTGTGTGGCACCGCAACCTCTTTACTCGTGTTTCGTTTATTGCGAGTACGAGTGAACGGACGATTCTCCATCCGTAACCGCATCAGCGCCTACGGTCCTCAACGTGCGGCGGCGGCGATGAAGAATGTCATCGGGAGGCAGACCATGCTGGCATTGATGGAGCGAGCGCCGTTCATCGCGAGCGACGAGGAAGCCGTGATCGCGCGCGAGGCCGTTTTACGCCTGAAGCCGGTCGCCGAAGCCAACCGGGACGTGCGCCTTCGCGTCGTGGAATCCGCCGACGTGGTCGTGCCGATCCCCGCCCGAGCACTTCGCCTGATCACCGATGTGCTGTCCTACATGGCCGATCAGAAAGCCGTGTCCTTCGTCCCGCACGACGCAGAGTTGACGACGCAGCAGGCCGCCGACCTTCTGAACGTGTCGCGTCCGCACCTCGTGGCGCTGCTCGATCGCGGAGACCTGCCCTTCCGCAAGGTCGGCGCTCATCGCCGCATCCGCGCCGCCTACGTGATTGAACACCGCGCAAAATGCGATGCGGAGCACAGGCGGGTTCTCGACCGGATGGCCGAGGTCTCGCAGGAGCTGAACCTCGATTGATCCGTGCATTCCACGTTCACCGCACTTTTCGATGCGAACGTGTTTTTCGGAGCGCGCCTGCGCAGTTTCTGCATGGAGATCGCTCTCAGCGGGCTCTTCCGCGCGCGCTGGAGCGCGGACATTCATCGCGAGTGGATCGATGCCGTTGTCCAGAGGCGGCCTGATCTTCAGCCGGATCACCTCCGTCCAATCTCGGAGATGATGAACAAGGCGGTGCCGGGCGCGGTGGTGACGGGTTACAAACCGCTCATCGCCTCGCTATGCCTGCCGGATGCCGACGATCGTCACGTCCTGGCGGCCGCAATCGTCGGCAGAGCCGACGTCATCGTCACCTTCAACGAAAAGGATTTTCCGGAAGAGGTTTTATCGCCCTTCGGCATTCACACGCGACACCCGGACACGTTCTTCGCGGATATTGAGGATGTTGCATCGGGCATCATAGTCGAAGCGGCCAAGCGCGACCTCGCGCACTATAAAAATCCTCCCCTCACTGTGCAGATCTATACAGATGATCTGAGACGGGCCGGCGTGCCCCAGTTGGCCGATTACCTTTGGCGCCTGCGCGTGCTGCTCAGCGACACTGCCTAACCGTGGTCCCGCGCCGCGACCCGCCCGTCGTACCGGCGCCTCGCAACCTCGATCTCAGGCACGTGCTCCCGTGCCCAGGAGCCCAGTGCCATCACGGGTTCGGACAGCGAGCGGCCGAGAGGCGTCAGCTCGTAGTCCACTCGCGGCGGGATGGTCGGGAACAGCGTGCGCGTCACCAGGCCGTCCCGCTCCAGCCCTTTCAGGGTCAGCGTCAGCATCCGCTGCGAGATGCCGCCCACCATACGCTTGATCTCGTTGAAGCGTCGCGGGCCGCCGCACAGCAGCATGACGATCAGCACGCTCCACTTGTCGCCCACGCGCTGCAGGACCTGGCTGACCTGACGGCAGTCCTCGCTACCCACGTGCAGCGTAGGCTCGGTGACTCGCGTGTGCTCCAGTAACACGAATGTGCCTCCTTGCGACCCCTGGCCGATCTCGTATGTAGCGCAGGTCACAAAATGAGACCACGGGTGATCGCCATGAAGCTGCTGCACATCGATTCGAGTATCCTCGGCGCCAATTCGGTCAGCCGGCAGGTGTCGGCCGCGGTCGTGGACGCGCTGAAACAGGCCAACCCCGGCGCCGAGGTGACCTACCGCGACCTCGCGGCCAAGAGCCTCCCGCACCTGTCGCCCGAGCACCTGGCGGCGGCCCACGGCGCCGTGCCCGAGGTGGGGTCCATTCAGGACGACATGACCGCGAGCGCCGCGGCGATGGACGAGTTTTTGGCCGCCGACGCGGTGGTGATCGGTGCCCCCATGTACAATTTCACGGTGCCGAGCCAGCTCAAGGCCTGGGTGGACCGCATCCTCGTGGTGGGCAAGACTTTCAAATACGGCGACGCGGGCCCCGTGGGTCTCGCCGGTGGCAAGAAGGTTGTGGTCACTGTGGTGCGCGGCGGCGTCTACGCGCCCGGCACGCCCTATGCCGGGGCCGAGCACGTGGAAACCTACCTGCGCACCGTGTTCGGCTTCATCGGCGTCACGGACCTGCAGATCGTCCTGGCCGAAGGCGTGCAGATGGGCCCCGAAGCCCGCGACAAGGCGGTCGCGGCCGCCCTGCGGAGCGCGGCGGCCCTGAAGGCCGCCTGAACCATGCCCGCTTCCTTCTCCCGTTCACGGGAGAAGGGGGTATGGCGAAGCCGTGGCGGATGGGGGGAGCCGCCGAACCCACGTTTCTCGTCGACAACCCTCCTTTTCGCCGGCCCTTGAAGGGCGATCGTCGAGCATCAGCGCGTGTCTGGCGTTCCGCACGGGCCGGGCCGATAAGAGGCCTCCGACTCGCGAGGACTCACTTGCCCGCCCACACCGTCATCTTCGACACCGATCCCGGCGTGGACGACGCGCTGGCGCTGCTCTACCTGCACCGCCACCCGGAGGTCGACCTGGTGGGCATCACCACCGTGTTCGGCAACGCGCCGATCGAGCTCACGACGCGCAACGCGCTCTTCCTCAAGGAGCGCTGGGGGATCGCGGCGCCGGTGGCGGCCGGTGCCGCGAGACCGCTCGATCCAAACCGCGCGCTCCGGGACCCGCCCACCGATATCCACGGCCGCAACGGGCTGGGCGACATTCCCGTCTCCGTTCCGGTCCACGCGACGCCCGATCCTCGCCCCGCCCACCGCTTCCTCATCGAGACGGTGCGGGCCGCGCCGGGGGCGGTCACGCTCGTCGCGGTGGGCCGCATGACCAATCTCGCGCTCGCGCTGGCCGAAGCCCCGGACATCGCGGGGCTGG
Source organism: uncultured Lichenihabitans sp. (assembly GCA_964243405.1). Lineage (GTDB taxonomy): Bacteria > Pseudomonadota > Alphaproteobacteria > Rhizobiales > Beijerinckiaceae > Lichenihabitans. The sequence continues at coordinate 15,185 of CAXTFJ010000048.1, read as the reverse complement.
TCAAGCAGGTCGTCATCATGGGTGGAGCCTTCGCGGGGCCGGGCAACGTGACGCCCGCCGCCGAAGCCAACCTGCACGGCGACCCGGAAGCGGCCGACCGCGTCTTCGCGGCCGCTTGGCCGCTCACAGCCGTGGGCCTGGACGTGACCCGGCAGGTGGTGATGACCCGCGCGGCGCTGGATCGGCTGGCACAGGCGGGTGGTGAACCGGCCCGCCTCGTCCGCGACCTGTCGCAGGACTACATCGCCTTCTACGAGCGGCAGATCCCCGATGGCATGGTGGTGCACGACGCCTCAGCCTGCGTGCGCCTGACGGACCCGGACCTGTTCACCACCCGCGCGGGCGCCGTCCGCGTCGCCTGCGGCGGCGTGGCGGACGGCGTGACGGTGCAGAAGCCCGATGCCATGCTTTTCCCGCCCGGCGACTGGGACGACCGGCCGAGCCACGCCGTCTGCCTGGGCGTTCGCGGGGCCGACGTGCTGGCCGCCATCCACCGCACGGTCGGCTCAGCGGGCTGACAGTCTCCGCCGCAGTCCGGCGAGCGCCCGGCCGAACACGTCGGGATCGTCCAGCGCGCGGGCCAGCACGAGCGCGCCCTGGATGGTCGCGGCCGTGTCCTCGGCCAGCGCCGCGGCGGCGTCCGGCTCGCGGCCGCCGCGCGCCAGGGCCGCCGTCAGCGCCGCGATCCAGCGCACGAAATAGCCGCGGATCGCCACCGCGAACCGGTCGCGCGCGCGGTCGAGCGCCAGGGCGCCCACGAGGCAGACGCGCCGCCCGGAGCGGAAGTAGCGGTCCACGGCCTCCATCATGGCCTCCACCGCCGCCGCCGGGTCCGCGCCGTCGCGCAAGGGCGCGAACACCTCCGCCTCGAACCAGCCGTCGATCTCGGCCAGCACGGCCTCGGCCATTTCCGGCTTGCCGCCCGGGAACAGGTTGTACAGGCTCCCCTTGCCCAGGCCCGTCGCGCGGGTGATGACCGCCAGGCTCGCGCCCTCGTAGCCATGCTCCCGGAACACCTCGCCCAGCGCGGGCAGCAGCCTGCCTCGATGGGCCGTCAAAGGCCCAGGTCGGTCAGGCCCGGATGGTCGTCGGGCCGGCGGCCGGGCGGCCAGCGGAACCGCCGGTCCGCCTCTCCGATCGCGAGGTCGTTGATGCTGGCCAGGCGCCGCCGCATCAGGCCGGCCGCGTCGAACTCCCAATTCTCGTTGCCGTAGGAGCGGAACCAGCGTCCGCCGTCGTCGTGCCATTCGTAGGCGAAGCGTACCGCGATGCGGTCCTCGCGAAAGGCCCATACCTCCTTGACGAGGCGGTAGTCGAGCTCGCGCGCCCACTTGCGGCGCAGGAATGCGACGATCTCCGCGCGCCCGCTCAGGAACTCGTCGCGGTTTCGCCAGCGGCTGTCCTCCGTGTAGGCCAGCGACACCCGTTCGGGCTCGCGGGAGTTCCAGGCGTCCTCGGCCCCGCGCGCCTTGGTGGCGGCGGTCTCGGGGGTGAACGGCGGCAAGGGTGGTCGGCTGGTCACGGGAATCCTCTCGGGTCAGACCCCTCGTTGTACCGATCGGTACAAGCTTGGCAAGTCGGTCTCTTCCGATCGCGTCGGACGCGCTCTCGCGAGCCCGGCCGCACCTTGACCTCCGATCGCTCGGGCCAAGGTATGAGGCTGCACCAAGCTTGGCCGGGACCGGCAGCGATTGACCAGCGTGAGCTCAGCCTTTAACCCACCCTCCGTGCCCGACGCGCTCACCGCGATGCGGCCGCTGCCGCAGCCTTGATGACCCGTCCTGAACCAGACTTGCGCGACCACGGGTCGACCGGCCGGTTCACCACGGGCGCGCTCCTCGCCGTGTCGGTCCTGCTGCCCGCCGTGCTGTTCGGCCTCGCGGCTTGGCAGAGCCATCGGTCGGCCTTGCGCGAAGCGGAGGCGCGGGTGGAGCGCACGGTGCGCATCCTGCAGGAACACGCCATCAAGGTCTTCGAAACCGAGCGGCTGGCCATCGACCGGGTGAATGGCCGCCTTCGTTTCGTGAACTGGGCGGACGAGCGGGACCGGGCCGACCTCGCGGGCATCCTGAACGGGCTCGCGCGCGACCTCGACCAGATCGCCACCGTCACCGTCACGGATTCGGACGGGCACATGCGCGCGAGCAGCCGGAGCTACCCGGCCGACCCGTCGGTCAGCTTCGCGGACCGCGACTGGTTCCAAGCGTTGCGCGACAGCCCCGGCGATGGGCGGCTCCCCTACGTGTCCCGGTCCGCCTTCGGGCGGCAGTCGGGCGCGCCCGTATTCAACCTGGCCGAACGCGCCGCGGGAGCACCTCCCGGCACGTTCGGCGGCGCGGTGGCGATCTCGGTGGATCGCGGCTATTTCGATGTCTTCTACAAGTCCGTGGAGCCTGCCTACGAGCACGCCGTGACGCTGATCCGCGACGACGGGCAGATCCTGGCGCGCGCGCCGGCGACCGAGACGACCCAGGTGGGAGCTGAGTCCGTGCTGCTGCGGATGGGGCGCAATCCCTCCGAGGCCGTGGTGCGTGTCCGCTCCAGCATCGACGGCGTCGAGCGCCTGTCGGCCTTTCGCCGGGTCGGGACCTATCCGGTGTTCGTCACCTTCGCGATCGGCGTGGACTCCGCGCTCGGGCCGTGGCGGCAGGACCTTCTGGCCTACGGCTTGACCGCGGCGCTCGCGGCCGCGACCCTGCTCGCCGTCTCCGCCCTGGCGATCCGGCGCGCGGCGCGCGAGCGTTCGGCCACGATGAGCTGGCAGGCCGCCACCCTGCAGCTCCGCGCCGAGGTCGCCCACCGCGAGCGCGCCGAGGACCAGTTGCGGCAGTCGCAGAAAATGGAGGCGATCGGGCGGCTGACGGGCGGTGTAGCGCACGACTTCAACAACCTGCTCACCGTCATCATCGGCTCGCTCGATCTGCTCAAGCGCCGGCTCGCGGGGGGCGAGCCGGCCCACCGCCGGCTGATCGAGGGCGCGCTGGAGGGCGCCAACCGGGCCGCCGTCCTGGTCCACCGCCTGCTGGCCTTCTCGCGGCAGCAGCCGCTCGCCCCGGAGCCGGTCGACGTCAACCGCCTCGTGACCGGCCTGTCCGACCTGCTGCGGCGGATGATGGGCGAGCGCTACGAGATCGAGACCGTGCTGGGCGGAGGGCTCTGGCAGACCATGGCCGATCCCAACCAGCTCGAAAGCGCGCTGGTCAACCTGGCCGTGAACGCCCGCGACGCCATGGCGGCCGGCGGCAAGCTCACGGTCGAGACCGCCAACGCCCACCTCGACGAGGCCTATGCCACGACCCGAATGGACGTGACCGCGGGCCAGTACGTGATGGTCGCGGTGTGCGACACGGGGGAGGGAATGGCGGCCGACGTCATCGCCCAGGCGTTCGAGCCCTTCTTCACCACCAAGCCGGTCGGCAAGGGCACGGGCCTGGGACTGAGCCAGGTGTACGGCTTCGCCAAGCAATCGCACGGTCACTGCGCGATCTACTCGGAACTGGGCCACGGGACGACCGTGAAGCTCTACCTGCCGCGCCTGTTCCGCGTCGCCGATGGGCCGGGCCTGTCCGCCTCCGTCGAGCCCGCCCCGAAGGCGCCCCCGGCGCCCGCGCGGGGCGAAACCGTGCTCGTGGTGGAGGACGAGCCGCTCGTGCGCCAGTTCAGCACTGCCGTGCTGCGCGAGGCCGGCTATCACGTGGTCGAGGCCGCCGACGGCCCGGCCGCGCTGGCGATCCTGCGCGTGCGCAGCGACATCGCCCTGCTGTTCACCGACGTGGTGCTGACCGGGCCGGTGAACGGGCGCGAACTGGCCGACGCCGCGCGGGGCCTGAAACCGGAGCTGCCGGTGCTGTTCACCACCGGCTATACCCGGAACGCCATCATCCACCACGGTCGGCTGGACGACGGCGTCAACCTGATCGGCAAGCCCTTCACGCCCGAAGCGCTCACCGCGGTGGTGCGCCGCCTGCTGGACGAGACCGGAGGATCCGCCGTCCCGTGAGAACCGCCGCGCGGGCTGGTCCTGGATCAGCTGCCCGCCTTGGCGCCCTGCACGGCCAATGCGAGATAGCGCCGCGTCACCGATTCGATCAGGCCGTCGACGGCCTGCGCCGCCTTTTTCTCCTCGTCGACCGAGGTCTGGAACAGGGCCGCGTGGTTGGCGTGGCCGGCGGCCTCCGCGATGACGATCAGCGACCGGTAGGCGGCGATCTGGTCGTATTGGAAGGCGTAGCCCGCGTAGAGGTTCTTCAGCGTCTCGTCGGGCGCCACGGCATGAACGGCCGCGCCCAGGGTTCCCGCAACGCCCGTCACCGCTTCCTTGAAGCTCGACGTGCCGTCTCCGACATCCTGCAGCGCGTCGTCGAGCCGACCCATCTGCGCGTGCGTCGCCTGCACGTGCGTGCGCAGCACCGCCGCGTAGTCGGGATAGTGATCCAATCCCTTGAGCTGCGTTTCCATCTGCTGCAGCCCCTGCTGCTCGAGGGCGTGCGTGTTCTTGAGCGCCGTCGCGTAGATCGAGGCGGTGTCGGACGTGGCCATTGGCGTGCTTCCCGTAGGTGGGCCGTCCGGCTTGGGCGGCGGCCCTCCAACGGCCGCCCCGCGGCCTTGTTCGCCTCCGGGCCTTTGACGCGGCGTCGCGTGGCGCGGTGCCGCGGGGCCGTCTCACGGGTTCGATCGCGATGTTGTCGTCGGGCACCCGCGGCATAGATGACGGGAAATAGAGATCCTGGGAGGCCGCGGTGCTCGAACACGTTCCAACCATTCTGGGCGAAGCTCTCAAAGGCGTGCGGCCCGGCCTCGACAAGCTCGCGGCTGCCAAGGACTTCGCCGATATCCCCGAATCGGTCGCCGTCGACAGCCCGGCTTTCGGCCACGGCAGCCCCATGCCGGTCGACTACACGGCCGATGGACGCGCGGTGTCGCCGCCCCTGACCTGGCGCAACCTGCCGGCCGGCACGGCCGCGGTCGCGTTGCTGATCGAGGACGCCGACAGCCCCACCCCTCACCCTCTAGTCCACGCCATCGTGCCATACCTGCCGGGGCAGGATGGCGAGTTGACCGAAGCCGTGCTGAAGAGCCCCGGTGCGCCGGGCGGGGCGCACCCGCTCGGTCGCAACTCGTTCATGAAGGCGGAATACCTCCCGCCCGATCCGCCGAGCGGCCACGGCCCGCACCGCTACGCCTTCCAGGTCTTCGCCCTAGGGGTGCCACTGTCGCTCGACCCGGAGCCGGGCCGCGACGCCTTCGTGAAGGCGATGGCGGGTCACGTCCTCGCCAAGGGCGTGCTGATCGGCACCTACGAACGGCGTTGAAGGCAAGATCAGTTGACTCATTTAGTGGACTAAAGCTTAGTCCGCCTCCGACCCGCCTCTCCGCGAAAGGCCCGCCGCCATGGACCTGCACTGGATCAACCCGCTCTACTCAGTATCCGGGCTTGCCGTGGGGCTGCTGGTCGGGCTTACCGGCGTGGGCGGCGGCTCGCTGATGACGCCGCTCCTCGTCCTGCTGTTCGGCATCCACCCCGGTACGGCGGTCGGCACGGACCTCCTCTACGCGGGTCTCACCAAGGTTACGGGCACGGCGGTCCACGGGATGAACCGCACGGTGGATTGGCGCATCACGGGCCGGCTGGCCGCGGGCAGCATCCCGGCCACGATCCTCACCATCCTCTACCTGAGCCA
>CAXTFJ010000048.1:0-9494 GCA_964243405.1 uncultured Lichenihabitans sp. | reverse complement strand
CCTGGGCAGGGATGCGGGCGGCACCAATCAGCTCATCACCACGGTCCTGGGCGTTGCCCTGATCCTGACCGCGACCGCGATCCTGTTCCGCCGGTGGCTGCTCGACAGCCTCAGCGGCATCACCGACCGCCTGTCCGAGCGGACCCGCACCCTGCTCACGGTCGGCCTCGGCTTCGTCCTGGGCGTGCTGGTGTCGATCTCGTCGGTCGGGGCCGGCGCGATCGGCGTCACGGCGCTGATCCTGCTCTACCCAAAACTGCCGACCGCCCGGATCGTGGGCTCCGACATCGCCCACGCGGTGCCGCTCACCCTGATCGCTGGGGCTGGGCACTGGGCCCTGGGGTCGATCGACTGGGCCCTGCTGGGCTCCCTGCTGATCGGGTCGATCCCCGGCATTGCGGTGGGCAGCGCCTACGCGGGCCGCGCGTCCGACTCGGTGCTGCGGCCGCTGCTGGCCGGAACGCTGGTCCTGGTGGGCGCGCGTCTGGCGTTCTGACCGCCCCGCCTGCCGCGCCGCGCCTGACGCAAGAAGGTTTCGGCCTCGGCGGCCCGGTGGGCGGCCGTGTGGTGAGCCAGGATGCGGGCGCGAGCGTGCGCCGCTATCGCGTTACCGCATCCGGGCGTGCGGTCGGCGAGCACGGCCAGGACGTCGTCCGCCGTGTCGGCGAGCAGGATATCCCGGCCGGGTTGCAGGATCGCGTCGAGCCCGTCCCAACGATCGGAGATGATCGGCGTCGCGCAGGCGGCCGCCTCGAACAGCCGGACGCTGGGGCTCCAGCCGGCCCGCACCATGTCGGCCCGCGTGACGTTGAGCGTGTAGCGGCTCACGCCGTAGAATTCCGGGTGGTCGGGCGGCGACACGTGGTTGAGGCGCTCGACGTTGGCGGGCCAGGCGATCGTGGCCGGGTATTGCGGCCCCGCGACCGCGAAGCGCAGGTGTGGCGCGCGGCGCGCGGGCTCCAGCAGCAGCCGGTCCAGCACGGGTTGGCGGTCGGGGCTGTAGGTGCCGAGGTAGCTCAGGTCCCATCGCTTCGCGTCGTCGCGGGGGCGGTAGAGGGCCGGGTCGACGCAGCAGTGCAGCGCGCGCGCCATCGGTGAGCCGTACTGCCGCTCCAGTCGCTCCAGCGTCGGCCCTCCCGTGAAGGACAGGTAGAGGTCGTATCCGGGGATCAGGTCGGGCGACAGGTAGGCGCAGTCGCCCCGCTCCAGCGCCGCCAGGGTGACGGGGGTGTCGATGTCGTAGAAAGCCGTGGTGCCTCGCGCCGTGCCTTGCGCGAACGCGCCGACCGCGCGGCCGTCCGGCACGTAGGAGCCCACGATCACCGCGTCGGCGGCCGCGATGTCGTCGCCAAAGGCCGCGAGCCCGTCGAGGTCGCGGTAGAAGGCGAGACGGCAGTAGTCCGGGTCGGTCAGGTCGCGCTCGTTCGCGTACCAGGGCACGTCGCGCTCCAGGAACAGGATCGCGTGGCCGCGCGCCGCGAGCGCTTTGATGAGCGAGCGGTAGGTGGTGGCGTGCCCGTTGCCCCAGGAGGACGACAGGCTCAGCCCCAGGACAACGAGGCGGAGCGGGACGTCGCTCACGCCGCCGCCCTCCCGTGAGCGCGCAGGAGGGCGTCGACCTGCGCGCCGCGCCGCTCGTAGGTGTGCTCGGCCAGCACGCGGGCGCGGGCGGCCTCGCCGATGGCGCGGGCCCGCCCGGGGGTGAGCGCGGCCAGGTGGTCGGCCACGTCCGCGCCGTCGCGCGCCACCAGCACCTCCTCGCCGTCCTTGAGGAACAGGTCCAGGCCCACCCAGGCGTCGGTGATGAGGCAGGCCGACGCTCCCGCTGCCTCGAACACGCGGGTGGCGGGGGAGAAGCCCACGTCCGCCATCGAGTCCCGCGCGATGTTGAGCACCGCGCGGGAGGAGGCGTTGAAGGCGTTGTGGTCGCGCGTGTAGACGTGGCCCAGGTGGCGCACGTTGGGCGGCATGGGCTTGTCGTGCCAGCCGTTGCCGCCGAGCAGGAAGGCCTGGTCCGGCAGGCGCGCCGCGGCGTCGAGGAAGAAGCGTTCGACGCGGGCCTCGCGGTCGGGCAGCCGGTTTCCGAGGAAGGACAGGTCCGCGGCGAAGCGCGGGTCGGGCGGCACCGGGTGGTGGGTGTCGGGATCGAGCGCGTTGTAGACCGGCACGCAGCGGCGCGCCCCGAACCCTTCGTAGGCCGCGATCACGGGCGGTCCGCCCCCGTAGGTGAACACGAAATCGAGGCCGGGCAGGGCGGCGTGCAGCGGGTGGTCGGGCGCCGCGCGCAATTCCGCCAGGGTCGCGGGCGCGTCCACGTCCCAGAAGATGCGGAGGGCGTCCGGCCGGGCCGCCGCCATCACGCCGCGCAGCAGCTCGGTGTCGAACACGCCGACGCCGCTCGCCTTCACGACCACGTCGGCCCGCGCGGCGCGGCCCACCACGTCGCGCAGGCCCGCCTCGGTGGCCGGATAGACGACCGACTCGGCCCAGGGCGGCGGCTCGATGTCGCGGTGGCTCTGCCGGTCGAAGGCGTCGGGCTCGTAGAAAGTGGTGCGGTGGCCGCGGCGGTGCAGCGCCGCCACGATGCCCCGGTAGTAGGTCGCGGCGCCGTTCCAATAGGAGGACAGCAGGCTGGAGCCGTAGAAGGCGATGTTCACGCGACCGCCCTCCGCGGCGGCGCCGCCTCGACGTGGCCAACCGCGCCCAGCAGCTCGTCGACGCGATGGCGGCAGGTGTGGCGCGCCTTGATCGTGGCGAGCCCGTGTGCCGCGAGATTGGCGCGCAGGCCCGGCTCGTGGGCGAGGGCGCGCAGGTGGAACGTCATCTCGGCCCCGTCCTTCGCGACGAGGAAGTCGCGGCCCGGCTCGAACAGGTGCTCCGCGTCGCGCCACGGCGCCGACACGAGCGGGATGCCGCAGGCCAGCGCCTCGAACACGCGGATGGTCGGGATGCCGGGCAATTGCTCGACGTAGAAGCGGCGCGGCACGTGCACGGTCGCCATGTGGGTGGCGAAAAGGCCGGGCGCGGCCGCGTTCGGGGCCCAGCCGTGATAGGTCGCGCCCGCCGCGGCCAGCGTTTCGAGCGCGGTTTGGGGGTAGCGCACGCCGTAGACGTCGAGGGGAAGGCCGCTGTCGCGCGCGGGGCCGAACAGGAAGGTGTCGAGTTCGGCCGAACGCTCGTCGTCGCCCCAGTTGCCGACCCACACGAGGCCGTGCCGCTCGCCCTCGGTCGCGGGCGGGCGGAACACGTGGGTGTCGGCCGCCTCGTGCCACACCACCGCGCGCTCGCCCCAGCCCCAGCGGCGGTACACGGCGGCGAGCGCCTCGCCGAAGGCCAGCACGCCATCGTAGCCGGTGAGGTCGAAGGTGCGGATGGCGTCGGGGTCGCTCACCGCGCGGTGGTGCGTGTCGTGGAACAGCAGGGTGAAGCCCGCGCCCCGCCCCCGCAGCGCCCCCACGGCGGCCACGAGCGCGGGCTCGTTCCACTCGTGCACCACGACGAGGTCGGCACCCTCGCAGGCCGCGTCGAGGTCGACGTCGGGCGCGTAGACGGTGGAGTGGAGGTCCGGGTAGGCGGTCCGGTAGGCCGCGAGGCCCGCCTCGCCCGCGTCGCGCAGCAGGTTGTCGAGGCTCCAGGCGCCCTCCGGCTCGTAGGCCGCCACGTCGTGGCCGCGCCGGGTGAGTTCGCTCAGGACGCCGCGCAGGAAATGGGCGTTGCCGTGGTTCCAGCACGACCGGAGCGAATGCGTGAAGTAGACGATTCTCATGGTGCGGGGGCTTCTGCCACACAGGCGTCACGAAGCACAGCCTCGTGCACCGCGACCGTGCCCTCCACCATGGCGTCGAGGCCGTAGCGCCGCGCCCGTTCAGCGGCCGCGTGGCCGAGGGCGTCGCGTCGGGAAGGATCGTCCAGCAGACTTTGCACTGTGGTCGCGAGCGCCGCGGAGTCGCGGGGCGGCACGAAGCAGGCCGCGCCGTCCCACAGCTCGCGGAAGGTCGGGATGTCGCTCAGAACGAGGGCGCAGCCGGCCTGAGCGGCCTCGACCACCGCGAGGCCGAACGGCTCGTAGAGCGCGGGGGCCGCGTAGACGGGCCGGGCCGCGAAGCGTTCCGCCATCGCGTCCTCGCCCAGGGGGCCGAGCGCACGGGCGTGGCGCAGCGCGACCCTCGTGCCGTTCGGGCCATTGGGCGGGCCCGCCAGCTCGACCGGGCAAGTCAGGTGCGTCGCCGCTTCGTCAAGCACGCGGGCGCCCTTGCCCTCGTCCCACAGGCGGCCGGCCGAGAAGACGGCACGGGCCGGAGCTGCGGTATAAAGGTTGCGCTGTTCCGACATCTCGGCGGCTTGCAGGTTTCCCCCATCGCCCCTTGAGGGAAGAAGGTGGCGCGCAAGCGCCGGATGAGGGGGGATGCTGCGCGCGGGCCGGGCGCTCGGCCCCCCATCCGCCCTGTCGGGCACCTTCTCCCCGCGAGCGGGGCGAAGGGCGCGACGGCCCAGCGGTGCGAGTGAATGGCTCGGGTAAAGGGTCGTGCGGCCATTGAGCACCACGCGGGGCAGGGCTGGGAGCGTGTAGGCGAGCCGTGTGGCTTCCGCGAAGGCCACGGTCGGCGCGACCAGCACGTCGACGGCCCGGTAGCCCTCGCCCACGAGGGCCGCTCGCCAGGCGAGGTCGGCCGGCAACGGACCGCCCCGCACGGCCGCCCACCAGGTCGCGACGCAAGAATGGGCGACGCCGACTACCGGGCAGGGGAAGCGCGCGAGCCCGGCGAGCACGGGGTGGCTGAGGTGGACGAGGTCGGCGCGAGCCTCACCCGCGAGCCGCGCGACGGTTCGGGCCGCGGCCTCGACCTCGGCCGCGGTCTCGGCCAGCCATTCGGGCGCGGCGCCCGTATCGATGACGATGACGCCGTCCGCCTCGGCCCGCCGCCTGCGCTCCGCGTCGACCGCGGGCCCGAGCACGGCCAGCGTCACGGTCGCGCCGCGGTCGCCCAGGCCGCGCGCGAGGTCCAGCGCGTAGGTCCAGATCCCACCCACCGCGTCGGCCGTCATCAGCACGCGAGTGCCGCTCAGCATGCGGCGCAGCAGGCGGCCTCGAGGTCGGGGAGGGGCAGGGGGCGGCCGTCCTGGATCTCGCTCAGCGTTTCGAACTGCGCAAGGTAGTGCGCGTGGGCGCGCTCCCAGGCGCGCGCGTCGGGCGGCCCCCAGAGCTTGCGGTAGTCGGGCGAGCTCGGGTAGGGGTAGAGCGGCACGGGGTCGTTGGCCCACACGCCGCGCGCCCGCAGGCCGTCGCGCCAGGAGGCCACCAGCGCCGCGTCGTCGCCCGCGACCTCCAGCAGGTTGGCCTGCACGAAGGGCACGGAGCGCCGGGCGTAGACCAGCCGCTCGGCCAGGTCGTCGGTGGTCATCCGGCACTGCTTGTCAAGCGCGGCGCGGCCCTCGACCGTCAGGCTCTCCACCCCCGCCTCGATCGACACGCAGCCGGCCTTCCCCAGCAGGTCCAGCATGTCGGGTTTCCACAGGTCGATGCGGGTCTGCATCCCGAACTCGACCTCGCGCGCCGCCAGGGCTTCGAGCAGCGGCTTCTGCGGCAGGAAGATCTCGTCGATGAAGTAGAGGTATTCCACGCCCTGCGCGATCAGCCCGTCGATCTCGGCGAGCAGGGGCGCGAGCTCGCGTTTGCGGTACTTGTCGCGGAAATCGATCTTGGCGCAGAAGGAGCAGTGGTAGGGGCAGCCGCGCGAGGCTTCGACCTCCGCGCCGGGCCGCCGCGGCTCGCGGTCGAACCGATGGTGGTGGTGAGTGTGGGCCGCCACCCATGCGTCGGGCCAGTGCAGCGCGGGCAGGTCGGTGAAGGCCGTGGCGTGCGGGCCGCCCGTGACCCGGACGCCGTCGCGGTCGCGAAAGGCGATCGATGGCACGGCGGCGAGCGGGCCGCCCGCGGCCAGCCGCGTCACGATCTCCTCGCACTCGCCCCGCACCACGACGTCGCAGCCGAGTTTGCGCAGCGCGGGCTCCGGCGTGGCCGAGCCGTGCGGCCCCACCGCCACCGTGCGGCCGCCCCGCCCGTCCAGCGCCGCCAGGAAGGCACGGGGGACGCGCAGTTCGGGCTGGGCGCAGCGCCAGAACAGGTAGGTGGGCGCGGTGGTGACCACCGTCATGGCGGGGCCGAACGCCGCCACCGCGTCGGCCAGCGCGGCGTTGGACGCGCCGGTGAGCGGTCCGTCGAGCATCAGCACCTCGTGCCCGGCCGCTTCCAGCAGCACGCGGCAGCAGCCGAGTTCCAGGGGCAGGTGGGGCGACCGGCAGCCGAAATAGATGCTGCCCGTGAAATCCCAGGCCGGGTTGACCAGCGCGACCCTCACGACGCGGCCCTCATCGGTTCGCGCGCGGCGTCCAGACCCCGCTCCGCCGCGAGCCAGCCGAGCAGGGCCGCCACGCCGTCCTGCCAGGGCCGCGGCTTGCGCAGGCCCAGGGCGGACGTCGCGGCGCGCATGTCCGACACGTAGTACTTCTGGTCGCCCGGTCGCCAGTCGGCGGCCTCGACGCGGACCGGGCGACCGACCAGGTCCTCCAGGTGGCGGATCAACTGCCGCAGGCTCACCGCGTTGGCGGGGCCGCCGCCGATGTTGAACGCCCGGCCGCTCACCCGGTCGATGTCGCGCCAGGCCGCGAGGTAGGCCGAAACCGCGTCCCCCACGTCGAGCACGTCGCGCACCTGGCAGCCGTCGCCGAACACGCTGACCGGGCGCCCTTCCAGCGCCGAGATGGCGAAGTGGGCGACCCAGCCCTGGTCCTCCGTGCCCATCTGGCGCGGCCCATAGATGCAGCTCATCCGCATCACCGCGGTCGGCACGCCGAACGAACGGGCGAAGTCGAGCACGTACTGGTCGGCGGCACCCTTGGAACAGCCGTAGGGCGTGTGGAAGTCGAGCGGCCGGTCCTCGCCGATCCCGCGCTCGCGAAGGTCCACGTCCTCGGGCAGGTAGGCGTCGTTGGTGCGGGTCAGGGTCACGTCGCCCAGGGCGCCGTAGACCTTGTTGGTGGAGGCGAAGATCAGCGGCGCCGGACGCTCGCGACGGCGCAGGGCGTCGAGCAGGGTCAGGGTGGCGCGGACGTTGATGTCGAAGTCGGCCAGAGGCTCGACGAGGCTGGTCGTGACCGCCACCTGCGCCGCGAGGTGGAAAACGGCATCGGCGTCGCGCGCCGCCTCCCCGAGCCGGTCGGCGTCGCGCACGTCCGCCTCGATCACCTCGACGGCGTCGCGGTGCCGGTCGCGCAGCCAGCCCAGGTTGCGCTCGACGCCCGGGCGCAGCAGGGCGTCATAGACCACGACCTGGTGGCCCGCACCCGCCAGCCGGTCCGCGAGGTTGGAGCCGATGAAGCCCGCCCCGCCCGTCACCAGCACCTTCTGGCGGCGCGGCGCGGGAGCGCCCGCAGCCTCGCTCATGCCACGAGGCCCCGCGCTTCCAGCTCGCGGCGGGCGTCGGCCACGCGGTCCACGGCGTCCTGCGCCGCGACCCAGCGGGCCAGTTCCTCGAGGCCAGCGCGAAAATCGCAGGCGGGCGCGTAGCCGAGGTCCGCCCGCGCCTTGCCGATGTCGGGAATGCAGTGGCGGATGTCGCCCGCCCGCGCCTTGCCGGCGATCTCCGGGCCGAGGTCGGGCCGCCCCATGGCGTCGGCCAGCAGGGTCGCAACCTCGGTGACGGTGCGGGCCTCCCCGCTGCCGATGTTGTACACGCCCCCCGCGGCCTCCGGGTGGTCGAGCGCCAGCATGAAGGCCTGCGCCACGTCCTCCACGTGCACGAAGTCGCGCATCTGCAGGCCGTCCTCGAAGATCACGGGCGGCTTGCCGTTGAGGATGCGCGACGCGAAGATGGCGAGCACGCCGGTGTAGGGGTTGGACAGCGCCTGCCCCGGCCCATAGGCGTTCCACAGGCGCAGCGCCACGCCCTCCATGCCGTAGGCGGGCGCCAGCGTGAGCGTCAGGCGCTCCTGGACGTATTTGGTGATGGCGTAAACGGAGGCCAGCGTCGGCCGCTTGCCTTCGGGCGTGGGCACGGGCTTGAGCGGGCGTCCCTTCGCGTCGGTCGGGTCCCAGCCGCCGTCGGGGCCGCGGGGGCCGCGCAGCACGTCCTCGTGCAGGACACCGTCGCGGTCCTCGTAGAGACCCTCGCCGTAGATGCTCATCGAGGAGGCGACCACCACGCGCTTGACGGGCTGGTCGATCAGGCACTGGAACAGCGTCGCGGTGCCGAGGTCGTTGACGCCCACGTAGCGGTCGACGGCGTACATGCTCTGCCCGACGCCCACCTCGGCGGCGAGGTGCACGACCTTGTCGACGCCGCGCAGGGCCTTGGCGACCGCGTGGGCGTCGCGCACGTCGCCCGACTCGAAGGATGCGCCGTCCGGCAGGCCCTCGGGCCTCGTACGGGAGCCGTGCACCTGTTCGATGAGGCTGTCGAGAACGCGGACGCGATGGCCCGTCCGGAGGGCCGCCCGGGCGACGTGCCGCCCGATGAACCCGGCCCCGCCCGTGATCAGTATCGTATCCGCCATTCCCTCCGACCCTGCCCCGCTACACCCTTGATGCGCCGTCCTTTTGTCACCGAACCGTAACCGGACGGGCCCCCGGTGACAACTTACCTTGTGGATGGATTGCGCGTCGGTTCGGAACCTAACGCGATGATCGGCCCGCTCGGATGGGCGATCGCAGCGAGCTCTCGCTCTGCCGTCCCGCCCTTGAGCCGGAACCCTTGGTTCAGCGTGATCGTGGGTCCCGGGTCGCCGCTTCGCTCCGCCCGGGACGACAGCGGAGAGGCCTCGTCGTTGTCACCTGCGGGCTCAGCCTTGGTCCTTGCCGGTGGACCTGTGTACGACCTGGGGAAGCGGCTTTCCTGCCGTCGTGCGTCCCGTCGCGGCCGAACTGTGGCGGATCGTCGCGAGGGAGACGGTGCCGTCCGGCGCGGCCGGCGAGCCTTGCTCCGGAAGACGCGTCGCCCGTATCACAAATTCGACACCGCGCTGTCGTTCCCAAGCGAGACGGGGAGGGGCCGCCCCGCGAGAAGAGGCCAGCACCCGTTTCGGAGCCTCAGCGCGTGAAGTTCTCGCTCGCCAGCCTGATCCGCCAGAGTTTCGACGCCAACCGCGGCTGGCCCGAGCAGTGGCGCAACCCCGAACCCAAGCCCGCCTACGACGCCGTCATCATCGGCGGGGGCGGTCACGGGTTGGCCACCGCCTACTACATGGCGGCCGAGCACGGCATGACCAACATCGCGGTCGTCGAGAAGGGCTGGCTGGGCGGCGGCAACACGGGCCGCAACACCACCATCATCCGCTCCAATTACCTGTGGGAGGAGAGCGAGGCGCTCTACGAGCACGCCATGGGGCTGTGGCAGGATCTCAGCCACGTGCTGAACTACAACGTCATGTATTCGCCGCGCGGTTGCATGATGCTGGCCCACAACACCCACGACGTGCAGGTGTTCAAGCGCCACGTC
>CAXTFJ010000047.1:0-31592 GCA_964243405.1 uncultured Lichenihabitans sp. | reverse complement strand
CCGTCGTAGAGCGTGTCGCCGGCGATCAGCGTGCCGTCGGCCGCATCCCATAGCCCGATGCCGCCCGGCGAGTGGCCGGGCAGGTGCAGCACCGCGAAGCGGCGCGAGCCGAGGTCGACCGTGTCACCCTCCCGCACGAGACCGCTGGCCGCCACACCGCGGCAGCGGTAGGCGTCGGGGTCGTAGCCCGCGTAAGGGAGCGCCTCGATCAGCATGCCCCGAGTATCGAATCCCACCGCCGCCAGGGCCGCGCGAGCCTCCGAGGAGAACCCGTCGAAGCCGAGACCGGGTGGCACGGGCGGGTCGGCCAGCAGTCCCGCTTCCAGTGGATGGACGAGGATCTCGCAGCTCGCGAACTCGTAGTGGCCGCCGATGTGGTCGACGTGGGCGTGCGTGGTCACCAGCACCAGCGGCTTGTCGAGCAGCGGTGCGATCGCTGACCTCAGCGCCCCCACGCCCATGCCGGAGTCGACCAGCAGGTCGCGCTCCGTTCCCTTGACCAGGAAAGCGTTGGCCCGCACCAGCCGGTGGCAGTGCGGTTCGGTGATCAGGTGGACGCCGGGCTCGACCTCGTCCACCGTGAACCAGGGCTCGGCGACCGGCAGGTCGGCCCCGCTCACCGCTTCATCTCGACCTCCACGAAGGCCATCGGGTGGTCCGAGCCGTTCATGACGTCGTGGGTGATCCCCCGGGGCCGCGTGTATGAATCGCCTGCCGCGAAGTCGACGCGCTTGACGTCCGTGCCGTCGTGGATCGCCAGCGTGCCGCCGAGGATCATCACGACGCAGTAGGGGAAGGCGTGCTCGTGCCAGCCGGTGTTGGCGCCGGGCTCGAAGTCCCAGCGGGTGACGCGCACCCGGTCGTCGTCGACCTGCAGGGTCGGGCGCGCGGGGATCGTGCAGGTGAAGGCCATCGATGTCTCCTTGGTCACGCGGTCCCGCGCAGGACGCTGCGCAGGAAATGCCGGGAGCGGGCTTCCCGCGGGGCGCTCGTCATCTGCGCGGCCGGGCCGCTTTCGACGATGCCGCCGCCTTCCATGAAGACGATGCGGTGGCCGACGTCGCGCGCGAAGCTGAGCTCGTGCGTCACCACGATCATGGTCATGCCGCTGGCCGCCAGGTCGCGCATCACGGCCAGCACCTCGCCCACCAGTTCGGGGTCGAGCGCGGAGGTGGGCTCGTCGAACAGCATCAGCTTGGGGTTCATGGCGAGCGAGCGGGCGATGGCGACGCGCTGCTGCTGGCCGCCCGACAGTTCCGACGGGTAGGCCTCCGCCCGGTGGGCGAGGCCCACGCGGGCGAGCAGCGCCATGGCGTCCTCCCGGGCCTGGGCGGGCGGGCGTCGCAGCACCTGGACCGGCCCTTCCGTGACGTTGCCCAGCACCGTCCGGTGCGGGAACAGGTTGAAGCGCTGGAACACCATGCCGGTCGCGCGCCGCTGGCGGGCCACCTCGGCGTCGGTCAAGGGGTGGAGCGCGTCGCCCGCCTGCCGGTAGCCCGCGAGTTCGCCGTCGACCCACAGCGCGCCCGCGTCGATCCGCTCCAACTGGTTGATGCAGCGCAGGAAGGTGGTCTTGCCCGAGCCAGAAGGCCCGATGATGCACACGACCTCGCCGGCCGTCACGTCCAGGCTCACGTCGGCCAGGGCCCAGGTGGCCCCGAACTTCTTGCCCACGTTCAGCGCCGAGACGATCGGCTCGCTCATCGCGTGGCGCTGCCCACCTGGCCGCGCCCGAAGCGCCGCTCCAGCGCCGCCTGCCCGACCGACAGCACGGACACGACGACGAGGTACCAGAAGCCCGCCACCATCAGGAGTTCGATCACCTTGGCGTTGGAATAGTAGATGTCCTGCGCGTTGTGCAGCAGGTCGGTGAAGCCGATGATGCTGGCCAGCGACGACAGTTTCAGGAGCCCGATGAACTCGTTGCCGAGCGGCGGAATGATGACCCGCATGGCCTGGGGCAGCACGATGCGGCGGAGCGCCTGCAGCGACGTCATGCCGATCGACAGCGAGGCCTCCATCTGCCCGCGGTCCACCGACAGCAGGCCGGCGCGCACCAGCTCGGACACGTAGGCGCCCTCGTTCAGCCCGAGGCCCAGCAGGGTGGCGACGAGCGGCGTCAGCACCACGAAGGTCTTGACCTGCCACCAGCCCGCGATGCCGATCCTGGGGAACACCAGCGCCAGGTTGAACCAGAGCAGCAGCTGCAGGATGACCGGCGTACCGCGGAAGAACCAGGCGTAGAAATAGGCCACGCCGCGCAGCACCGGGTTGGGCGAGCCCCGCGCCACCGCGCAGGCCACGCCCAGCACGATGCCGATCGCCATGCTGGCCGCCGACACCCAGATCGTGTTGACGAGGCCGAGCAGGATGCGCGGCCAGAACAGGTAGTCGCCGGTGGTCGCCCAGTCGATGGTGCCGCGCGCGAAGGACACGACCACGAAGGCCGCGAAGCCCAGGATGAGCGCCACCGCCGCGGCGCGACCGTAGGGCCTGGGTCGGACGTGGCGCAACCGCGCGACGTCGACGTCGCGCAGGGTCGCGGGCGGGGCGGGCGCCTGCCGGGCTGGCGCGAGGCTCAAGGAAACGGCCCCTTAGGGAGCGGGACCCTGGTCGACGCTGGCGGCCGTGTAGCTGCTGAGATCCAGCTTCCACTTCTTGACCAGCGCCGCGTAGGTGCCGTCGGCGATCACCGTCTTGAGGGCGGCCTGGTAGGCGTCCCGCAGGCCCGTCTCGGACTTGTTGAAGGCCATCCCCATCAGCGTCGCCGAGAACGGCTCGCCGAGGGGCTCGTAGCCGTTGCCGTCCATCTCCGCGATGGTGGGCACGGCTTCGAGCCCCTGGACCGCCGCGTCGGCGCGGCCCTGCTTGAGGTTGGCGAGCTGCTGGCCGAGGTCGGTGTCGACCATCACGGTAATGGGGCTCTTGCCCGCCGCCACGCAGTTCTTGTCGCTCCACGCCTTGGTGGTGTCGGGGTAGCTCGTGCCGCGCTCGGTGGAGATGGTCTTGCCGCAGAGATCCGTCGCGACCTTGAGGTCGGTATTCGACTTTTCCTTGTAGAACTGGGCGCCCGTCGTGAGGTAGTCCACGAAGGTGAAGGTGCCTCGCCGCTTGGGGATGTCGTAGAGCCCGCTCATGATCATGTCGGTGCGGCCCGACTGGAGCGAGGGCATCATCTGCTCGAACGAGCCGTCCTGGAAATCGAGCTTGACGCCCAGCACCTTGGCGATCGCCCCGTTGAGGTCGATGTCGAAGCCCACGAGCTCGTTGGTCTTGGGGTCGCGCAGTTCGAGCGGCGGATAGCCGGTGCTCATCGCGACCCGGACGGTCTTGCTGGCGGCGATGTCGGGCGGCAGCGTCTGCGCCGCGGCCGCGCCGCAAAGCCCGAGAGCGGCCGCGGCACCGATCAGCGTGAGCCTCATTGGCAATCCTCCTCGACCGGCAAAGGGCGGCCTTATGCGGCGATGCAAGGCTCAGGCCGAGCCGCGCCCCCCGCTCACCCCTTCGGCCGCGCGACCTGCGGCACCGGTTCGGTCCAGAACGGCAGCCGCTCGACGCGCGGCGTCCAGGCTCCGCGCGCCATCAGGTCGGCCACATGGGCGCCGATCTCCGCCATGGTGGCGAACCAGACATCGCCCTTGGCCCGCATGTGCTCGATGAGGCCCACCATGGCCTGCGCGCGCGCCAGCCGCCCCGACACGAACGGGTGCCAGATGGCCGACCACAGCCCGCCGTGCGCCCAGGCGGCGTCGAACTCGGCGCGGAACACCTCCATGGCGCGCTCGGGCGCCTGGATCGTCATCGCCATGGCGAACTCTTTCGCGTGGACGTACTGCGGCCAGTCGTCGAGCGCGTGGTCGGACGGCAGCTCGATCAGCCGGCGTCCGTCGGGAGCCTCCAGCAGGTAGGGCACGTCGTCGCCGCCGAGCGAGGCGTCGTAGGCGAAGCCGCGCTCCAGCAGCAGGGGCAGCGTGTGGGCCGAGAAGGCGCCCGACGGGCAGCGATAGCCCGCGGGCGGGCGCCCGGTCAGCTTGGCGATGGCCTCGATGCCACGGTCGAGCACGCGGGCCTCGTCGTCGCGGGTGAGCTGGTTGGGCCGCTCGTGCAGGTAGCCGTGGTGGCCGATCTCGTGGCCGGCCTCGACCAGCAGGGCGACGGCGTCGGGGTAGGTTTCGACGCACCATCCCGGCACGTAGACGGTCTGCCGCAGCCGGAAATGGCGCCAGATCTCCACCAGGCGGGGCACGGCGATCCGCGGCCCGTAGCGCAGCGACGACGACAGGGTGACCCGCCGCGCCGCGTCCTCGGGATAGTACAGGTGGAGCAGGCTTTCGGCGTCGAGGTCGAAGGCGAAGCACACCGCGCAGCGGGCGCCGTTCGGCCAGGGCGGAGGGTTGTCGATGAGCCGGAGCATGGCTCGATTTCAGCAAGTCCCGTGCCGGTGGCGTCGGCCTTGCATCCCGGGCCAAGTTCCCCGCCCCTCGCACGGACGTGCCCGCCATGCCTGAGCCGGTCGCCATTCCCGCCAAGCCCGATCCCGACCGCGTGCCGACCGAGCGCGAGCTCCGCGAGGACCTGGCCGCCGCCTACCGGCTGATCGCCCATTTCGGCATGACGGACCTCGTCTACACGCACCTGTCGGTTCGCCTGCCCGGCGCGGGGCACCGCTTCCTCGTCAATCCCTACGGGCTGCTGTTCGAGGAGGTCACGGCCAGTTCGCTCGTGGCGGTGGACGCCGAGGGCAACCCGGCCCAGGACACGTCCTGGCCCGTCAACCCGGCGGGCTTCGTGATCCACTCGGCGCTGCACCGCGAGCATCCCGAGGCGGCCTGCGTGATGCACACCCATACGCTGGCCGGCATGGTGGTGGCGGCCCAGATGGGCGGGCTGCTGCCGCTCAACCAGATCAGCATGGAGTTCCAGGACGAGGTCGCGATCCACGACTACGAGGGGATCGCGGCCGACGACAACCTGAGCGAGCGCGAGCGCATCGTCCGCGACCTTGGGTCCCGCCACTGCCTCGTGCTCAGGAACCACGGCCTGCTGACGGTCGGGCGCAGCGTGGCGGAGGCCTTCTACTGGATGTACTACCTGGACCAGTCCTGCCGCATCCAGGTCGCCGCGCAAGCGACCGGCGCGGCGCTTTCCGTGCCGCTCCCCGACGTCGTGGCCCGGACGGCCGCCCAGTTCACCTCGGACGCCACCAAGGGCTGGCTTCCCTGGCAGGCGCTGCGGCGCAAGCTCGACCGGGAACAGCCGGACTACCGGGCGTAGCCCCGGGTCAGGGACGCGACACCACGAGGCGCAGCGATCCGTCGAACGACGGCTGCGTCCGCAGGGCGCCGTGGCGGGCGTCCCAGGCCCCGCTCGCGAGGTCGGCACGCAGGCGGTCCACGGAGGCGCGGGCCGAGTCGGGCGTCACGAAGCTCAAGGCCGAGCAGGCCAGCCGCGCGCCGTCGTCCAGCAGGCGCTCGGGGCGGCCGTAATAGGCCTCGTTGAACCCGTCCCGGCAGTGCAGCGGGATGGGGACGGGCAGGACCTCGACCCGGCCGCCGAGCTTTGCTCCGATCCGCGCCAGGGCGGGGTAGCGGCGCGACTCGGTGGCCAGCACGTCCGGCGCGTAGTCGTTCAGCCAGAAGCGCTGGACGAGCTCGGGGTCGCAGGATAGCACCACGACCGGTCCCCTGGTGACGCGCCGCACCTCCGCGAGCCCGGCATCGAGGTCGCGCCACTGGTGCACCGTGTAGGTCGCCATGGCGGCGTCGAACGCGCCGTCCGGGAAGGGCAGGCTCTCGGCCACGGCGTCGACCGCGGCGGCAAGGTGGACGGGCCGCTGCGCCCGCATGGAGGCGGAAGGCTCGACGGGGGTGACGTCGCGGCCGGTGGGCTCGTAGGAGCCGGCCCCCGCTCCCACGTTGAGCACGCTCCTGGCTTCCCCGAGTGCGGCCTCGACGAGGGCCGCGATGGCGGGCTCGGGCTGACGGTAGACCGCGTAGTCCCGGCCGATCGCTCCGTAGTTCGCGTCGCCCGCGCTGCCGTCCTCCGTTCTGTCGGCCACTGGCTCCACCTCCGATCCTTGCCCCTGTGCAACTTCCGCGTCAGAACTCCAGAAGGTTGTCGCGGAACTGCTCGTGGCCGTAGCGCTTGCGCACGAGGCCGCGCTTCTGCAGGGCCGGCACCAGCCCGTCCTCGATTTCGGCCAGCAGGCGGCGGCTCACGTTGGGCATGACGAGCAGGAAGCCGTCGCCACCCACCTCCTCCATGACCTCGCCCATGCGGCCAGCGACCTCCTCGACCGTGCCCGCCAGGTCCACCGAGCCGCTGTCGGTGGCCGGATCGGCCATGACCTCGCGCAACGTGCGGCCGCGCGCCGTCTTCTTGAGCTGGTCGAGGAACTGCTGGTGCCCGTTGGTGGTGAGGGTGCCCAGCGGCTCGTCGAGGTCGAAGGCACCGAAGTCGATGTTGGTGATCTTGCTCATGAAGGCCAGGCGCTGCGGGATCTCGGCCACCTGGCGGGCCTCGTGCAGGCGCCTGCGCTCCGCCACCTCGGCCGCGGACTCGCCGATGAGGGGGGAGGCGAGAAACAGCACCTTGCAAGAGTCCGGGTCGCGCCCGGCGGCGGTCATCCGCGCCCGCACGTCGTCGCGGTAGGCCTTCATGCCCGCGATCCCCTTGGCGGTCGCCACGATGGTGTCGGCGTGCTGGGCCGCGAACTGCCGCCCGCGCCCCGAGCCGCCCGCCTGGGCGATCACCGGCTGGCCCTGTGGGCAGGGGCCGGAGTTCAAAGGCCCGCGCGTCTTGTAGTAGCGGCCCTCGTAGTTGAGCGCGTGCACCTTGGCGGGATCGACCAGCAGGCCCGTCTCCTCGTCGGCCACGATCGCGCCCGGCTCCCAGGTGTTCCACAGCCCGCGCACCACCTCCATGTACTCGTCGGCCATCTCGTAGCGCAGGTCGTGCTCTGGCATGCCCGGCAGGCCGAAGTTCATGGCCGCGTAGTCGGAACTGCCCGTCACCATGTTCCAGCCGATGCGGCCCGCCGACACCTGGTCGAGCGTGGCGACGAGGCGGGCCAGCAGGTAGGGCGGGTAGGCGAAGGTGCCGAACGTGGGCACGATGCCGATGCGCGAGGTCGCGGCCGCCATGAGGGCTGCCACCACGGACGGGTCCTGCCGCGGCACCGACAGCCCGTGCCGGAGGTAGATGTCCGTCGACTGGCCGTAGCTCTCGCCCACGTAGGACGAGTCTTCCAGCAGCACGTAGTCGAAGCAGGCCCGCTCCAGGCTGCGCGCGAGGTCGAGGAACAGGTCCGGCCGCATCCAGCTCGCGCCGATGTGGCCCGTCCAGGGCTGCCCCCAGGCCTGCACGCTGGAGCCCTGCAGGAACCAGCCGAGGTGGAAGGGTTTGGCGGCCATAGGACGTGGCTCCGGGAATGGGGAGGGGATCGTGTGCCGGTCCAGTCGCGGGCCGGGCCGGGGTGGCGGCGGTCTGGAATGGCTGGCAATCCGCGTGCCACGGGTCCGTCGTGCGCCGCGCTCCTGGCTGGTCCCGGCAATCCGACCTCCGCCGTTCGGCCGCGAAGCAATCAGGCGTCGCCGGTCTGTTCGAGCACCGAAATGACAGCGCTGTCATTTTCTGAATGACAGCGCTGTCAAACTGTGGCCTGTTACGCCCATCGAAGAGGCCGAACGGCCGCGAGGGGCGCGACATGGCGCAGGGAGTGTCCGAACAGGTTGCCGTGATCGGCCTGGGCTCGATGGGACTGGGTGTCGCGCTCTCGCTGATCCGCGCGGGACTGCCCGTCTCGGGCTTCGATCCCGTCGACGAGGCCCGCGCCAGGTTCGCCGAGGCGGGGGGACGTGCGGCCGGCGATGCCGCCGAAGCGGCGCGGGACGCCGATGTCGTGGTCGTCGCTGTCGTCACCGCGGCCCAGACCGAGACCGTGCTGTTCGGAGCGGACGGTGAGGGCGCCGCCGCCGCGACGATGCGCAAGGGCGGCGTCGTGCTGTCGTCCGCCACCATGGCGCCGGACGATGCCCGGCGCCTGGCCGGACGCTGCGATCGGGCCGGCCTCCTTTACCTCGACGCGCCCATGAGCGGCGGCACGCTGCGCGCGGCCAGCGGCGAGCTGACCGTCATGGCATCCGGCACCCCGGCCGCCTTCGCCCGCGCCGAAGCCGTCCTCGCCGCGATGGCCACCAAGGTCTACCGCCTGGGCGACGAGCCCGGCATCGGCGCCTCCTTCAAGATGGTCAACCAGCTGCTCGCGGGCGTGCATATCGCCGCCGCCTGCGAAGCCATCACCTTCGCCAAGCGGCTGGGGCTCGACATCGACAAGGTCTTCGAGGTCGTCACGGCCTCGGCCGGCAATTCCTGGATGTTCGAGAACCGCATCCCGCACGTGCTGAAGGGCGACTACGCGCCCGCCAGCGCGGTGGACATCTTCGCCAAGGACCTCGGCATCGTCGCCGCCATGGGCCTCGCGGCGAAGTTCCCGACGCCGCTGGCCGCCAACGCGATGCAGCTTTTCCTGATGACGTCGGCGGCCGGCATGGGCCGCGACGACGACGCCTCGGTGGCCCGGCTCATCGCGCAGGTGACCGGGCTCGACCTGCCCGGCGTCACCAGAACCGACTGACGAACTGAACGGCCGACCTCCGGGAAGGAGGCGGCACGAGGGAGGGATCACGATCGTGCGCGACAGTCCGGCCACCGCCGTCCTTCCGTCCCGTCCGACGGCCGGCAGCAACGTCGTCGCCACGCTGCTGCAGGTGCGCGAGCTGAACGTGCTCACGGCGCTGCTCGTCGTCGCGGCGCTGATCAGCTTCTCCACCCCCTATTTTCTCACGACCGACAATTTGATGGGGGTGTTCAGGTCCTTCTCGCTGGTCGCGATCATGTCGATCGGCATGGTGATGGTGATCATCACCGGCGGCATCGACCTGTCGGTGGGGTCGGTCATGGGCCTGTCCTCGCTGGTGACGGCGTTGGGCTTCCAGTCGGGCCTGCCCACGGCCGTGTGCATCGTGGCCGGACTGGCGACCGGGCTCGCGTTCGGCCTGTTCAACGGGGCGCTGATCACCCTCGTCCGGCTGCCGCCCTTCATCGCCACGCTGGGCTCGCTCAGCATCGGCCGCGGGCTCATGTACATCATCACCCACGGCGTGCCGCTGACCCCCGACACGCCCGACAGCTTCGCCGAAATCGGCCAGGGCTACGTCGGCCCGGTGCCGGTGCCGGTGGTCGTCATGCTGGTCATGACGGTCGTGTTCTCGACCCTGATGCGCAAGACGCGCTTCGGACGCCACGTCTACGCCACGGGCGGCAACGAGCAGGCCGCCCGGCTCAGCGGCGTCAAGACCGCCCGCGTCAAGCTGCTGGTCTACATGCTGTCCGGCTTCATCGCCGCGGTGGCAGGTGTCATCAGCTTCTCCCGCTACCTGTCCGCGGAGCCCGCCTCGGGCTTCGGCGCGGAGCTCGACGTGATCGCGGCCGCGGCCATCGGCGGCGCCAGCCTGGCGGGCGGCGTGGGCAGCGTCGAGGGCGCGATCATCGGGGCGGCGCTCGCCGGCATCATCGCCAACGGCGTCGTGCTGATGAACATCGACACCTACGCCCAGCAGGCCATCACCGGCGCGGTGATCCTGATCGCGGTCAGCCTGGACGTGTGGCGCAACCGGAGGAGGGGAGGGTGAGCGGGAACGGGACGTGACGAGGACAGCGCCGGAGCGAACCGGCCCATCGTGCAGCAATCAGGGACAAAGGAAACGACCATGAAGATTTCAAGACGCGTATCGATCGCGGCCCTGCTGGCCGCCCTGCCGTGGATGGCCATCCCGGCGGCCTCGGCCAAGGACGCCAAGGACATCACCGTTGCCGTCATCCCGAAGGTGGCGGTGCCCTTCTTCGACGACTGCAACACGGGCGCCAGCGAGGCGTCCAAAGCCGCGGGCGTCAACTACCAGTGGGTCGTGCCGCAGAACACGCAGGGCTCGACCCAGGTCAAGATCATCGAAGAGCTGATGGCCAAGAAGGTCGACGGGATCGCTATCTCCGTCAACGAGCCCAAATCCGTCGAGCGGGTGATCAAGCAGGCCGTCGACAGCGGCATCAAGGTGCTCACCTTCGACTCCGACTCGCCCAAGAGCGAGCGAAGCCTCTACATCGGCACCAACAACGGGGCGGCGGGCGAGACCATGGGCGAGTCCATGGCCAAGGCGCTCGACGGCAAGGGCGAGGTGGCGATCGTCACCGGCCAGCTCGGCGCCAACAACCTCAACGAGCGGATCGCCGGGATCAAGAAGGCGCTGGCCAAGTATCCCGACATCAAGCTGGTCGCGACCGAGGGGACGGAGGACGACCTCGCCAAGGCCGTCTCGGTCGACGAGGCGCTGTTCCGGGGCCATCCCAACCTGAAGGGCATCTTCGGCGTCAGCCAGGTGGGCGGCCCGTCCGTCGCCAAGGTGATGGACACCAAGGAGTTCGGCTCCAAGAAGGGGACCGTCAAGGTGTTCGCCTTCGACGACCTCCCCGACACCGTCAAGGGCGTGAAGGAGGGGTTCATCCAGGGCATCATGGTGCAGCGTCCCGTCACCATGGGCAAGCTCGCGGTCGAGAACCTGGTCGCCGAGATCGGTGGCAAGGAGAAGGCTTCCCACGACATCGACACGGGCGTCACCGTGGTCGATGCGTCCAACCTCAACGGCTACACCAAGTAGCCCGTCCGCACCTTCCGGGGGAGCGGTTCCGCTTCCCCCGGCCCTCGCTCAAACGCCATGCCGCCGATGCCGCCCTTTCTCGAAATGCGGGACGTGTCCAAGACCTTTCCCGGGGTCCGGGCGCTCGATCGGGTCGACCTCGAGGTCCGGCTCGGCGAGGTCCATGCGCTCGCGGGTGAGAACGGCGCCGGCAAGAGCACGCTCATGAAGATCATGACCGGCGTCTACAAGGCCGATGCCGGCGGCACCATCCTGATCGACGGCGAGGCCGTCGAGATCACCGACGCGGTCCATGCGCGCGCGCTCGGCATCAGCATCATCTACCAGGAGCTCTCCACGGTGGAGAACCTGACGATCGCCGAGAACATCTTCCTGGCGAGGGAGCCCGTGCGGGCCACCGGCTTCCTCGACGGTGCCCGCATGAACCGCGAGGCGGGCGAGGTGCTGGCCACCCTGCACATGGACGTCGACCCCGCGACGCCGGTGGCCCAGCTGAGCATCGGCCAGAAGCAGATGATCGAGATCGCGAAAGCGATCTCCTACCGGTCCAAGATCATCATCATGGACGAACCGACCGCTTCCCTGAGCCACGGGGAGGCCGTCACCCTGATGGGCCTCATCCGCAAGCTGCGCCTCCAGGGCATCGGCATCGTCTACATCACCCACCGCCTCGACGAGATCTTCGAGATCGCCGACCGCGTCACCATCCTGCGCGACGGCAGCACGGTGGACTCGCTGCCGATCGCGGCGGTGACGCGCGACATCCTGGTCCGCAAGATGGTCCACCGCGAGTTGAGCCAGCTTTACGGCACGCACGTCTGCCACGCCACGCGCGAGGTGCTGCTCGAGGTGAAAGGGCTGACGCTCCACCACCCTCGGCCGCACCAGGCCAAGGTCCGGGACGTCGACTTCACCCTGCACAGGGGCGAGGTGCTCGGCTTCTTCGGACTGATCGGCGCGGGCCGGACGGAGATCATGGAGATGATCTTCGGCATGCGCGCCTGCAGCGGCACGGTCGCGGTGGAGGGACGGCCGGTCACGATCGGCGAGCCCGCCGACGCCATCGCGCAGGGGATCGGCTTCGTCACGGAGGACCGCAAGGAGCAGGGCCTGGTACTCGGCATGACCGTGCGCGAGAATTTCAGCCTCACCCACCTCGAAGCCTACTCGCCGCGCTTCTTCGTCAGACGCCGGAAGGAGGCGGCGCGCTGCCGCGACTTCGTCCGGTCGCTCGGCATCAAGACGCCCTCGACCGAGCAGCGGGTCGTCAACCTCAGCGGCGGCAACCAGCAGAAGATCGTGATCGCCAAATGGGTCGCCCGATCGCCAAAGATCCTCATCGTCGACGAGCCGACGCGCGGCATCGACATCGGCGCGAAGGCGGAGGTGCACGCGCTCCTGGCGCGGCTCGCCTCCGACGGCATGGGGGTGATCGTGATCTCGTCGGACCTGCCCGAGGTGCTTGCGGTCAGCGACCGGGTGGTGGTGGTCAAGGACGGGCGGATCAGCCGCACGTTCGACCGGCCGGACGCCTCGCAGGAAACGATCATGGAAGCCGCCACAGCCTGACGCACCGGCAACCTGGCCCCACCTCTCAAGGAGAACCTGGAATGAGCAAGAACGTCATTTTCACCGGCGGCAGCGGCAAGGCCGGCCGGCACGTCGTGCAGCACCTCGTCGACCACGGTTATTCCGTGCTCAACCTCGACACCAAGCCGCTGGACAATCCAAAAGTCCGCACGCTGATCACCGACATCACCGACAGCGGGCAGGTGTTCAACGCGATGACCAGCAGCCTCGAACTGCACGAGTTCGCGCCCTCGCTGCGGGCCCCCAAGGTCGACGCCGTCGTCCATTTCGCCGCGATCCCGCGCATCATGCTGGTGCCCGACAACGAGGTGTTCCGCATCAACACGATGGGCACCTACAATGTCGTCGAGGCGGCCGAGAAGCTCGGAATCCGCAAGACGATCATCGCGTCGTCGGAGACGACCTACGGCCTGGTCTTCGCCAACGAGCCGCGCGACCCCGCCTATTTCCCCCTCGACGAGGACTACCCCGTCAACCCGATGGACAGTTACGCGCTGTCCAAGATCTGCAACGAGCGCACCGCCCACGCCTTCCAGCAGCGCACGGGGTCGGACCTCTACGCCATCCGCATCGGCAACGTTATCGAACCGCACGAATACGCCGGTTTCCCGAAATTCTTCGCCGATCCGGGGTTCCGCAAGCGGATCGCCTGGAGCTACATCGACGCGCGGGACCTCGGCCAGGTCGTCCGGCTGTGCATCGAGAAGGACGGGCTCGGGTTCCAGGTGTTCAACGCCGCGCAGAACGACTGCTCCTCGGACCTTCCGACCGCGGAGCTGCTCAAGCGGTTCTACCCGAACGTGCCCGTGCGCGGGACGTTGGGGGACTACGAAAGCCTGCTGTCGAACCGCAAGATCCGCGACGTGTTGGGCTTCGAGGAACAGCACAACTGGCGGCAATCGGTGTCCGCCCCGCCCACAGGAGCGCGCGCATGACCAAGGAACGGGTGGGCTTCGTCGGCCTCGGACTCATGGGCCACGGCATGGCCAAGAACATCGTCGAAAAGGGCTGGCCGCTAACGGTGCTGGCGCATAGGCGGCGCGAGGCGGTCGAGGACCTCGTGGGGCGCGGCGCCACCGAGGCGGCAACACTGCGCGACCTGGCGGGTAATAGCGACGTCGTCGTGCTCTGCGTGACGGGATCGCCGCAGGTCGAGGCCATCTTGACGGCCGAGGACGGGCTCGCGGCGGCGGTCCGGCCGCTGCTGGTGATCGACTGCTCCACGTCCGAGCCCGCCTCCACCACCCGGCTCGCCGCAACCCTGGCGCCCAAGGGCATCACGCTGATCGACGCGCCGCTGAGCCGCACGCCGCAGAACGCCTGGGAAGGCACGCTCGATGTCATGGTGGCGGGCGACGAGGCTGTCGTGGCGCGGGCCCGGCCCATCCTGGAAAGCTTCGCGACGCGTATCGTCCCCACCGGGCCGGTCGGCACCGGGCACACGATGAAGCTGCTCAACAACTTCGTGTCGCTCGGCTACGCGGCGCTCTACGCGGAAGCCCTGACGGTCGGCGCCAAGGCGGGGCTCACGCCCCAGGTGTTCGACAGCGTGATCCGCAACGGCCGGATGGACTGCCCGTTCTACCAGACCTTCTTCAAATACGTGATCGAGCGGGACCGGAACGCCCACCGGTTCACGCTGCTGAACGCCCACAAGGACACGACCTACCTCGCGTCCCTCGCGCAATCGCTCGGCGTCGCCAACCCGGTCGGCGCCGCGGTCCGCAACAGCTTCGCGCTCGCGGTCGGCACGGGGCACGCCGAGGACTACGTGCCGATGCTGTCGGACATCGTCGCGGAGATGAACGGGACGTCGCTGACGGGCTGAGCGGCGGGATCGCGCGACACGACCATCGGAGACCGACCGCATGCTGCGTTTTTCCGCCAACCTCGGGTTCCTGTGGCCCGACAGGCCGCTGCTCGACCGGATCGACGCCGCGGCGGCGGCCGGGTTCCGCGCCGTCGAACTGCACTGGCCCTACGACATCCCCGCCGAACAGGTCCGCGCGCGATGCGACGCGCGCGGGCTGGCGCTGCTCGGCGTCAACACCGTCCGCGGCGACGTGGCGGCGGGCGAGAACGGCCTGGGGGCGCTCGCGGGGCGGGAGGACGCGTTCCAGGCCTCCGTCGACCAGGCCCTGGCGTTCTGCCGGGCCGCGGGCGGCCAGGCCGTGCACTGCATGGCGGGGGTCGTGCCCGCCGGAAACCGCGACAGGGCCCGGACGGTGCTGGTCGCAAATCTGCGGACCGCGTCGGACAAGGCAGCCGCCCACGGCACCACGCTGCTGCTCGAACCGCTCAACCCCGCCGACGCGCCGGGCTATTTCTACGCGACGGCCAATGAAGGAGCGTCGATCATCGCCGAGGTGGGCCGGCCGAACGTGACGCTGATGTTCGATTGCTACCACGTCGGCCGGACGGGCGGCGACGTGGTCGCGACGCTCGAACGCCTGCTTCCCATCATCGGCCACGTGCAGGTCGCCGCCGTCCCGAGCCGGGCCGAGCCCGACGACGGATCGCTCGACTACCGCACCGTCTTCGCCGCACTGGCCCGCCTTCCTTACCGCGGCTGGACCGGCGCCGAGTACAAGCCCGCCGCCGACACCGACGCGGGCCTGCGGCGCTGGACGGCGGCGCTCGGCGTCGACCTCGGCAAGGATGTTTCATGCTGATCGGCTGCATCGCGGACGACCTGACCGGCGCCACCGACCTGGCCTTGACGCTCACCAAGGAGGGGCTGCGCACCGTCCAGACCACCGGGGTCCCGTCCGCGGCGCTGGACCTCCGGGAGGTCGACGCGCTGGTGGTCGCACTCAAGTCCCGCTCGATCCCCGCCGGGGAGGCGGTGGCCCAATCGCTCGAGGCCGCTCGGGCGCTCCGCGCGCTCGGGGCGCGGCGCCTGCTCTTCAAATACTGCTCGACCTTCGATTCGACCGACGCCGGCAACATCGGCCCCGTGACCGAGGCCCTGCTCGGCCTCGTGGGCGGCCAGACCGTCGCCTGTCCCGCCTTTCCGGCCAACGGGCGCACGGTTCACGCCGGCCAGCTCTTCGTCAACGGCGTGCCGCTGAGCGAGAGTCCGATGAAGGACCACCCCCTCAACCCCATGCACGATTCCGACCTGCCCCGCGTGCTCGGCCGGCAGACGAGCCTGCCGGTCGGCCTCGTGGCGTTCGCCGACGTCGAGGCGGGTCCCGATGCCATCCGGGCGGCGCTGTCGCGGGAAGCCGAGGCGGGCCACCCCGTCGTGATCGTGGATGCCCTGACGGACCGCCACCTGCGCGACATCGGCGCCGCCGTGGCCGACCTGCCGCTCGTCACGGGTGGCTCCGGCATCGCCATGGGCCTGCCCGCTGCCTACCTGGCGGCAGGGCTGCT
The DNA here is from genome assembly GCA_964243405.1 of uncultured Lichenihabitans sp. Lineage (GTDB taxonomy): Bacteria > Pseudomonadota > Alphaproteobacteria > Rhizobiales > Beijerinckiaceae > Lichenihabitans. The sequence continues at coordinate 15,909 of CAXTFJ010000047.1, read as the reverse complement.
GGAGAATCTCACGCCGCCGCCTCGCGTCATGGCGGCCCCGCCGGGCCGGGCCGCCATCCTGGCGGGGTCGTGCTCGGCCGCCACGCGCGGGCAGGTCGCGAGTGCGGTCGCGGCGGGCCTGCCCTCCTTCAGGCTCGACGCCACCCTCCTGACCGACGGCAGGCAGTCGGTCGCGGAGCTGCTCGACTGGGTCGACGCCCAGCCGGACGCCCGGCCGTTCCTCATCTACTCCAGCGCCGACCCCGCCGCCGTGCGCGACACGCAGGCCAGGCTCGGGCGCGAGGCCGCGGGCGCCCTGATCGAGGGGGTGCTGGCCGACACCGCGCGCGGGCTGATCGGGCGCGGCTTCTCCCGCCTGCTGGTGGCGGGCGGTGAAACCTCCGGCGCCGTCGTGCAGGCGCTCGGCACCCGGGCGCTGTCCATCGGCCCGGAGATCGACCCCGGCGTCCCCTGGACGCGCACGCTCGACGGACCCCCAATGGCGCTGGCCCTGAAATCCGGCAATTTCGGCGCGCCCGACTTCTTCCTGAAGGCCTGGGCGCAGCTGTCATGAGCGACGCCAGCCTGCGCGAGCGGATCTGCACCGTGGGAGCCTCACTGTTCCGGCGGGGCCTCACCTTCGGCTCGACCGGCAACATCTCGGTGCGGCACCCGGACGGCGGCTGGCTGATGACGCCCACCAACGCCTCGCTGGGCGAACTCGACCCGGCCCGCCTGTCGCGGCTCGACGAGGCCGGCACGCTCGTCGACGGGGACAAGCCCACCAAGGAAGCCTTCCTGCACCGGGTCATGTACGCGCGCCGGTCCGCGTCGCAGGCCGTTGTGCACCTGCACTCCACCCATTCGGTCGCGGTGTCGTGCCTGCAGGGGATCGACCGCTGCAACTGCCTGCCGCCGCTCACCGCCTACTACGTGATGCGGGTCGGACGTCTGCCCCTGGTCCCCTACTGCCCGCCGGGCGACGAGAGCCTCGCGCTGGAGGTCGACAAGCTGGCCGGCGAGCACCACGCCTTGCTGCTCGCCAACCACGGACCCGTGATCGCGGGCACGAGCCTCGACAACGCGATGTACGCCACCGAGGAACTCGAGGAGACCGCGCGGCTCTTCCTGCTGCTGCGCAACCAGCCCATCAACCCGCTGACGCCCGAGCAGGTGGAGGACCTGCGGTCGCGGCTGAAGCTGTGGTGAACGCGGGTCCGCGTTTCGGCGTTCCGGTTCAGGCCCGACCGCCCAGCAGCTTGGGCAGATCGCCCACCAGCGCCACGAGGGTGAAGGCCGCGAGCCCGATCAGCGTGAACAGCACGGCGCCCACGCACATGGTGGGCTGGAAGCCCATGCGCAGGGTGTTGAACACCTTGATCGGCATGGTGATCACGTTGAAGCCCGCCACCATGTAGGCGATGATGTACTCGTTCAGGCTCAGCACGAAGCTGAACACGAAGCCCGAAACGACGTAGGGCCGGATGATGGGCAGCACGACGGTGCGCAGCACGTCGTTGTCGCGCGCCCCCATGGTGCGGGCGGCCTGCACCAGGGTCTGGTCGATCGACGCGAAGCCGAGGCTGAGCGTCGTGATGGGCAGCGCCGCGAACACCACGCCGTGGCTGATCACCGTGTCCTCGATCCGGCCGCCGTGGCCGACCGCCGTCCAGAACACGAGGAACACGATCGCCACCACCACGCCGGGCAGCACGAAGGGCAGGCAGCCGAAGGCGCGCAGCAGCCGCGGGGCGCGGCCCCCGTACTTCCATCCCGCGTAGGCGATGGGAAAGGCGACCGACACCGACAGGAGCCCGGCCAGCGCCGCCACGGTGAGCGAGGTCGCGACCGAGGCCGTCCACGCCGGGTCCGTCAGGAACACCCGGTACCAGTGCAGGTCCGGGTTGTCGGGCGGGAAGGACATCCGCGACGACCCGTTCAGGCTGACACCCGCCACCACGAGGATCGGCGCCGCCAGGAACAGCGCCAAGGCGGCGAGGAGGACCAGCCGTGCGGGCCGTGCCATCAGGCCCGCGCCACTCGAGCCCGCGCGAGGCGGGAGGCGAGCAGCCCGAGCCCGAGGGTCGCGCCCAGCAGCAGCATGGCGAGCGCCACCGATCCCGGCAGGTCCTGGCCGCCCAGCGCGGTCCGGGTGATCAGGATGGCGAGCGTCCAGTCGCGCGCGGGCCCGAGCACGATGGGCGCCACGTAGCTGCCGAGCGAGAGCACCACGGCCAGCACGAAGGCCGACACGATGGGGCCGCGGGTGGCGGGCATCACGACGCTCGTGAAGGCGCGCAGCGGCGTGGCGCCCAGCGTGCGGGCCGCCTGCACGAGGTCGCGGTCGAGGCGCGACAGGCTCGGGTAGAGCGTCAGCACGGTGAAGGGAAGGACGAGGTAGACGAGGCAGGCCACGACGGCGCCCTCGCTCGGGGCGAGGCTGTCGGGCCCATCCATAAGGCCGAGGTGGACGAAGACGGTCGAGAGCCCGACGCGCTTGGACAGCATGACCTGCCAGGAGAAGGTGATGAGCACTTCCGACAGGGTCAGGGTGGCGAGCAGCAGCACGAGCCAGGCCACCTGCGCGCGCCGCCCCATCAGCGTGATGGCATAGGTGAGCGGGAAGCCGATCACGATGCAGACGACGGCGCAGGCCAGCGCCTGCCCGACGGACACGAGGAGCGCGCCGCCCACCACCCGGTCGACGAGTTGCGCGTAGGACTGCAGCGTGAAGCCGCCCGACCAGAGCCCGCTCGCGTCATGGTGCGAGAAGCCGACCCGCAGCAGCAGGAGGGCGGGAACCGCGAAGGCGCTGAGCAGCAGCAGGGCCGGCCACGCCAGCGTCAGGGCGGCGATCAGTCCCTCGCGCCACCGCGCGCCGGAAGCTCGGGCCCGGGGCAGATCCAGCGCCGTGTCGGTCATCAGGCGGCGAGGACGGTGCAGCCCTCGGGCGCGAGGCCGATCCGCACCAGGCCGTCGGCGGGCGGCGCGACCCAGTCGGCCGGCGTCAGGCTGCCGACGATGCGGTCGCCCCCGCAGTCGACGTGAACCTCCACGTTGGTGCCGAGGTCGCGCACGAAGGTGATCCGCGCCTCGAGCCCGCGGTCGTCCCCTCCGTGCGGCAGCAGACGGACGTGTTCGGGCCGGACCGACAGGGTGACGCGGTCGCCCGGCTTCGCGGGTCCGGGAAGCCGGGCGACGGTGAGCGTCCGGCCGTGCACGCGCACGGCGTCGGGCCCTGCCACCTCGGCCTCGATGAAATTGGTCTGCCCGATGAAGCCCGCGACGAAGCGGTTGGCGGGGTTGCGGTAGATGTCGAGCGGCGGCCCCACCTGCTGCACCGCGCCGTCGCCCATCACGACAACCTTGTCGGCGATCGTCATGGCCTCCCGCTGGTCGTGCGTGACGAGGATCGTGGTGATCTTGAGCGCCTGCTGCAGCTGCCGCAGTTCCACCTGCATGTGGTCGCGCAGCTTGGCGTCGAGCGCCGACAGCGGCTCGTCGAGCAGGAACAGCACCGGTTCCTGCGCCAGTGCGCGGGCGATCGCCACCCGCTGCCGCTGGCCGCCCGAGAGCGCCGACACCGCACGGGCGCCCAGGCCCGGCAGGCGGACGAGCTTGAGAAGCTCGTCGACCCGGTCGCGGCGGTGCTTCGCGTCCAAGCCGCGGAGCTTCAGGCTGTAGGCGATGTTTCCCGCAACCGACAGGTGAGGGAACAGGGCCAACGCCTGGAATACGAAGGCGAAGTTCCGCTCGTGGACCGGGCGCCGCGTGATGTCGCGCCCGTCGAGCAGGAGGCGGCCCGTGTCCGGCACCTCCAGCCCGGCGATGATGCGGAGCAGGGTGGTCTTGCCGCAGCCGGACGGGCCGAGGAAGCAGACGAACTCCCCCGTCGCGACCGTCAGCGACACGTCGGCCACCACGGGGGTGCCGGCGAAGCTCTTGCCGATGCCTTGAAGTTCGAGCCCGCGCCCGACCAGCCCCGCCCCGGCCTCCGTCATCCGGCGGTGATCACGCGGGTGAAGGCCTGTTCCAGGTAGTCCGAGTTTTTCACGCGCGCCGAGGCGGCGATGTGGATCGGCGGGATGTCGCTCGACACCGCGTTGAACTCCGCGTCGGTCAGGTCGAGCTTGGAGCGTGGGATCACCGGGGCGCTGCCGACGAAGCGGGCCACGAGCTCCTGCGCTTCGGGCGTGCAGGTGTAGTTGATGAACTCGAGCGCCTCGTCGACCTTGGTCGAAGCGGTGGGCTGGCACCACGCGCCGGTGCCCGACAGGGCGCCCTCCTTGGGGAAGATGGAGGCGACCTTGGTGCCCGCCTTGGCCATGGTGCCGGCGACATCGTGATAGTAGGTGCCGCCCTCGACCTCGTCGTTCTGCAGCGCGGTCTGCATGGTGCCCTCGTCGGTCCACCACGTCTTGGTCTGCGGCTTCAGCTCGCCCAGCTTGGCCGCCACCTTGTCGATCCCCTCGTGGGTATCGAGGATGTCGAGGCCGCCGAAGTAGACGGCCGCCGTGATCTCGAACAGCGAGGACGCGCCGCCGCCCTGCAGCCCCCAGACGGGCTTGCCGGACTTCCACAGGTCGGTCCAGCTCGTGGGCAACGGCTTCACCTCGTCGGGGTTGACGACGAGCGTCATGTACCAGGCGAGCGCGCCGATCCCGTCGGTGCCGGCCGGGCCGGAGAAGACGCGGGCCGCCTCCACGTTGCCGAGGTTGGGGATCTTCTTGGTGTCGAACACGCGCCACAGGCCCTGGGCGCGGCCCCGCGCGATGTCCTCGTCGCCGTTCATGCACAGGTCCATCGGCGGGTTGCCGGCCTTGTTGGCCTGGGCCAGCTGGATCAGGAACTGCGTCCCCTCGGGCTGCGGCTGGCTCACGACCGCGATGCCGGTGGCCTTGGTGAACGCGGGGTGGATGTGTTCGCGGAACGTGTCCTCGAAGAAACCGCCGTAGGTGGAAACGGTCAGGGTCCGCGTGGCGGCCCAGGATGGCCGGACGGCCGGCATGGCGAGGACGGCGGCTCCCGCCAGCAGCCCGCGGCGGCTGATCGACGGCCCGCTCCGCTCCGGCTTCGACACCTTTGACGTCATCCGTCCGCTCCCTTCGATCGTTGTCCACCCGTCCCAGCAACCCCCGTGCCACGGGTCGCGCCGAGGCTCTGGCACGCGGGTTGCTGTCCACCCGTCCTGCGAAGGAGGATCGCGATGTCCGATGGTACCACGCCCCAGGTCCCGGCCGCCCCGGCCGGCGCCATGGGGGCGAAGCTGCTGCCCTTCACCGAAATCCCGGTGATCGACATTTCGGCGCTCGCCGGAAACGATCGGGGGGCGATCGAGGCCACGGCCCGGACGATCGGCGAGGCCGCGCGGGACGTGGGCTTCTTCAACATCAGCGGCCACGGCATCCCGCCCGACCTGGTCGAGCGAACCTACGCGCTGTCGCGCACCTTTCACACGGCGCCGCTCGACCAGCGCATGGAGGTGCACGTTGCCCGCTCGCCCGGCACACGCGGCTACATCCCGAGCTCGGTGCAGTGGACCGATCCCGACCCCGAGATCCACCGGCTGGTCGAGCCCGACCCGGACGGCTACGATTTCCTGACCAAGCCGCTGCTGCACGCCGCCTTCGACGTGTCGCTCGACCTGGGCGAGGACGACCCCGACTTCCGCGCCGGCAACCTGATGCTGGTGCCCAACCAGTGGCCTACCTGGCTGCCGGAGATGCGCGGCGCGGTGATGGACTACTACGAGGCCGTGGCAAGCGTCGGCCGGCGGCTGTTCCGCGCCTTCGCGATCGCGCTCGGCCTGCCCGAGACCTTCTTCCTGGACCGGGCCAGCAAGCCGCCGTCGCAGCTCCGCCTCCTTTATTATCCGCCCAACACCTTGCCGATGAACAACGCCAACCTCGGCATCGGCGCGCATTCCGATTTCGAGTGCTTTACCATCCTGCACCACCGCTCCGCGGGCCTGCAGGTGATGAACGCCGCCAACGAGTGGGTCGACGCCCCGCCCATCCCCGGCACCTTCACGGTCAACATCGGCGACCTGCTGGAGGGCTGGACCAACGGCCTGTTCAAGGCCACCCAGCACCGCGTGGTCAACACGGGGGCGGAGCGGTTGTCGCTGCCGCTGTTCTTCGCGGTCGATTACGACACGGTGGTCGAGCCCCTGCCGCGCTTCGTCGACGCTGCCCATCCGGCCGCCTACAACCGGATCGTGGCGAGCAAGCACCTGGCGGGCTTCAGCGTGAACGCCTGCAAGCACCTGCGCCGCAGGATCCGCGCGGGCGAACTGTCCATCGACTTCCCGATCCACACCGAGAACCCGTTCAAGCGCAAGGCCGTCAACGAGTACGCAGACGTCTGACCACTTCCGTGGCATCCTGCCCAAGGCGACGCCAAGCCGCGAAGGTCGCGTGACCGAACCGGAGCACCCATGAAGAAGAATCCCATCATCGTCGGTCAACCCGTGCTCGTGGTGATCGATATCCAGCAGGCGGGTTTCCTGGCCGGCCGCAGCAGCGGCATCACCCATATGGCCGACCTGCCCACCAACCTGCGCCGGGCCCGCACGGTGATCGACGCCGCTCGCGCAACCGGCGTGCCGATCGTCTTCCTGCAGGAGGCGCACCGCGCGAGCCGGGTGGACTTCGGCCGCGAACTCGACGGCGACGAGGACGAGCACTGCATTGAAGGGTGGCCCGGCACGGAGGTGGCGGCCGAGATCGTGGGGCTCAGGCCCGACGACTACGTGATCAAGAAGCGCCGCTATTCGGGCTTCATCGGCACGGACCTGGAGATCCTGCTGCGCGGGCTGAAGGCCGAGACGCTGATCCTGGTGGGAGCGCTCACCAACATCTGCGTCCACTACACCTTCGCGGACGCCCACCAGTACGACTACCACTGCCGCGTCGTGGAAGATTGCGTGGGTGGCTCCGACCTCGAAGCGCACAACGCCGCGCTCCGCGCCATGGAGTACCTGCAGCACGGCGCTCGCCGCACCTCGGGCGAGATGGCGGACGCCTTTCGCGCCCACGCCGCGATCCAGGGGGCCAAGCTGGCCGCCAGCGCGTGACGGACGCCCTGCCGGTCGCCACCACGCCCTGGTTCCGCCGCGCCGACATCGGCAGCGGGATCACGCTCATCACCGAGCCGCACGTCGACATCCTGGAGCAGGCCAACATCTGGCACGTCCGCGGCCGGGACCGCGACCTGCTGATCGACAGCGGCATGGGCGTGGCGCCGCTGCGCCCCGCCTTCCCCGACCTGTTCGAGGGAAGGGACACGATCGCGCTCGCGACCCACACCCACCTCGACCACATCGGCGGCATCCACGAGTTCGAGCACCGCTGGGTCCACCCCATCGAAGCCGACGCGCTGCTGCATCCGCGCGGCGGCACGCTGGTCTCCGAGCGCATGCCCGCCGACCTGCGCGCGAAGTTCGTGGCCGCGGGCTATCCGCCGCTCGGGCCCTACCTGATCCACGCGCTGCCGCACGCGGGATACGTGCCGGAAGATTATGTGCTGCGCGGCGCCGCTCCCACGAGGCTGATCCGCGAGGGCGAGGTGGTCGACCTCGGGGACCGGCGCTTCACCGTGCTGCTCGTACCCGGCCATTCGCCCGGCAGCATCGCGCTGTTCGAGGAGGCGACCGGCATCCTGTTCGCGGGCGACGTGATCTACGACGGCCCGCTGCTCTACGACGGACACGGCATGGACGTGGGCGACTACCTGCGCTCGTTCGACCTGCTCGCCTCGCTGCCGGTCTCGATCGTGCACGCGGGCCACGATCCCAGCTTCGGCAAGGCGCGGCTCGACGCCATCATCGCGAGCTACCGCGACCGTTGGCGGCGCGAAGGCCTGACGTCCTGAGACCGCGGCCGACCGCCTCCTGAGGACCGAGACAGCCATGGCCGCCAAGCCCTTCCACCTGAGCTGGTTCATGAACTTCAGCGCCGACGAGTGGGACGGCGCGTTCGGCGCCGGCGGCTCGCCCTGGAACGGCGCTTTCTACGTCGAGATGGCGCGCACGCTGGAGCGCGCCTGTTTCGACTACATCATGATCGAGGATAAGCTGATGGTGCCGGAGGCCTACGGCGGCAGCACCGAGAAGGCCCTCCGTCACGCCGTGATGGCGCCCAAGCACGATCCCGCGCCGCTCGCCGCCGTGATGGGGGCCGCGACCTCGCGGCTCGGCATCGTGGCGACCCTCTCGACGCTGGCCTACCCGCCTTTCACCCTGGCCCGGCTCTGCTCGACGCTGGACAGCCTCACGGGCGGCCGCTTCGGCTGGAACATCGTCAACAGCGCCGAGGACCTCGCGGCCCAGAACTACGGCTTCGACAAGATCCCGCAGCGGGAAGCGCGCTACGAGATGGCCGACGAATACGTGGACCTCGTTTGCCGCCTGTTCGACTCGTGGGCGCCCGACGCCGTGGTGAGGAACCGGGACACGGGCGTTTACGCGGACGCCTCGAAGGTCCGCGAGATCGATTTCGAGGGCAAGTTCTTCAAGTGCCGCGGGCCGCTCAACACGGTGCGCTCACCGCAGGGGCGCCCGGCCTTCGTCCAGGCGGGCGGTTCGCCGCGCGGCAAGGCTTTCGCGGCGCGCGTCGCGGACTCGATCATCGCGGTCGCCAACGGGGCCGAGGGGATGAAGGCTTATCGCGACGATGTCCGGCGCGAAGCCGTCAAGGCCGGCCGCGACCCCGACGACATCAAGGTCCTGTTCCTGGTGGCGCCGGTGCTCGGCGAGACCGAGGACGAGGCGAAGGCCAAGCGCGACCGCATGGTCAACTCCCAAAAGTTCATCGAGATGAATTTGAGCCTGATCTCCTCCATCACCGAGATCGACTTCGCCCGGTTCGACCTCGACCAACCGCTGCCGGACCTGCAGACCAACGGCGAGCAGGGATCGCTCGACAAGTTCTGCCAGCGCGGTAGCGGTAAGACGCTGCGGCAGCTCGTGGTGGAAGGCGGCATCGGAGCCTCGGTCGACCTGGTCGGCACGCCGGACCAGGTCGCGGGGCGGATGGGCGAGGTCATGGAGGAGGTCGGGGGCGACGGTTTCCTCATCACATCGCCCAGCCAGCGCCTGAGCCGCCGCTACGTCGTCGAGGTCGCCGACGGGCTCGTGCCCGCCCTCCAGCGGCGCGGGCTGACGCGCACGGTCTACGGCCACCCGACGCTGCGCGCCAACCTGCTCGACTTCTGACCGCTCGGGGATTTTCGGACCGTGGACACCTTCATCCTGGCCGCCGACCACGTCATCACCATGGAGGCAAACCGCGTCCTGAAGGACGGCGCCGTCGCGATCCGAGGCAGCCGCATCCTTGACGTGGGCCCGCGCGAGGCCGTCGCGGGACGCCACCCCGACGTTCCCGTGCGGGTGCTCAAGGACCGCGTGCTGATGCCCGGCCTGATCAATGCCCACTGCCATTCCGGGCTGCTGCGCGGCACCGCCGAGGGCCTGCCCGTGTGGGAATGGCTGCGGCAGTACATCGACCCCATGCACCGGGTGCTGCTGCCCCGCGACGCGGAGGTGGCCTCCCGCCTCTGCTACGCCGAGGCCCTGCTGTCGGGCACCACCACGCTGGTCGACATGTGGCGCCACATGGACGGCAGCGCGCGGGCGGCGCGCGACCTCGGGATGCGGGCGCTGCTCGTCCCCTACGTGGCCGAACACCCCGAGCACGACTATTTCGAAACGCTCGACAGCAACGAGGCCGCCATCGAGGCGTGGAACGGGCGGGAGGACGACCGCATCCGCGTCTGGGTCGGCCTGGAACACATGTTCTACGCCGTGCCCGACGCCTGGGCGCGTGCCGTCGCGATGACGCACCGGCACAAGGTTGGCTTCCACACCCATAGCAACGAGAGCCGCTTCGACGTCGACGAGTCGCTGAAGCGCTACGGCTTGCGGCCCGTGGAGGCGCTGGAGCGGTTCGGGCTGCTCGACGCGCACCGCGTGCTGCTGGCGCACGGGGTCTGGTTCTCCGACGAGGAGATCGCCATCGTGGCGCGTCGCGGGGTCGGCGTGTCGCACAACCCGGTCAGCAACATGAAGCTCGCGAGCGGCATCGCGCCCTTCGAGAAGCTGCTCGCCGCCGGCGTCGCGGTGGGCCTGGGCACCGACGGCGAGAAGGAGAACAACAATCTCGACCTGTTCGAGGAGATGAAGGGCGCTTCGCTGCTCGCCAAGCTCAAGACGCTCGACGCCGCGGCGCTGCCGACCTGGGACGTCCTGAACTGCGCCACCCTGATGGGCGCGCGGGCGATCGGCTGGGACGCCGAGATCGGCTCCATCAAGCCCGGCAAGCGCGCCGACCTGATCGCGGTGCGCACCGACACGCCCCGCATGACCCCGCTGATCGACGCGGGCCCCTTCTTCAACCTGCACCACAACCTCGTCCATGCCGCGCGCGGTGGCGACGTGGACCTGACGATGGTGGACGGCCGGATCGTGGTGGACGGCGGCCAATTGCTGACCGCCGACCTCCGCCATCTGATCCGCGACGTGAACGAGGCGGCGCCGGAACTGTTCGCCCGACGAGCCGCGTGGCTCGCGCAATCGGCGGGCGCCAAGACGCCGATCGCCTACGGCTGAGCGCGTCCGCCGAGCGCCGCGGTCCAGAGCCGTCCGGGTGGACCCCGCCCGCGACGGGGTCGGGCGCCACCGCGTTCGCCGTGAAGGACGCGACCCGCATTTGCGACCGCCACCGACGTGCTGCTACCTAAGCGGCTGGCGAAACGGGATGACGTGATGTCGGTGGAACGGGCCAACGCGGCGATGCCGGACGTTCCGCGCGACTTCGACGGCCTGCGCGACTTCCTGGTGGCCCGCAAGAACCTGCTGCCCAAACGTCTGGCCCAGGTCGCGGCCTTCACGATGGCCAACCCCGACGACATCGCCTTCGGTACGGCGGCCAGCATCGCCGAGCAGGCGCAGGTGCAGCCCTCCACCCTCGTCCGCTTCGCCCAGGCGCTCGGCTACCAGGGCTTCTCGGACCTGCAGAGCGTTTTCCGCGACCGGCTGCGCGAGCGCGTGCCGAGCTACGCGGAGCGTCTCGCCGCCCTCCGGGTATCGTCGGAGGCAGCGCGCGCCGCGACCCTGTTCAACGGGTTCGCGGACGCGGCCGAACGCTCGGTCCGGGCCGTGCGGACGCAGATCGACCCCGGGCAGATCGAACGGGCCGCCCAGGTCCTGGCGGCGGCGGAGACGATCTACCTGATCGGGCAGCGGCGCTCCTTCGCGGTGACGTCCTACATGAGCTACGCGCTGGGCAAGCTCGGCATCCGCAACGTGCTCGTGGGCTCCGCGGTCGGCATCGACCCCGAAACGGCCGGGTTCGCGACCGAGCGCGATGCGGCGCTCGCGGTGAGCTTCACCCCCTACGCCTCGACCGCGGTGACGCTCGCCAAATTGGTCGAAAGCCGCGGCGCCGCCATGGTGGTGATCACCGACAGCCCGTTCAGCCCCATCGTGCCCGAGAGCGGTCCCTGGTTCGAGGTGGTGGAGTCCGATTTCCAGGGATTTCGTCCGCAAGCCGCCACCATGGTGCTCGCCATGACGCTCGCGGTCGCGGTGGCCGAAGCCCGCGCCTGACGGCGGACATCCGCGGGGCACCGTTTGACGGACGGGGTTGTTTGGAATATATGGTTCATAACGCGAGAGAACGAACATATCGTTCCAGCCCGGGGATGGAGAAGCAGCGGACGTGAACCCTTTCGGTCTCAATCACCGCGTCGCACCGACGTTGGGCCTGCCGGCTTTTTTCGATCTGGCGGTGTCGCTCGGTGTGCGGGACGTCGAGATCAGGAATGAATTGCCGGGCGTGGCGACCGCGGACGGGACGCCCGCCTCCGCCGTCAGAGCCGAAGCGCAAGCGCGCGGGCTCACGATCGTCTCGATCAACGCCCTTTATCCTTTCAACATCTGGACGGACGAGCGGGCCGCGCAGGCCCGCGAGATGATCGGCTACGCCCGCGCGTGCGGCGCCGAGGGCATCGTGATGTGTCCCCTCAACGATGCCGGCTACGAGGCGTCCGACCGGGAGCGGCTGGAGGCCCTGCGTCACGCGCTGTCCCAGCTGGCGCCGATGCTGCGCGACGCGGGCGTGACGGGCCTGTTGGAGCCGCTCGGCTTCGCGGAATGCTCGCTGCGCCTCAAGCGCGAGGCGGTCGACGCCATCGACGCCGTGGGCGGGGCCGACGTGTTCCGCCTGGTGCACGACACTTTCCACCACCACGTGGCCGGGGAGACCGAGCTGTTCCCCGAGCGGACGGGCCTCGTCCACGTGTCCGGCGTGGTCGACGCCGCCATCCCGGTCGAGCACCTGCGCGATCCGCATCGCGTTCTCGTTGACGGCGAGGACCGCATCGACAACGTGGGCCAGGTCAGGCGCCTCGCTTCTGGCGGCTACGCGGGTCCGCTCTCGTTCGAGCCTTTCGCCGACAGCGTGTCGGAGTCACCCGACATCCGCGCGGCGCTCGCGGCCAGCATGCGGGCGATGCGCGGCGCGGTCGAAACAGCGGCGTCCTAAGCGACGCCTTCCAACCGGTCGTCCCGTCCGGGACACCGTCAAAAGCGCCGGCCAGGCAAGGCCGGGACAACGGAGGAAACGACGATGAAACGGCACCTGCTTCTTTTGGCGGCCTCGGCCGCGCTCTCCACGCTGGCGCTCGCCCACGGGGCGTCCGCCACCACCATCGGGGTCACGATGGATAAGTTCGACGACAACTTCCTGACCAGCGTGCGCAACGCCATCACCGCCGAAGCGCAGGCCAAGGGCGTGACCCTCCAGGTCGAGGACGCCAACGACGACACCGGCAAGCAGATCAGCCAGATCCAGAATTTCATCGCCCAGCACGTCGATGCGATCATCGTCAACCCGGTCGACACGTCGGCGACGCCGAAGATGACGCAGCTCGCCGTCGCGGCCAAGGTGCCGCTGGTTTACGTGAACCGCAAGCCCGAGGACAAGCAGCTCCCCTCGACGGTGGCCTTCGTCGGGTCCAACGAGAAGGTCTCGGGCACGCTCGAAGCCGAGGAACTGGTCAAGTGCCTCAAGGGCAAGGGCAACATCGTGGTCATGGAGGGCCAGCTCTCCAACAATTCCGCCCTCGACCGCACCGCCGACGTCGAGGAGGTCGTCGCCAAGAACCCCGACATCAAGGTCGTCGAGAAGCAGACGGCCGAGTGGGATCGCAACAAGGCGATCGACCTCATGAACAACTGGATCACGTCCGGCGACAAGATCAACGGCCTCGCGTCCAACAACGACGAGATGGCCATCGGTGCCATCCTCGCCCTCAAGCAGGCCGGCGTCGATCCCAAGACCATGTGCATCGGCGGCATCGACGCGACGGCGGACGGCTTGGCCGAGGTCGCCAACGGCAACCTCTACGTGACCGTGTTCCAGAACGCCAAGGGCCAGGGCCAGGGCGCCGTCGACACCGCGCTGCAGCTGACCAAGGGCGAAAAGGTCCCCTCCACCGTCGACGTGCCCTTCGAGAAGGTCACCAAGGATAACTACAAGAGCTACCTGTCGAAATAGGGCGGACCGGACCCGTGCCGATCCTGTCCGGCACGGGTCCGACGCGGTGGAAGGCGGGGAGGACGAGACCATGACGGTACGCATCGGCGTCATCGGCGTCGGCATGATCGGGCAGGACCACATCCGCCGGCTGTCCCGTGTGCTCGCCGGGTGCGCCGTCGTCGCGGTGACGGACGTCGACGAGGCCCGCGCCCGCCAGGTCGCGCAAACCCTGCCATCGGCCCGCACCGTCGCGACGGGCGAGGACCTGATCGCCGACGGCGAGGTCGACGCGGTGCTCGTCTGCTCCTTGGGGCCGACCCACGACCGGTACGTGCTCGCCGCGATCGAAGCCGGCAAGCCGGTGTTCTGCGAGAAGCCGCTCGCCACCACCGAACAGGCCTGCCGCGCCATCATCGAGGCCGAGGTGAGGCACGGGCGCCGGCTGGTCCAGGTCGGGTTCATGCGGCGCTACGATGCCGCCTACCGCGCCCTGAAGCAGGTGATCGCGGAGGGTCAGATCGGCACACCGCTGATCCTGCACAGCGGCCACCGCAACGCGACCGTGCCGTCCTCCTACACGAGCGCCATGGCCATCGTGGACACGGCGGTCCACGACATCGACGTGGCGCGGTGGCTGCTCGACGACGAGGTGGCGGCCATCTCCGTGACGGCGGCGCGGACGAACAGCCGCGGCGCCATCCGTGACCCGATCCTCATCACCATGCGCATGGCGGGCGGCGCCCTGGTCAGCGTCGAGGTCTCGGTCAACATCGCCTACGGCTACGACATCCGCGGCGAGGTCGTGGGGGAAACCGGCACCGCGACGCTGGCGGAAAGCAACGTGGTCGTGGTCAAGCGCGACGGGCGGTTCGACGGCCGCGTGCCCGAGGACTGGCGCGAGCGCTTCATCCGGGCCTACGACGTCGAGCTGCAGGAGTGGGTGGAGGCCTGCGCGGCCGGCACCGTCACGGGCCCGAGCAGTTGGGACGGCTACGCCGCCACCGTGGTGACGGACGCGGGCCTGGTGGCGGCGTCCCGGGACGGCTGGGTGCCGGTCACGTTGCGCGACAAGCCGGCGCTCTACGCCGGGTGAAACGGGATGCGACGCCGCGCCCCGCGACGCCGCCGAGTTCGATGCCGGCCGCTGATCCGTTGCTGCAGAAGGGAGCCGCCCCATGAAGATCGCCCTCGATCCTTACATGCACCGGCACGTGCCGCTGCTGGAGCTGCCGCGCTTCGTCAAGGCGCTCGGCTACGACTGGATCGAGCTGTCGCCGCGCGCCGACTTTCTCGACTGGTGGGTCAACCCGCGCGTCTTCCCCGAGCGCATCCGCGACTTCAAGCGGGCGCTCAAGGACGCCGACGTGAAGCTCGCTTCCCTGCTGCCCATGTATCGCTGGGCGAGCCCGCACGCCGTCGAGCGGCTGGCCGCCATGCGCTACTGGAAGGCCGCGATCCAGGTCGCGGTCGAGATGGACTGCGACACGATGAACTCGGAGTTCGGCCGCGGCCCGTCACCGAATTTCTCGTCGTTCAACTCCTGCTGCGCGGGCGGCACGGTGGAGACCTGCGAGGCGGCCTTCTGGGACTCCATGGACGAGCTGGTGCCAATCCTGGAGCGCGAGGGCATCCAGCTCAACGTCGAGCCCCACCCGGAGGATTTCGTCGAGACGCTGCAGCCCGCCGTCGACATGATCCGCTCGATCAATTCCAAGAACGTGCGCTTCCTGTACTGCACGCCGCACACCTTCTATTTCGGCGACGACGTGGCCAGGATGGTGGCGGAGGCGGCGCCCGTGCTGGCGCACGTCCACGTGGCGGACACCTGGAACCACAAGGCCTCCTCGGGGCTGCGCTACATCGTCAACCCGCCGGGCAGCCAGGCGCGGGTGCACCAGCACCTCAACATCGGCGAAGGCGAAGTGCCGTGGGACATTTTTTTCGCGAGCCTCGCCAAGGCGGGCTTCGACGGCATCATCACGAGCTGCGTGTTCGCCTGGGAGGAGAAGGCCGAGGAGTCCTCGCGCTTCATGCGCCGGGAAATCCAGCGCTACGTCGACACCTATTGGACGAAGGAAGGGGTGGCGGCCTGACGGTTCCGCGGAACGCCCGGCCAAGGGCGAAGGACCTGACGTGCCGACCACCATCCCACCCCGGAGGAAGCCCATGTTGAGCCCGACCACGTTCGAGACGGTGCGACGGGCGGGCGTCGTGCCCAACGCCGACTACCTGCTCGAGGTCGACAACGTCCGCAAGGAATTCCCCGGCGTCGTGGCGCTCGACAACGTCAACCTGCGCGTCCGCCGCGGCACCGTCCACGCGCTGATGGGGGAGAACGGGGCGGGCAAGTCGACGCTCATGAAGATCATCGCGGGCATCTACCAGCCCGACG
>CAXTFJ010000046.1:0-31858 GCA_964243405.1 uncultured Lichenihabitans sp. | reverse complement strand
CTCCCGCAAGCCCGGCATCGACCCGAACCTGCATTTCGAGCGCCGCTGGGTGATCTGCGCGCACGAGAGCGAGGGGTCGCTCACGCCGCCCGGCTGGTACGGCTGGCTGCACAACACGGTGGACGTCGCTCCCACCGAGGAAGCCTACACCCCGCGCGAATGGCAGAAATCGCACTTGCCCAACATGACCGGCACGCCGGACGCGCACCGCCCGCCGGGCTCGCTCCTGAAGTCCGGCATCCGGCCGCTGGCGGGTGGCGATTACGGCGCCTGGACGCCGGACTAGGCGCGGAGCCGGAGCGCCGGTCACGCGAGCCTGTGCTCGATCAGGTCCCAAAGATTGCCGTAGAGGTCCTCGAACACGGCCACCGTGCCGTAATCCTCCTCCCTCGGTTCTTCGCGGAAATGGACTCCGGCGGCTGACAATCTCGCATGGTCCCGCCGGAAGTCGTCGGTTTCCAGGAACAGGAACACGCGTCCGGCGGCCTGTCGGCCTACGGCTTCACTCTGGTGGGCACCGTCGGCTCGGGCCAGAAGAAGGCCGCCTCCCCCGCCACCGGGCGCGACGGTCACCCACCGCCGGTTGGGTGAGAGGACCTTGTCCTCGACGACGTTGAACCCGAGCCGGCCGACGTAGAAGTCGAGAGCCTCGTCATAGTCGCGGACGAGAACGGTGACGAGGGACAGGCGCTGACGCATGGCGACGAGGCTTCCACGGCCGGAGAGCGGCTCCGCTTCCCACTTTTGACACACAGGCCCACCAAAGCCATCGCGCGCATCGCGTTCTACAGAAGGTTGTCCGTGACGGTCCAGTCATCGCCCCTGCCCCCTCGCCCGTGCCCCTCCATCCGGCGCGGTCTTGGCCGGATCATGCTGGCCGCGGCCGTCCTTGGCGCGCCCGCGGGCGCGCTGGCGGACAAGATCAAGAACCCGACCGCCGTCTTCTCCGGTCTCGACAAGATCACCGGCCGGACCATCTCGTTCGAGGTGGCGACCGACGAGACGGTGCAGTTCGGCTCCCTGCAGGTCACGCCGCGGGTGTGCTACACGCGGCCCCAGACCGAGGCGCCGCAGACCGATACCTTCGTCGAGGTGGACGAGGTCTCCTCCGACAAGGACTACAAGCGCATCTTCTCGGGCTGGATGTACGCCGCGAGTCCCGGCCTGCACGGCATCGAGCACCCCGTCTACGACATCTGGCTCACGGCCTGCAAAGGCGGCACCGACGTGATCCACGAAGCGCCGGCCGCCACGGCGGACGCCGGTGCCGAGCCACCCCCGCCCGATAACGCCACCAAGCCGCCGGCGCCCAACACCCCGCCGCCCAAGCCCAAGCGCGTGGTGCGCGCGAACCCGAGGTCGGACGACCAGGCGGACCGGCGCCAGCCCGTGCAGAGCTTCTTCCCCACGACCGATTATCCGAGTTCGCCCGAAACCTACGGCGGCCGGAACCGCTAGTCGGACCCGGCCAGCAGGTCGAGCGCGGTCGCGCCGTCGAACGACGTGCGCTCATCCCCGGGATGGAAGGTGGCGTGCCGGGCCGTGGCGTCGGCGAGGCGCCCCAGGTAGTCGGCCTTGGGGATCTCGACGGCGCCGAGCGAGGCCAGGTGCGGTGTGATGAACTGCGTGTCGAGCAGGGTGAAGCCGCCCGCCACCAGCCGCGCCGCCAGGTGGACCAGGCAGACCTTCGAGGCATCCGTCGCGCGGTGGAACATGCTCTCGCCGAAAAAAGCCGCCCCGATGTGCAGACCGTACAGGCCCCCCACGAGGTGGCCGTCCCGATAGGCCTCGACCGTGTGGACGTGGCCCTGCCGGAACAGGTCGCCGAACAGCGCGCGGATGGGCGCGTTGATCCAGGTCGCGGCGTCCGCCGCCCGCGGCTCGGCGCAGGCCGCGACGACCGCATCGAAATCATGATCGACCACGACGGAGAAGACGTTCGCGCGCACCGTCTTCGCCAAGCTTCGGGAGATGTGCAGGCCATCGAGCGGGAACACCCCGCGCCGCTCGGGATCGACCCAGAACAGCGCGTCGTCGCGGGCGTCCTCCGCCATGGGGAACAGGCCCGCCGCATAGGCCCGCAGGACGGTGGCCGGCGTGACGGCGAGGGTGGGGCGGGCGCGGGCCATGCCCGCGAGGATTGAACGGCGATCAGGCGGGGGTCAAGATGCGGGCCGCACGAGGCCTCACCAGTTGGCTGCCCCGCACGTCAGCCGCGCGTCGCGCGCTTCGGCGAGCTTCAGCAGAAGGCGCGGTCCGAGGCCGGCGACGCGGCACGGCTTCGGGCCGAACGGCGCGGGCGGCACCGGACGGCGGGTCTCCGGCGCATCGGTTCCCCGCGCGAAACCGGCGGGCACGCGTTCCGGTGTTCGTAGCCAGGCGCTCATCGTGGGGTGCTCCTTGTCAGCGGACCACCCTAGCCGGAGCCGACCTACCGCGCTGCGAACCAAGCCGTTCGCATGCGGGTATAAAACCGTTCACCGTCGCGCTCCTGTACGCGGCAGGCTCTCCGATTGCCAGAACCACCCCGACTGCGTAATCGCTGTCGCGACACCGAGGGGATCACGACGATGAGCGAAGGTGCAGCCGGTGCGGGCCGGACGGTCACGGTCGACCCGGGTCGCCAAGCCGAGGGCGGTCACGACAAGGTGCTGGTCATCGATTTCGGCTCGCAGGTCACCCAACTCATCGCCCGGCGCGTGCGCGAAGCGGGGGTCTACTGCGAGGTGGTTCCCTTCCAATCGGCCGCCGAAGCGGTCGACCGGCTCGATCCGAAAGCCGTCATCCTCTCGGGTGGCCCGGCCTCTGTCCCCGAACCGAATAGCCCGCGGGCCCCCCAGGCCATCTTCGAGCGGGGCATCCCCGTGCTCGGGATCTGCTACGGACAGATGCTGCTGGCCGAGCAATTGGGCGGCGACGTGCGCAGCGGCGGCCCCGGCGAGTTCGGTCGGGCCGATGTGTCGGTGGTGGCCGGCAACGCCCTGTTCGAGGGCATCTGGGATCGCGGGCGGACCTATCCCGTGTGGATGAGCCACGGCGACGCGATCGCCCGGATGCCGGACGGTTTCCACGTTGCCGCTTCCTCGGAAAACGCGCCCTACGCGGTCATCGCCGACGAGGAGCGGCGCTATTACGGCCTGATGTTCCACCCCGAGGTCGTCCACACCCCCGACGGAACCCGGCTCATCGCCAACTTCCTGCACAAGGTCGCGGGGCTGAAGTCCGACTGGAGCATGGCGGCGTTCCGCGACGAAGCGGTGGCGAGCATCCGCGCCCAGGTGGGCAGCGGGAAGGTCATCTGCGGCCTGTCGGGCGGCGTGGACTCCTCGGTCGCGGCCGTGCTGATCCACGAGGCGATCGGCGACCAGCTCACCTGCGTCTTCGTCGACCACGGGCTGCTGCGGCGCGACGAGGCGCGCGACGTCGTGACCCTGTTCCGCGACCACTACAACATCCCGCTCGTCCACGTCGACGCGAGCGACGCCTTTCTCGGTGCACTCGCGGGCGTGACCGACCCGGAAGCGAAGCGCAAGGCGATCGGCCGCCTGTTCATCGACGTGTTCGAGGAGGAGGCGCGCAAGATCGGCGGGGCCGCGTTCCTGGCGCAGGGCACCCTCTACCCGGACGTGATCGAAAGCGTCTCCTTCTCGGGCGGGCCATCGGTCACCATCAAGTCGCACCACAACGTCGGCGGCCTGCCGGAGCGGATGAACATGCGGCTGGTCGAGCCGCTGCGCGCCCTGTTCAAGGACGAGGTGCGGGTTCTGGGCGCGGCGCTCGGCCTGCCGCACGCCTTCGTGGGGCGTCACCCCTTCCCGGGGCCCGGCCTCGCGATCCGCTGCCCCGGCGAGGTCACGCGGGAGAAGCTGGCGATCCTGCGCCACGCCGACGCCATCTACCTCCAGGAGATCCGCCGCGCGGGGCTCTACGACGCGATCTGGCAGGCCTTCGCGGTCCTGCTGCCCGTCAGGACGGTCGGCGTGATGGGAGACGGGCGGACCTACGACCAGGTCTGCGCCCTGCGCGCCGTGACCTCGACGGATGGCATGACGGCCGATTTCTTCCCCTTCGACATGGCCTTCCTCGGCCGCGCGGCGACGCGGATCATCAACGAGGTGAAGGGCATCAACCGGGTTGTCTACGACGTGACGTCGAAGCCGCCCGGTACCATCGAGTGGGAGTGAATTGGGATTGTTCTCAGCTCGACTTCGGCCTTTTAAGGCGCGTAGCAAAGGGCCTGGTGCCAAGTCTGGGGCAGCCTGAACGGGCGGCAAGGAGCCCCGATCGATCATCCCGCGACCAGGGCCTGCGCCCGCGAGGCCGTTGGTCTCACTGATCGCTCGCCCGACACGGAGGCGAGCGATCCGACCGTGGACCTGCGACCACCCCGCACCTCGGCAGGGCGCGGCCGCACGGGGCCCGCGTTGACGTCCCCTTCACGATCCGCGGCGTAGCCTCCGCGTACCCCTCGCTGCGCTTGGGCATCTGGAGACAAGGCCTAAAGGCTCGACCTTGCAACTCGCCCTACCGCTCGACCGCCTCCCTCTCGCTGTGGACCTCGTCGGCGCCTGCATCGCCGCCGCGGCTCTGATGCCGTTGCGCGAGGTGACGGCATTGGTGGTGTCGCCGGGGCTCAAGCGGGCCTGGCGAGCGCTGACGTTCGCCGTCCTGGCCGGCATCGGGTTGCTCCTCGCATCCGTGGTCGCATAGGTCGGCAAGCCGCTCGATGCCGGCGACGCCGTCACGGCCGTGCTCCACCTCGTCGGGCCCGGCTTCGCGTTGTCCGTGGCCTGCCTGTCGCGCAGCACCGCGCGCGACCTGCTGCGCGTCGCCATGCTCGAGGAAGCAGCCTTCGCGGACCCGCTCACGTCCCTGGCCAACCGGCGGCGCTTCGACCAGGAGCTCGCCAACGACCTCCGTCACGCCCTGCGGACCGACGCGCCCCTGTCGCTGATCGTCCTGGACGTGGACCGGTTCAAGCAGGTCAACGACGCGCACGGGCACGCGGGCGGGGACGCGACCCTTCGGGCCGTGGCGGCGCTGGTTGCCGCACGGTCGGTTGGAGTCGGCCTCGCGTGCCGAACGGGCGGAGAGGAGTTCGCCGTCATCGTGCCGGGACTGCCCCCGGCGAGAGTGGCGAGGGTCGCCGACCTTTTGCGTCGCGACGTGGCGGCAGCCGAGATCGGCCTGCCGTGCGGCGGCACGGCCCGTGTCACGGCGAGCCTGGGTGTCGCGACGCTGCAGCCCGGCGAGGACGCCCAATCCTTCACCGGTCGCGCCGATGCCGCCCTCTACGACGCCAAGAACGCGGGACGCGACCTGGTGCGCACGGCCGCCTAGGCCTTTACGACTCCGGCGCACGTGGCAGGCACCGCTGCGGTCGCAGGCCGCCACGACGACGGTCCACGGGGGTCGTCCCGTCCTCCCTCGTGCTGTAGCCTCCTCCCAAAGACGGCCCGACCCGGTGCGCGGGGCTCGGTGTCACGAGGTCCATCCCGAACGAACAGGCGCTCGCATGCTGACCCCGGCCTGGCAGACGCGAACCGGCGACGCCGCCGTCCTGTCCCGCGTGCTCCGCGACGCGGGCGCGCTGGGCGAGGTGCAGATCTCGGCGGTCGGCGTCGAAAGCACGAGCACCAAGATCGTGTCGCAGGTCATGCGCCTCCGGCTTAGCTACGACCAGCCCGCCCCGGGGGCGCCCGACACGCTGATCCTCAAGACCAACCACCCCAAGCGGAGCGAGGCCGGGTGGCGGCGCGGCCGCAACGAGGTCGCGTTCTACCGGCGAGTCGCGCCCACGACGGCGGGCCGCTTCGTCCCGCGGTGCTTCGAGGCCCACGCGGACGAGGCGAGCGGCGACTGGCACCTGATCCTCGAGGACCTGACCGACACCCACGCCATCGTGGGGGACTGGCCGCTCCCGCCGACCCTGCCCGCGTGCGACCGCATCGTCGAAACGCACGCGGGACACCAGGCCTCGCATTGGGACGCCGCTCATCTCGAGTCGCTGATGGAGACCTGGCGCTGGCGCGACGCGACCGCGACGCACAAGTTCCTCGAGCTCCTGTCGGCGCAGGTCGACCGGTTCGCGGCCCGCATGGGGGACCGCCTGCCGCCCGAGCGTCGCGCCCTCTACGGCCGGTTGCTCGACGCCGCGCCGCGCCTGGCGGAGCGGTATCGGACGCGTCGCGACCTGACGGTCGTGCAGGGCGACGCGCACGTCTGGAACTGCTTCCTCCCGCGCGACGACCGGGGGACGCCACGGCTGTTCGATTGGGACAGCTGGAAAATCGACGTCGGCGCGAGCGACGTCGCGCACATGATGACCGTCCACTGGTACCCCGACCGTCGGCGAAGGATCGAGCGGTCGCTGCTGGACCGCTACCATGCCGCCCTGCTGGCGAACGGAGTCGCGGGCTACGACCGCCGCGCGCTCGACGACGACTACCGGTTCGCGACGCTGTGGCAGATCACCTGGCCGGTGTGGCAGGAGGCGGGCGGCGTTCCCCCGAGGATCTGGTGGAACAACCTGGAGCGCGTGCTGCTGGCCTTCGACGATCTCGGGTGCATCGACCTGCTGCGCTGACGGGCTGATACGGGCCACGGTGGACCTGTCTTCCGAGTTCCGCCGCATGGGCCCGCGCTGATGACGTGGCAGGACGGGTGGAAGATGGCCGTGGGCGACGTCGTGGACGGCCTGGGCGGAAGTACGGTCGTCGGCGCGGGGCCTCGCGGGCCGATGGAGGGTGCGTGACCCCGACCGAGGTGTCGCACGCCTGCGCGAGGCGCCCCCGTCGCTGCGGCCGGAGCAGGTCGCGGTCGAGCGCCGCCGCGACCGGGTCATGGCGAGGCGGCCGAACGCTCGCCGGCGACCTCCGCTGGACGGAATGGGCGCTCAACCGCGCGGGGCGTTGACAGGGTCCGACCCGTCGATAGCGAAAGCCGATCTCGACCATCTCCAGGACGTCGAGGACGCCGGCTCGCCACGTCCCGAGGACTGCATCGAGGTCGCGGAAAGGTGCACCGACCTCCAGGATCCGAACCGTGGTGTCCCGCGTGCGCCCGATGTCAACCGGCCTTGCTCCGTGGACGTTGCGTGACCAACTGATGCTCAGTCCCTGCGGGATGTCGCGAGAGTTAGCGGGATTGACGGTGAGGACCTTCCGCATCGGGCCGCCAGGACGCGGCATGCTCGTCGCGCTCCTGACCTTGCTTGCCGGCTTGGTCGCTCCAGCCTCCGGCCGCGACGAGGCCAGCCCTCGCCCGACCTTCGCGGCCGGTCGGTGCAGCCCGGACCAGGCGCCCCGCGACCTGGCCCGACGCATGCGATGCGGAACGGTCGCGGTCCCGCGCGACTACGACCACCCCGACCGCGGAACGTTCGCCCTGGCCGTGGTGGTCGTGGCGAGCGCCACCCGGCCCGCGCAGCCCGACCCCGACCTGTACGTCAGCGGCGGCCCGGGGGCGCCTTTGACGGTCTATGCCGCCGCGCAGGCGAAGCAGCCCCTCGCCCCGGGGCGGGATCTCATCCTGGTCGACCAACGCGGGACGGGGGCATCCGAGCCGGCCCTCTGTCCGGGACTCGACACGGCCCTCGACGCCTCGGTCGCGACCGACGGAGAGGCGGTGGTCAAACGTCGGGCCGTCTTCGCGGCCTGCCGCGACCAGGCCGTGTCGCGCGGAATCGACCTGGCCGACTTCGGCACCACCGTCACGGCGGAGGACCTCGACCGCGTGCGGCAGGCGCTCGGCATCGCGCGCTGGAACGTGTTCGGCGTGTCCTACGGCACCACCGTCGCGATGACGATGATGGCCCTCCACCCCGAGACGGTCCGGTCGGCCGTGCTCGACTCGGTGTATCCCCCCGACCCGATCCTGCCGCCGTGGCCGCTCACCGTCGCGGACGCGCGCGACGCATTCCTCGCGTCCTGCGACGCCGACCCGGCCTGTCGCGAGGCGTTCCCAAATCTGGCCGGCAGCTACCGCGAGGTCGTCGAGCGCCTCTCGCGGACGCCTGCGGTCGTGAGCTTCCCGCATGCCATGGGCCGGCCCGACGACCGCGGCCCGCTCACGCCGACGCTGTTCGCCTTCGTGGTGGGCCGGCTCGTCTATTACCCGATCTTCTACCCTGGCCTGCCCCGCCTCATCCTCGCGACCCGCGACGGCGACACGGGTCCGGTCGCATCGGCCATCGCGGCGCTCTTCGACGCCGAGAGCGATCCAAGAGCGGGCAGCCGGCTGTCCCTGCGCGCCGCGGTGGACTGTCGCGACAGGCCCCGGTTCCACGGGTCAGCGTCACCAGCGGACGGGATTGACGATATGACGACGCTCAAGGGCATCTGCGACGGCTGGGCGCCGCTCGGGCCGCCGCCTCTCGTCCCCCGCGACACCGCCGTGCCGACCCTGGTGCTCGCGGGCCAGTTCGATCCCAACGCGCGGCCGGCGGACAGCCAGCGCGTCGCCGCCATGATGGGCGGGAACGCCCGGTGGGTGGAGGTCATGGGCCTGGGCCACAGCGTGCGCGCCTTCAGCCCCTGCGCGTCCGGCATGGTCGCGGCCTTCATCGACCACCCGGAGCGGCCTCCGGATACGTCCTGCGCCGCCCAGGCGCCGCCGACCCGATACCTGCCGAGCGGGCCGCCGAACTAAGGAGCCCGCGGCGTATCCCCGTCGCGGCGTGGCGAGAAGGGTCTTGGGCCGACCCGGGTCGACTGCGGACCGGCTCCGCCGACCGTATCGTGCCCAGTTGACCGTCGACTCGGAGGAACCCCGATGCCATCGATGCCGCAACCTCGGCCGGTCCTCATCAAGCGGTACGCCCGAACCCGCCTCTACGACGTGACGCGTCGGCGTTACGTGTCCGTCGAGCAATTGCGCGACTGGGCCGCCGGTGGCGTCGCCTTCTCCATCGTCGACACCGAGACCGGAGCCGACGTGACCCGTGTCCTGCTGGCCTGACGGCCTCCTCGGCGCGTCACAGCAAGCGGCGCTCGAGCTTATCCCGCTCCCAGGCCAGCAGGAACGCCACCTCGCGCTCCAACCACGCGGCCGACAGAACCTCGGAGCCCCACTCCGCCGTGCGCCCGGCATACTCGCCCATCAGCCAGATATGCCGGATCGGCACGAACCACGGCACGGCCTCCTCGTCCGCGGGCGCGGGTTTCCGGACGGCGTGGTATCCCGCGTGGAAGGCCCGCCAGACGGCATGACGCCGACGGCCGTACGACACCTGCGCCCAGAGGTGCACCGCGAGGTCGTAGGCGAGATAGCCGTAACCGCCGTCGTCGAAGTCGAAGAACACGGCTTCCTCGCCGCCAGCCTCGGCTCGCCGGATGCGGGCGTTCAGTCCATGGCAGTCGCCGTGGCAGCGCGTGCGGGTCAGGTCGGGTTCGAGGCACGCGACGGCCTCGGTGAGCCGTGCCGCCAGCGCCTGGAGGTTGTGGCGAGCCCCTCGAGCCTCGATGGCGAGCGCCAGCACCGCCGAGACCTGGTGGTGGAGCAGGTGGTCGAGGTCGAGCCGGAAGCGACCCGCTACCTTGCCCGGGTAGAGGTCGGCGGCGTCATGGATCCGGGCAAGGGTCATGCCCTGCAGGCGGGCGTCGTCCAGCCCATCGAGGTCCGGCCGCCGACCCTCCGCGTATCGGAACAGGACGGCGGACCGCCGGCCGTCCGGCAGGTCGGTCGCGGTGAACAGCGTACCGGTCCGCGTCGGCACGGCCGAGGCGACCGGGACGGCGACCGAAGCCAGGTAGGACAGGAACGCCGTCTCGGCGTCCACGTCGGCCGGGCCGCGGGCCCGGTGGCCCGACAGGCGCAGCACGAACCGCTCTCCTCCGGGGGTGACGACGGAGTAGCAATCGTTGAAGCCGCGGTTCACGAGCGCGCAGGTCGACCCGGCCGGCAGGCCGTAGCCATCCACGACCAAAGTCGCGATCGACGCAGCCGAGGCGGTGGCGTAGGCGATGGGGGACGGGTCGGAGCGATGGGCCATGGGTGATCGTGCCATCCGC
This sequence comes from uncultured Lichenihabitans sp., assembly GCA_964243405.1. GTDB lineage: Bacteria > Pseudomonadota > Alphaproteobacteria > Rhizobiales > Beijerinckiaceae > Lichenihabitans. Next base: position 21,848 of record CAXTFJ010000046.1, on the reverse strand, counting down.
ACGATGCGATGGGGAAGCGGGTCGTGTGCTCGACCGTCATCGCATCTCCGTTGGGCGGCCCCGGCACGACTTCGAGCAGGCCCGGCACGAGGCGGCCTCGCACGAAGCCCCGAACTGTGCCCATGCGGTCCGGCCGGTGATCAGGGAAGGTGCGCGGAGCCCCCGCGCACCCCGTACCACCCGTTGATCGCGCGGTGAGCGGGTCGACGCATCCCATGATCCTCCGCGCGTCCGCGGTCGCCGCCGCGTCCGTCCTGCTCTGCGCCGCCCTGGCGCTCACGGTCCTGTGGTCCGTCCAGCGCACCCTCTTGTTTCCGGGCGCCTCCGGGCTGCCGATGTCGTGGATGGGGCCCACCCTGCCGGCCGACGTGGTGCGCGGCACGGTGCGCACCGCCGACGGCGAGGTGCTCCGCGCGCTGTGGCGCCCGCCGCGGCCTGGGGCGGGCGTGATCGTGTCCTTCCACGGCAACGGCTCCCTGCCCGAGCCGGCCGCGTGGCGCTTCTCGCAACCGCCCTGGTCCAGCGACGGATGGGGGTTCCTCGCGGTCGCGTTCCGCGGCTACCCGGGATCCACCGGGCATCCGAGCGGGACCGGCATCGTGGAGGACGGCCGGACCGCCCTGGCCGAGGCGCGGCGTATCTGGCCGGACGCCCGCGTCGTCCTGCACGGGCATTCGCTCGGCACCGCCGTGGCCGTGGCGGTGGCGGCCGAAGCGGGCGACGAGGTCGCGGCGGTTTACCTGGAGGCGCCGTTCTCCTCCATCTCGGCCATGGCGTCGCGCCGGTTCTTCGGCATCCCGTTCGGGCCCCTGGTGCGTGATCCGCTGCGATCCATCGACCTCGTGGGCCGGGTCCGGGTGCCGGTGTTCATCGTCCACGGGTCGCGCGACCGCGTCATCCCGGCCGCCGAGTCGGCGCTGCTCGCGGCCGCGGGGCACGACATCGATCGCAGGATCGTCGACGCCGACCACGTGTCCGTGCAGGGCTTGGAGGATGGGGCGCTGGAGCCCCGCCTCGCGGCACTCGCGCGACGCTGACGGTCCTGCCGCCCGCGGGTCCGCGATGATCCCGGTCCCAAAGCGAAGCAGCATACGACGCTGTTTGGCCGGGGACGGTTCCACGGTTCGGCCGGAGGTCGGCAAGCCTCGATCTCACCGAGTCTCCGCGAGGGCCAAGGTGAGTTGCTCGGGACCGGCCGCGGCGGCCTCGCCGTTCAGCGAGGACAAGGCGATCCCGAGCAGGCGGACACCCCTCGGCACCGGCAGCACGGTCGCGAGCAGGTCGTGGCCGGCCCGCTCGAGGTCGGCCCGGGCCGCGACGGGCCGCGGCAGGGAGCGGGCCCGCGTGACCTGGGTGAAGTCGGCGTACTTGATCTTCAGCGTCACCGTCCGTCCGCGCGTGCCGCTCGCCTCGCAATGGCCCCACACCTTGTCGACCAGCGGCGCCAGCGCGTCCCGCATCGCCGCGGGCTCGTGCAGGTCGGACGAGAACGTCGTTTCGGCACCGATCGACTTGCGCACGCGGTCCGCCCGCACCGGCCGCTCGTCCACGCCTCGCGCGATGGCGTGGAAATAGGGACCCATCTTGCCGAAATGCCCCTGCAGGGTCGCGAGCGGCATCGCCCGCAGGTCCGCGCCCGTGCGGATGCCGAGCCGCGCCATCCGCTCCGCCGTGCGCGGGCCCACGCCGTGGAAGCGCGCCACCGGAAGCGCCTCCACGAAGCCCGGGCCCATGGCGGGCGTGATCACGAACAACCCGTCCGGCTTGCGGTGGTCGGAGGCGAGCTTGGCCAGGAACTTGTTGGTGCTCACCCCCGCGGAGGCCGTCAGGCCCGTCTCGGCCCTGATCCTGGCGCGGATCGCTTCCGCGATGGCGGTGGCGGACGGCATGCCGCGCAGGTCGGTGACGTCGAGGTAGGCCTCGTCCAGCGACAGCGGTTCGATCAGGTCGGTGTGGGCGGCGAAGATGGCGCGGATCTGCAGGCTGACGGCCTTGTAGACCTCGAAGCGCGGGCGGACGAAGACCAGGTCGGGGCACTTGCGCCGGGCGGTGACGGACGGCATGGCGGAGCGGACCCCGAAGGCCCGCGCCTCGTAGCTCGCGGCCGCCACGACCCCGCGTTCGCGCGAGCCGCCCACCGCCACGGGGAGCCCGCGCAGGGCGGGGTCGTCGCGCTGCTCGACGGAGGCGAAGAAGGCGTCCATGTCGACGTGGATGATCCGGCGAACGGGCGCGGTGGGCGGTTCCGGTCCGGACGCTTCTTTTTCTGCGCCTCCATCACGCATCGTTGGTCTCTCCCAACCTCTCCGGCGCCGCCCTAGAACTGTCCGCAGACCGGGTTGACTCTCGCTGCCGGGCTGGAACAGATCAAGAATATCGATGTCCCTTTCCACACGTCGGAGCCACGCGCCCGCTTCCCGAGCCGTGCATCCTCCTCCCGATCGGGCGCGATCTGCCGTCTTGAACGTCGCCACGGAAGTCGAAACCGAAGCGCGACGGAGTTGAGGAGGCGGCCATCCCCTCCATAAAGGCCCGCACGCTCAGGACTTTCCCTTGAACCCGACAGTTCCCGATCGGCTCCGCGGTCCGCCGGTGACGCGGGCGGGCGCGCTCCGTCGCCTGCCGGCGCTGTTCCGCCTCGCCTGGGCGGCGAGCCGTTCGCTGACGGTCGGCAGCGTCGCGCTCCGCCTCGTCCGGGCGGCGCTGCCCACGCTGCAGCTCTACGTCGCCAAGCTCGTCATCGACCTGGTCGTGACGGGGCGGTCCGACCTTGCGTCGAGCGCGGCGTCCCCGGGCTGGCTCGCCAACCCGAAGCTGCCGCACCTGGCGCTGCTGATCGGCGTCGAGCTGGCGCTGGCGGTCGCCTCCGACCTGACAGGCCGGGCGACGGGCCTCGTCGACGGCGTGCTGGCCGAGATGACGGGCAACGCCACCACGCTCAGGCTGATGGCCCACGCCGCGACGCTCGACCTCGAGCAGTTCGAGGATGCGGGCGTGCAGGACGGGCTTGAGCGCGCGCGGCGGCAGGTCGCCTGGCGGTCCAACCTCGTCGGCCAGATGCTCGGCCAGGGGCAGGACCTGCTTACCGCGCTGTCGCTCGCCGCCGCCGTGATCGCCTTCGTGCCGTGGCTCGTGGTCCTGCTGGTGCTGGCCCTGGTGCCGGCCTTCCTCAACGAGCTCCACTTCAATCGGCAGGGCTACAGGCTCGCCTTCAAGCGCAGCCCCGAGCGGCGGGAAGGCGACTACCTGCGCTACCTCGGCGCCGGCGCGGACAGCGCCAAGGAGGTCAAGCTGTTCGGCCTCAACGCCTTCCTGTCCGACCGCTTCGCCGTGCTGGCTCAACGCATTCTCGCCGAGAACACGCGTCTTTCGCTGCGGCGGGCCGCCTCGGGCGGCGCCTTCGCGAGCCTCGGCACGGTCGCCTACTCCGTTTCCGCCCTGGTGATCGCGGCGCGCACGCTGAACGGCGCCCTCACGGTCGGCGACCTGACGTTCCTGTCCGGCGCCTTCCTGCGCCTGCGCGGCCTCGTCGAGGGACTGCTGCTCGGCGCGTCCCAGCTCTCGAGCCAGGTGCAGTACCTCGACGACCTGTTCGCCTTCTTCGCCGTCGCGCCCCGCATCCGCTCGCCCGCGCGGCCCGCCCCGGTGCCAAGCTTCCTTCGTGACGGGATCGTGTTCGAGGACGTCGGCTACCGCTACCCCGGCGCGGAGCGCTGGGCCGTGCGCCACCTGTCGCTCGCGATACCGGCCGGCCAGGTGGTGGCGCTGGTGGGCGAGAACGGGGCGGGCAAAACCACGATCGTCAAGCTGCTGTCGCGCTTGTACGACCCGACCGAGGGCCGCATCCTGCTCGACGGCCGCGACCTGCGCGACTACGACCTCGACGCCCTGCGCTCGCGGGTCGGCGTGATCTTTCAGGACTTCCTGCGTTTCGACTTCACGGCCGGCGACAACATCGCGGTCGGCCGCATCGAGGAGCGCGGGGATGAGGCCCGCGTCAGTGCGGCGGCCGCTCGGTCGCTCGCCGACACGGTGGTGGCCCGGCTGCCGGCGGGCTACGGCCAGCGGCTCGGCCGGCGCTTCGAGGACGGCATCGACCTGTCGGGCGGGGAATGGCAGAAGGTCGCTATCGCGCGCGCCTACATGCGCGACGCCGCCGTGCTGATCCTGGACGAACCCACCGCCGCGCTGGACGCGCGGGCCGAGGCGGAGGTGTTCACCCGGTTCGGTGACCTCGCGGCCGGCCGCACCGCGGTCCTGATCTCGCACCGTTTCTCCACCGTGCGCCGGGCCGACAGCATCGTCGTCCTGGCGCACGGCAGGGTTCAGGAGGCGGGCTCGCACGACGACCTCGTCAAGGCCGGCGGCCGCTACGCCGAACTGTTCGAGCTCCAGGCGTCGGGCTATCGCTGATGTGCGGCTCGTCGCTCGCGGATCGACCCTCGCGGATCCGTTTCATCGCTGGCGTTCCCGTCGCGAGGCGGACAGGGGACGCCCTCGCGTGTCGCACCGCCAGAGCTCCGAGGTCCGCAAACCCCGACGCCCCTCACCGGGGCGGATGTTAGCGCTACCAGAAAACCGTTGACATGGTCTTTGCTCGAAGCACAGTCTCCCCCCAAGGCCATGACCGCACAGAGTCGGCCACCACACCGGGGGGAAAGCGATGAACAGACGCGAAGCGTTGGGCGCAATGGGCGGCGTCGCCCTGACGAGCCTCGTTCCAGGCCTCGCGCGGGCCGCGTCCGGCAAGCCGCTGAAGGTCGGCTACAACGTCGCCACCCTGGCCAACCCGTTCTTCCAGGGCATGACCAAGGGCGTGGTCGACGCCGTCAAGCTCTTCCCCGGCATGACGCTGCTCAACACCAACGCCAACGGCGACGCCAATACCCAGGCCAGCATGGTGGTGGACCTCATCAACCAAGGTGTCGACGCCCTCATCCTCAACCCGATCAACGCCAACGCCATCGTGCCCGTCGTCCAGCAGGCCGACAAGAAGAAGATCCCGGTCTTCACGCTCGACCGCGGCGCGGCCTGCGGCGACTGCCAGACCAACTTCCTCGAGACCGACAACGTCGCGCTGGGCCGCGAGGGCGCGCAGTATATCGCCCAGCAGCTGCAGAAGCGTTACGGCAAGATCCAGGGCAACGTGGTCGACCTCGTGGGCCTGATCGGCACGACGGCCGGGGACGACCGCGACAGGGGCTTCACCGACGAGTTCAAGAAGCTGGCCGCCGACAATCCCGGCCTCAAGCTGGTGGCGCGGCAGGAAGGGCAGTTCGACCAGGAGAAGTCGTTCAACCTGATGAGCCAGATCATGGCCGCCAACGCGCAGATCGACGCCGTCTTCAACGGCAACGACGACAACGCCGTGGGCGCCCTGCGGGCCGTCCGACAGGCGAGCCGCAACGTGCCGATCGGCGACCCCAAGCACATCATCATCGTGGGCATCGACGGGACCAGGCAGGCGCTGACCGCGATCCGCAAGGGCGACATGGATGCGACGCTCTCGCAGAACCCGCTCACCATGGCGTCGCAGTCCGTCAAATACGTCGACATGTTCTACAACGGCGACCGCTCGCAGATCCCCGCGCACGAGTTCTGGCCGCATATCCTCATCACCAAGGACAACATCGACGGCCCGGAGGTGAAGAGCTACGGCCTGTGGGGCGAAGCCGTCTGACGCTCCGGGAGCCGGCCGCCGTGGCCCGCCTGCTCGACATGCAGGGCGTTTCGAAGGCGTTCCTGGGCGTCCCGGTGCTCACCGACGTCTCGGTGACGCTGGAGGCCGGCGAAGTGCTCGGCATCGTGGGGGAGAACGGGGCGGGCAAGTCAACGCTCATGAAGATCCTGGCCGGCATCCACCGGCCGGACGGCGGGTCGATCCGGCTCGAAGGGCAACCCTTCGAGCCGCACCACCCGCGCGACGCGCTCGCGGCGGGCATCAAGGTGGTGCACCAGGAGCTCAGCCTGTTCCCGGACCGCACGGTGGCGGAGAACATCTTCGCGGGTGTCCTGCCCAGCACGCCGTTCGGGACCGTCCGCCGGCGCCGCCTCGGGCGCGACACCCGCGCCGTGCTGGATCGGGTCGGGCTCGCGGTCGCGCCGACCGCCAAGGTGCGGAGCCTGTCCCTCGCGCAGCGCCAACTCGTGGAGATCGGACGGGCGCTGTCGCAGAAGGCGCGCATCATCGTCATGGACGAACCGACCGCGACCCTGACGGGCCACGAGGTGGAGTTCCTGAAAGGCACGATCCGGGCGCTCCGGGCGGAGGGCGTCGGCGTGATCTTCATCAGCCACCACCTCGACGAGGTCTTCGCGATCTGCGACCGGATCGCGGTGATGCGCGACGGGCGGAGCGTCGACGACCGGCCGACCGCGGCCTGGACCGAGGCCACAATCGTGCAGGCGATGGTGAACCGGCCCATCGACACGTTCTTCCCCAAGCGGACCATCGCGCCCGGCCCGGTGCTGCTCGACGTGCAACACCTCGGCAGCGCGGGTCGCTTCTCGGACGTGTCGTTCACGGTCAGGGCCGGGGAAATCTACGGCCTCGCAGGGCTCGTGGGGGCCGGACGGACCGAGGTGCTCAAGACCATCTTCGGCGTGTTGCCGGTCACGGCCGGCCGCATCCGGGTCGCGGACGAGGACTACCTGCCGCACTCGCCCCGGCGGTCGCTCCGCCAGGGCGTCGTGCTGACGCCCGAGGACCGGAAGCTCGAAGGCCTCGTGCTCCCGTTCTCGATCCGCACCAACCTGGCGATGTCTACGCTGGCCAAGCTGTCGCGCTGGGGCGTGGTCTCGGCGCGCGCCGTGGCGAGGCTCGCCGAAACCTCCATCCGCTCGTTGCGGATCCGCACCACCTCGTCGGCCCAGGAGGTGCGCCGCCTGTCGGGGGGTAATCAGCAGAAGGTCGTGCTCGCCCGCGCCATCAGCGCGGGCCCGCGCGTCTTCATGCTCGATGAGCCGACCCGGGGCGTCGACGTCGGCGCCAAGGTGGAAGTTTACACCCTCATCGGCGACCTCGCGGCCAAGGGAGCCGCCGTCCTCATCGCGTCCTCCGACCTGCTCGAACTCCTGGGCCTCTGCGACCGCATCGGCGTGCTCCGGGCGGGCCGTTTCGTGGGCGAGGTCGGGCGAGCGGAGTTCAGCCAGGACCGCATCATGGCCCTCGCGGCGATCGGATGACGGCATGAGCACGGACGACGCGACGGCCCGGGACGACCGGAAGCCGGCCGGCCTCCGGTGGATGAAGGCCGATCTCAGCGACCTCACGGTGCTGATCGTCTTCCTGGCCATCGTGGCCTACCTGTCGCTCTCGACGACGGCGTTCCTGTCGACCGCCAACCTGGTCGCGATCCTTGTCGCGGTCTCGCTCATCGCGGTCGTGGCGTGCGGCCAGACCTTCGTGATCATCACCGGCGGCATCGACCTGTCGTCCGGCTCCGTCGTGGCCCTATCCGGGATCGTGGCCGGCCTGACGCTGCAGGCCCACGCGCCGGTGCCGGTCGCGGTCGCGGCCGGCGTCCTGGTCGGCGCGGGGTGCGGCCTGTTCAACGGCGTGGCGGTGACGCTGCTCGGCATGAACCCCTTCATCGTGACCCTGGCCTCGATGGCGATGGCGCGCGGGCTCGCCTTCATCCTGCCCAACGGGGCGACGATCTTCGGCTTCGACGACAGTTTCGACGCCATCGGGGGCGGGCTCGTGGGCTTCTTCCCCATCGCGGGGATCATCTCCCTGGTCGCCCTGGCGCTCGGCGCCTTCGTGCTCGGCAGGACGGTGTTCGGCAGCGAAGTCTATTCGGTGGGCGGCAATCGCGAGGCGGCGGTGATGACCGGCATCCCGGTCCGCCGGACGCTGCTGGCCGTCTACGTGATCTCGGGCGCCCTGGCGGGCCTGGGCGGCATCATCCTGGCCGGGCGGCTCGACTCGGCGCAGCCGATCGCCGCCAACGGGCTGGAGCTGAACGCCATCGCGGCGGTGGTGATCGGCGGGGCGTCGCTGTTCGGCGGGCGCGGCTCCATGCTGGGCACGATCCTGGGCGTCCTGCTGATCGGGGTCATCAACAACGGGCTGACGCTGCACAACGTCGAGCCCTTCTGGGTGCAGTTCATCCAGGGGGCCGTGATCTTCCTCGCGGTGCTGTTCGACTCGCTCAACACCAAGCGCAAGGCCTCGTCGTAGCCGTGGCGACGCGATCAGCGTGCCCCGTCGCTGCCAGCCAAACCTCGCGGAACCGGAAACGATCATGAAATATCGAACGCTGGGTCGGTCGGGACTGAAGGTGTCCGTACTGACGATGGGAACGTTCACGTTCGGTGGCCGGGGCGCGTTCGCCATGACGGGAAGCCAGGGCGTGACCGAGGCGGAGCGCCTGGTCGACACCTGCATCGCGGGGGGCATCAACCTGTTCGACACGTCGAACATGTACTCGCTCGGCCTGTCCGAGGAGATCCTGGGCGCGGCCCTGGGCGACAAGCGCAACGACGTCCTGATCTCGTCCAAGGCTCGCATGCGCATCGGCGACGGCCCCAACGACGAGGGTACCTCCCGCTACCACCTCGTGCGCGAGTGCGAGAGAAGCCTCAAGCGGCTCAAGCGCGACCACATCGACATCTATTACATGCACGAGTGGGACGGCACGACGCCGCTCGAGGAGATGCTCGGCGCGCTCGACAGCCTCGTGACGCAGGGCAAGGTCCGCTACATCGGCTGCTCGAACTACTCGGGCTGGCACGTCATGAAGGCGCTCGGCGTGAGCGACCTCAAGGACTATCCGCGGTTCGTGACCCAGCAGATCCACTACACGCTGGAGGCCCGCGAGGCCGAGTACGAGCTGCTGCCGATCTCGATCGACCAGGGGCTGGGCGTGCTGATCTGGAGCCCGCTGGCGGCCGGCCTGCTGTCGGGCGCCCACCGGCGCGGCCAGCCCGTGCCGGCCGGCTCCCGCCAGGCGAAGGGATGGACCGAGCCGCCGGTCCGCGACATGGAGCGGCTGTGGGCCATCGTCGACGCGCTGGTCAAGATCGGCGACGCGCGCGGCGTATCGGCCGCCCAGGTCGCCCTGGCGTGGGTGCTGGAGCGGCCGGGCATCACCTCGGCCGTGGTGGGCGGGGAGAACGAGGCGCAGTTCGAGGACAACATCGCCGCCGTCGACCTCGTGCTCACCCAGGACGAGCGCACCCTGCTCGACGAGGTCAGCGCCATTCCGATGATCTATCCCTACTGGCACCAAGGGCAGTTCGCCCGGGACCGGTTCAGCGCGGCCGACTGGGCGCTGCACGCTGGCAACCCCTACGCTCGATGACATTTTGCTGCATCGGGCTGATCCCGAGTCCGTCCGGAGACACACGGCGAGAGGCTGCCATGATCGACCGCATCGGTTTCATCCACACCGTCGGCTTCCTCGTGGACGAGTTCCGCACCCGCATGCGGACGGAGCTTCCGGACGTGGACTGCTTCCACGTTCTCGACGAGAGCCTGATCCAGGACCTGCTCCGCGGCCGCGCCAAGGCGGACGTCTATCGCAGGGTCACCCAGCAGGTTCTCGCCGCGGCCGACGCGGGCGCCGACCTGATCGTCATGACCTGTTCGTCGACATCGCCCGCGGTCGATATCGCCCGGCAGGTTGTGGACCGGCCCGTCCTCAAGATCGACGATCCGATGGCGGCGGCCGCCGTCGCGGCCGGGTCCCGCATCGGTGTGTTGTGCACGGCGAGCAGCACGGTGGAGCCGAGTTCGGCCCTGCTCCGCTCGCACGCCGCCGCGCAGGATCGGGTCGTGTCGATCACGCCCATCGTCGAGACCGCGGCCTACGCCGCGCTGATGAAGGGGGACCGGGCGGAACACGACCGGCTGATCCGGGAGGCGGTCGGCACCGCCGCGGCCTCCGTCGACGTACTCGTCCTTGCGCAGGCGTCGCTCGCGCACCTGCGCGACGAACTCGCGGCCGCCCTGCCCGTCCCGGTTCTCGCCAGCCCTCCGTTGCTGATGCGGGCCCTGGCCGACCGCTGCGCGGCGCCTCGGGTCGCGGCCTGATGTCTCTCTGAGCGCGCGCGTGCCGGGCTTCATGGCCACAGCTTGAGCGACGACCGGAGTTCCTTGACCTGAAGCGCTGCTCGTCCTGGTCGGACGCGGGGCGTCGCCGTGGTCACGCGCGTGTTGCCGGAGGAAGGCGGCCGTGGTGGTGGTCCCCAGGCAGGCAGCAATCCGCGTAGGCGTCGCGTCTCTCGATCTCGATGACGAGGCGGACTCCAATGTCCGACGGAGCGCAGCCGATCTCAACTCTCGACAAGGAAGATTGATAAGTTATAACATCGGATTGGTTGTTAGTTGTTAACAATCACCGGGACCGATCGGACCCGGCCCGCCGAACCATGGGATGCCAGCATGATCCACCTCCGCACGGCCCTCGCGGCCGGAGCCGTCGCCCTGATGGTGGCCGCGCCCGCCCTGGCGGCGGGCATCGACGTCGTGGCGGCCGAGAACTTCTACGGCGACCTCGCCAGGCAGGTAGGGGGCAAGGCCGTGACGGTGACGAGCATCCTGTCAAACCCCGACGAGGACCCGCACCTGTTCGAGGCCGACCCGTCGACCGCCAAGGCGCTCAAGTCGGCGAAGGTCGTAATCCGCAACGGGGTGGACTACGACCCGTGGATGGAGAAGCTCCTGGCCGCCGACCCCAGCCCGGGCCGCGCCGATATCGTCGCCGCCGACCTCATGGGGCGAAAGACCGGCGACAACCCCCACCTGTGGTACGATCCCAGGACCATGGTGGCCGTGGCCGACGCGCTGGCCGGCAAGCTCGCCGCCGCGGACCCGGCCGGAGCGGCGCGGTTCAAGAAGAACGCGGAGACCTTCGTGGCGTCGCTCAAGCCCCTCGACGCCAAGCTGGCCGCGATGAAGGCCAAATATGCCGGCGTGCCGGTGACCGCCTCCGAGCCCGTGTTCGGCCTCATGGCGGACCTGATCGGCCTTGACGTCCACAACAAGGCGTTTCAGCTGGCCGTCATGAACAACACCGAGCCCGCGGCGTCCGACGTCGCCGCCTTCGAGGACGACCTCAAGGGCCACAAGGTCAAGGTGATGATCTACAACGCCCAGGCGGACGACCAAGCGGTTAAGCGGCTGGTCGAGATCGCGAAGGACTCCAAGGTGCCCATCGTGGGCGTCAGCGAGACGGAGCCCGCGGGCAAGGACTACCAAGTCTGGATGACGGGACAGCTCGATGAGCTCGACAAGGCCCTGTCCGGAAAGGGCTCTTGAGCCTCGTCGCCTTCGAGCGCGTCACGCTGGAGCTCGGAGGGCGGACCGTCCTGTCGCGGGTGAGCCTCGCGATCGAGCAGGGCGAGTTCGTCGGCCTGCTCGGCCCCAACGGCGCCGGCAAGACGACGCTGATGCGCGCGATCCTCGGGCTCGTCCCCCCGCGAGAGGGGACCGTGTCGGTGCTGGGGCGGCCCGCGGCCCGCGGCGGCGGGGCCATCGGCTACATGCCGCAGCTGCGCGGCCAGACCGACCTCCGCTGGACCGGCTGGGACCTCGTCGCGGGGGCAGCGGGCGGCCACCGCTGGGGCCTGCCGCGCCTCGACCGCGACGCGCGCAGAGAGGTCGCGTGGGCGCTCGACATGGTGGGGGCGACCGAGCTCGCGCGCCGGCCGCTCGCGGAACTGTCGGGCGGCGAGCGGCAGCGCCTGCTCCTGTCCCAGGCCCTGCTCGGCCGGCCGAAGCTGCTGCTCCTCGACGAGCCGCTGATCAGCCTCGATCCCGCCCACCAGCGCGGTACCGTGGAGCTCGCCTCGCGCCTGCAGCGGGAGCTCGGGGTCGGCGTCCTGTTCAGCGCCCACGAGCTCAACCCCCTCCTCAACGCCATCGACCGCGTGCTCTACGTCGGGGGCGGCCGCGCGGTTCTGGGTACGGTCGAAGAGGTCATCACGGGGCCGGTGCTGTCGCGGCTCTACGGTTCGCCCATCGAGGTGATGCGCGTCGGTCGACGGATCTTCGTGATGTCGGCCGACAGCGAAGCCGAGGGCGAGGCGCACCGCCACGAGCACGGGGGCCACGCGCATGCTCGCTTATGACTTCATGCGCACCGCCTTCCTCGCGAGCGGCCTCGTCGCGCTGCTGTCCGGCCTGGTCGGCTACTTCCTCGTCCTGCGCAACCAGACCTTCGCGGGGCACGCCCTTTCCCACGTCGGCTTCACGGGCGCGACGGGCGCGATCCTGATCGGCGCGTCGCCGCTCTGGGGCCTGGTCGGGTTCACCCTGCTGGCCGGGCTCGCCATGGGAGCACTGGGCGAGCGATTCAGCGCGCGCGATGTCGCCATCGGCATGACGCTGTCCCTGGCGCTCGGCTTCGGCCTCCTCTTCCTGCATTTCTACACCGCGTTCGCGACCCAGGCCACGGCGCTGCTCTTCGGCAACGTGCTCGGCGTCGACCGCGCCGCCCTGGCATCGCTCGCCGTCCTGTCGGTCCTGAGCCTCTCGGCGCTGGCCTTTCTTTCGCGCCCCCTGCTTTTCGCGAGCCTCCAGCCGGAACTGGCGGAAGCGCGGGGCCTGCCGATGCGGTTCATCTCGACCGCCTTCCTCGGCATCGTGGCCGTCGCCGTGTCGGAATCGGCGCAGATCGTCGGCGTCCTCCTCGTCTTCACCCTCATGGTCGGACCCGGGGCCGCGGCCCGGAACCTGACGCCGCGGTTCGGGCCCGGCGTCGCGCTTTCCGCCGCCTTGGCGCTCGTCGAGGCTTGGAGCGGCCTCTCGCTCGCCTGGGTCACGAATTGGCCCGTCAGCTTCTGGATCACGGCGCTCTCGGCCGCGGTCTACGGCCTCAGCCTCGCGGCGGCGCGGCTCATGCCGGTCGGAGGCGCCGCCTCGCCCCGCCGTGCGGACCGGCAGGCCTCGACCTGATCTGTCCAAGTGCCCCCGCGGCTGCAGGGGTTACTGCCTGGAGATGGGTTATGACCAGGAGCGAGCGCGGCCTTACCGGTGGACCTCGGACCGCGAACTTCGTCCTGATCCTGGTGGTCGGAATTCCTTGCCGGTACCCTCGAAGATCGCATCTCGGGACACAGGCACTGTCTCACGCGAGGTCACTCACCGGCCCGCAGGCCTCGCGATAGCGGTCCAGAGCCGTTCGGAGATCGTCGGGCATCGGACAGGCGCGGTGCGTGTCGAGCGACGTCGCGACCGTCACGAAACGCCCGCGCACGACCTCGGCCCGGTTCTTCAGCAACGGCAGCAGCAGCGCGTAGGAGGCTCGCCCGAGCGACTCGACCAGCACGGTCGCTTCGAGCACCTCGCCCATGCGGCTCGGGCGCAGGAACTCGCAGGAGGCGTGCGCGTAGCCCAGTCCGATCCGGCGCTCGGTGATCATGCCGTAGTAGTCGAGCCCGAGCGCTTCGAGGAAGAAGCGCTCGACCACCTCGTTCAGCATGTCGAAATAGCGCGGCGTGTAGACGATGCCGGCCGGGTCGCAATGGCCGAAGCGGATCGGCACGCGCGCCCACCACGCGGCGGCGGGCAGCGCGTCCCGGGTGAACGGTCGAATGCGTGGACGTCCCCGCTCCGCCATCGTGGCCTCCTCGTGGAGGCGCCAAGCAGCACGGGGCCCGCTGCCGTGCAAGGCGGTTGACGGCCGAACGGAGCGGTTCGATAACCTCGTCAACGGTGAAACGACAGGCGGCCGGTGACGGTACTGCGCGCGTGCGTGACGGGAGGAAGCCGGGGCATCGGTCGCGCGGTCGCGGCGACGCTGTCGGCTGCGGGCCACGACGTCACCATCCTGGGCCGCAGGCGAGACACGCTCGAGGCTGCGGTGCGGGCCGGTGCGGCACGCGCGTTCCGCACGGTCGACGTCGCCGATCTTGACGCGCTCGCGGAGATCGTGACCGAAGGTCGATACGACCTGCTGGTCAACAACGCCGGCGGGGCCGAGACCGCGCCTTTCCACAGATCCGGCCGCGAGCTGTTCCGGCGCGCCATGGCGCTCAACTTCGAGGCGACCGTCGAGGCCACGCGGGCCGCCCTGCCCCACATGACCGGCCGTGGCTTCGGCCGCGTCGTCAACGTGGCGTCGACCGCCGGGCTGAAGGGTTATGCCTACGCCACGGCCTATACGGCCGCCAAGCACGCGGTGGTCGGGTTCACCCGCGCGCTCGCGGTGGAACTCGCCCGGTCGGGCGTGACCGTGAACGCGGTCTGCCCCGGCTATACCGACACGGACCTGGTCGCGGCCAGCGTCGAAATCGTGGTCGCCCGCACGGGGCGCAGTTCCGACGAGGCCCGCGCCCACTTCGCCGCCGCGAACCCGATGGGGCGACTGGTCCGGCCCGACGAGGTGGCCGACGCCGTCCTGTGGCTGACCGGGGCGGGAGCCTCGGCCGTGACGGGGCAGTGCGTGGCGGTGGCGGGAGGCGAGCTGTGAGGCTGGACGCCGGCGAGCCCGTGTGGATCGACGCCGAAACCAAGGTCGCCGAATCGCCCGCCGACCATCGCGCCGAGCTTCGCCTCTGGCTCCGCCTGCTCACCTGCACGACGCTGATCGAGACCGAGGTCCGTCGCAGGCTGCAGGCGCGGTTCAATTTCACCCTGCCCCGCTTCGACCTCTTGGCGCAGCTCGACAAGGCCGCCGACGGGCTGGTGCTGGGCGAAGTGTCGAAGCGGCTCATGGTGTCGGCCGGCAACGTCACCGCCATCGTGGACCGCCTCGTCACCGATGGGCACGTGACCCGTACCTCGGCCCCGCACGACCGCCGCGTGCAGGTGATCCGCATGACTGCGGCCGGCCGAGCGGCGTTCAAGGGCATGGCGGACCGGCACGGCGACTGGATCGGGTCCCTGTTCGACGACCTGACGCCGGGCGACGTCGAGGCCCTGATGGCCCTCCTCGCCAAGCTGAAGCGCTCCGTCCGGGCCAACCTGGCCGAGGAACGCCTGCCGTGAACCTCGCAACCCCGGCCGCGCTTGCCGAGCGCCGAACCGTCCACGTCCAGCTCGCGGTGGCCGACGGGGTCGCGGTGCTGACCCTGAACCGGCCGGAGCGGAAGAACCCGCTCACCTTCGAGTCCTATGCCGAGCTGGTGGACCTGTTCCGCGCCGCGCGGACCGACGAGGCCGTGCGGGCCTTCGTGCTTACGGGCGCGGGCGACAACTTCTCTTCGGGCGGCGACGTCCACGACATCATCGGGCCGCTCCTCGCGCTGAAGACCGCCGATCTGCTGCGCTTCACCACGATGACGGGCGACCTCGTTAAAGCCATGCGGGCCTGCCCCCAGCCCATCGTGGCGGCGGTCGACGGCGTGTGCGCGGGCGCGGGCGCGATCCTCGCGATGGCGTCCGACCTGCGGATCGGCACGCCCGAGGCGCGGGTCGCCTTCCTGTTCAACCGCGTGGGACTCGCGGGCTGCGACATGGGAGCCTGCGCGATCCTGCCCCGGCTGGTAGGACAGGGCCGGGCGAGCGAGCTGCTATTCACCGGCCGGGCCATGGGCGGCGCGGAGGGAGAACGCTGGGGTTTTTTCAACCGGCTGGTAGAGCGGGCGGAACTGGCGACCGCCGCACACGAGGTGGCACGCCGCATCGCCGAAGGGCCCGGCTTCGCGACCGGGCTCACCAAGCGCATGCTGCACATGGAATGGGCCATGGGGGTGGACGAAGCGGTCGAGGCCGAGGCCGTCGCGCAGGCGTTGTGCATGCGGACGGAGGATTTCGCCCGCGCCTACCGCGCCTTCGCGGCCAAGCAGACACCGGTCTTCGAGGGAGACTGACCGGGTGCCGGACCTGAGTTTCCTCGCCTGGCCGTTCTTCGACGCGGCGCACGCGGCGCTGCGGCACAAGGTCGAGGGCTTCGCCCGCGCGACCCTGCCCGACCTCCTGGACCACGGCGACGTGGACCGCACCTGCCGGCGGATCGCGGCGGCGCTGGGCCGGTCCGGGTTGGGCCGCCACGCCGTGACGGCTCCCTTCGGCGGCGCTCGGGAGCGGCTCGACGTGCGCTCGCTCTGCCTGATCCGGGAAACGCTCGCCTACCACGCGGGGCTGGCCGACTTCGCCTTCGCGATGCAGGGCCTGGGGACCGGGCCCATCACGCTGTTCGGCACCGACGCGCAGAAGGCGCGCTATCTGCCGCCCGTGGCGGAGGGCCGGGCGCTCGCGGCCTTCGCGCTGTCCGAGCCCGAGGCGGGGTCGGACGTGGCGGCGCTCGCCTGCGCGGCCGAGCCGGACGGGACGGGCCACGTGCGGATCACGGGCGAGAAGACCTGGATCTCCAACGGCGGCATCGCGGACCGCTACGTCGTGTTCTGCCGCACCGGCGAGGGAGAGGGCGTGAGGGGATTGTCGGCCTTCGTGGTCGAGGCCGACACCCCCGGTCTCACGGTCGTCGAACGGCTCGACACGATGGCGCCCCACCCCCTCGCACGGCTCCGCTTCGAGGCGTGCCGGGTCCCGCTTTCGGACAGAATCGGCGCGGCCGGCGAGGGGTTCAAGGTCGCCATGGCGACCCTGGACGTGTTCCGCGCGACCGTGGGCGCCGCAGCACTCGGGCTCGCGCGCCGGGCGCTCGACGAGACGCTCGACCGCACCACCACCCGCCACCTGTCCGGCCGGCCGATGGCGGAGATGCCCGCCGTGCAGGGTCACCTAGCCGACATGGGGGCCGACGTGGACGCCGCGGCCCTGATGGTCTACCGCGCCGCCTGGGTAAAGGATGGCGGCGCGCCCCGCGTCAGCCGGGAAGCTTCGCTCGCCAAGATGGTCGGCACGGAGGCCGCCGGCCGGGTGATCGACACGGCCGTGCAGCTCCACGGCGGCGACGGGGTGCGGACCGGATCGAAGGTCGAGGAACTCTACCGCGAGGTGCGGGCCCTGCGCATCTACGAGGGCGCGACCGACATCCAGAAGGTGATCGTCGCGCGCCAGATGGTGGCCGACCACGCCGCTCGCATGAGGGAGGGCGCCGCCCCGTGAACCCCGTCACACTCCAGCGCCGCGGCGCCATCGCGCTCGTCACCATCGACAACCCGCCCGTCAACGCCACGGGCCGGGCCGTCCGCGCGGGTCTCGTGGAGGCCGCGCGGACGGTCGCGGCCGACCCCGAGATCAGGGGCGCGGTCCTGCTCTGCGCGGGGCGGACCTTCGTGGCGGGCGCCGACATCGCCGAGTTCGACCGGCCGCCCGAGGCCCCGACCCTGCGCGACAGCTACGCGGCGCTGGAAGAGCTGGCCAAGCCCGTGGTGGCGCTGCTGCACGGCACGGCGCTCGGCGGCGGGCTGGAACTGGCGCTGAGCTGCCACTACCGCGTGATCGATCCGGCGGGCAGCGTGGGCCTGCCGGAAGTGTCGCTGGGCATCATCCCCGGCGCGGGCGGCACCCAGCGCCTGCCCCGCCTGATCGGTCTCGACGCCGCCCTCGACATGATCACCTCGGGCCGGCGCGTGGCGGCCGCGGAGGCGCTGCGCTTCGGCGTCGTGGACGCCGTCACCGACGGAGACCGGATCGAGTTCGCCGTCTCGTTTCTCACCGAGCGCCTCGTGGCGGAGATCCCCCGCGTGTCGCTCCGCCCCTTTCCCGCGGTCGATCCGACCGCGCTCGCGGCCGCCCAGGCCGCGGTCGCGCGGAAAGCGCCGGGCCAAGTGGCGCCGCTCGCGGCCGTGGACGTGCTGGCCGACAGCGCGGGGCTCGACTTCCCGGCGGGCGAGATCATCGAGCAGGCCGCGTTCGAGGCGCTGCGCACCTCGCCGCAATCGGCCGCGCTGCGCCACGTCTTCTTCGCCGAACGCGCGGCGGCCAAGGTGCCGGGCCTCGGCTCGCCGTGGCCGGTCCGCACCGTGGGCGTCGTGGGCGGCGGCACGATGGGGGCCGGCATCGCGGCCGCGAGCCTGCTGGCGGGCTATGCTGTCCGGCTAGTGGAGGGCGACGAAGCGGCCCTTCCCGCCGCGCGCGAGCGGGTCGAGGTGATCCTGCGCGGGGCCGTGACACGCGGCAAACTGGCGCCCGAGGCCGTGGACGCCGAAGGCGACGGCCGGCTCCGCCTGGGCGTGGACCTTGACCTCCTGGGTGAGGCCGACCTCGTCGTCGAGGCCGTTCCCGAGGATGCCGCGCTCAAGTACGACGTGTTCCTCGCCCTTGATCGGATCGCCAAGCCCGGAGCCGTGCTCGCCACCAACACGTCCTACCTCGATGTCGCGGCGCTCGCGTCCGCCACCACGCGGCCCGCGAATGTCATCGGCCTGCACTTCTTCTCGCCCGCGCACGCCAACAAGCTCCTGGAAGTCGTCGTTCCGGACGGCGCTTCGCCCGATGCGGCCGCGACGGGCTTCGCGTTCGGCAAGGCCCTCGGCAAACTCGCGGTCTGGGCGGGGAACCGCGAAGGGTTCATCGGCAACCGCGTTCTGTCGGCCTACCGGTCCGCATGCGACGTCATGGTCGAGGACGGCGCGAGCCCCTGGGAGGTGGATGCGGCTTTCCAGGTTTTCGGTTTCCCCATGGGCGTGTTCGCCATGCAGGACATGGCGGGGCTCGACATCGGCTGGGCGACGCGCAAGCGGCTCGCCCCCGCGCGCGACCCCGCCCGGCGCAGCGTCGCGATCTCCGACCGCCTGTGCGAACGCGGCTGGTTCGGACGTAAGACCGGACGCGGTTACTACCTTTACGGGGACAACGGGCCGGTGCCTAACCCGGACCTGGACGCGATCGTGGCCGCCGAACGGCGCGCGAAGGCCATCGTGCCACGCTCCTTCGACGCGGGCACCATCATGGACCGGGTGCTCCTCGCGGCGGTCAACGCGGGCGTGTCCCTGCTGGGCGAGGGTGTGGCGCTCCGCGCGGGCGACATCGACGTGGTGATGGTCAACGGCTTCGGCTTCCCCCGCTTTCGCGGCGGGCCGATGCACGCCGCGGAAGCGCGCGGGCTGGAGCGCGTCGTGTCGGAGCTGGAAGACTTGGCGCGGGACGATGCGGTGTGGCGCCCTGCCCCGCTGCTCCAGAAGGCCGCGAGAGCGGGCGGCTTCAACAAGGTGGACCGCTGACGCGCGCTGCGGCCCCTCGTTCACCTTTCCGTCGGGACCACCGCGGTTGCCTCGATCTCCACCTTCGCGGCCCGTTCGGCGAGCCGCACCACCTGCACGGCCGCCATCGCCGGGAAGCTCCGCCCGAATGCCGCCCGATAGGCCGCACCGAGGTCTTTGGCGCAGGACAGGTACTCGTCCATGTCGGTGACGTACCAGGTCAGCCGCACGAGGTGTGCCGGACCCGCGCCGGCCTCGGCCAGGATGGCCGCGATATTGGCGAAGGCCTGCCCGGCTTGCTCGACGAAGCCGTCCGGGAACCGGCCGTCGCGGTCCCATCCCACCACCCCGCCGGTCACCACGAGGCGTCCTTCGGCCGACACGCCGTAGGCATACCCCTTCGGACGCGGCCATCCCGCGGGCTGCAGGATGGTGTGGATCGGACCATCGAGGGGCATGCGGAACCGTTCCGGCCGAGGAAGGGAAGCTCGGGGGAACGGCGCCGGGCAGGCCGTCGATCCCCCTTGCGGCTGGATGGTTTAACCCTAAAGTAACTGTACGACCAGGGGACGCGCGGACCGGGCGGCGGCGTGAACGGGGCGGCGATGAAAATTTCGGTGGTGGGCGGCGGACCCGGTGGCCTCTACTTCGCGCTGCTGACCAAGAAGGCCCGTCCGTCCTGGACCGTGGACATCTACGAGCAGAACGCGGCCGACGACACGTTCGGCTTCGGCGTGGTCTTCTCCGACGATGCGTTGGACGAGTTCCTGTCGCGCGACCCCGAGTCCTACGCGCGCCTCCGCGACCGCTTCGCCTACTGGGACGACGTCGCCATCCACTACAAGGGCGAGGAGATCCGCTGCGCCGGCAACGGTTTCTGCGGAACGTCGCGCATGCACCTTCTGGGCGCGCTGCAGGACCGCTGCCGCGCGCTCGGGGTGGGGCTGCACTTTTCCGTCCAGGTCGACCCCGCCGACCTCGGCAGCCGCTTCGCCGATTGCGACATCGTGGTGGCGGCGGATGGCATCAACTCCCCCATCCGCCAGCACTATCGGGAAGCCTTCAAGCCGACCGTATCGATCAAGTCCAACCGCTTCTGCTGGATGGGCTCGACGCGACCCATGGGCGAGTTCAACTACTTCTTCCGGGAAACCGCGCACGGTGTGATCTGCGCGCACACCTACCAGTACGAGGCGAACCGCTCGACCTGGGTGTTCGAGATGGACGAGGTCTGCTGGCAGGGCCACGGCTTCGTCGAGACCGACGAGGAGGGCTCGCGAACCAAGCTCGAAGCGCTTTTCGCGATGGAATTGGATGGGCACTCCCTGCTGCTCAACCGCTCGCTGTGGCGACGCTTTCCGCGCATCTTCTGCGAGGCCTGGTCGCACGGCAACATCGTCATGCTGGGCGACGCCAAAGCGTCCGCCCACTATTCCATCGGCTCGGGGACGAAGCTCGCCATGGAGTGCGGCATCGCGCTGTCGGACGCCGTTCTCGCCCACGCCGAGACGAGCGTGAACGCAGCCTTCGCGGCCTACGACGCGGCGCGGCGCGCGCCCTGCCAAATCGTCCAGCACAACGCCGACGTGTCGCTCGCCTGGTTCGAGCACATGAACCGATCCTTCGACATGGACCCGATGCAGTTCGCGATGACGGTCATGTGTCGTACGAAGACAGTGACTTACGACAGCCTCCTCGTGCGTGACGCGAGCTTTGTCGAGCGGGCCGATACGGAGTTTTACGAGCGGCTGTTCCGCGAGACCGGCGACGATTATCGCAAGACCCGTCCGACCCCGATGTTCACGCGGTTCCGCCTTCGTGGGATGGATCTGGCGAACCGCGTCGTGATGGCCCCCATGGCGCAGTACCGGGCGGACGCGGACGGCAATCTCACCGATTGGCATTTCGTGCACTACACATCGCACGCGCTGGGCGGCGCTGCGCTGGTGTTCAGCGAGATGACCTGCACCTCGCCCGGTGCGCGCATCACGCCCGGCTGCCCCGGCCTGTGGACGGACGCGCACGAGGCGCAGTGGGCGCGCATCGTGGACTTCATCCACACGTATTCGAGCGCGAAGGTGGCGATACAGATCGGTCACGCCGGCCGCAAGGGCTCGACCCAGGTAGGTTGGGCGAAGCTCGACCATCCGCTGGAAATCGCGGAGGCCAACTGGCCGCTGGTGTCGGCCTCCGCCCTCCCCTGGCACGAAGCGGGAAGCCAGGTTCCGCGCGAGATCGACCGCGCCGGCATGGACGAAGTGGTGGCCGAGTTCGTCCGGGCGGCCCACCGCGCCGACCGCGCCGGCTTCGACCTGCTCGAAGTGCACTGCGCCCACGGCTACCTGCTAGCCTCCTTCCTGTCGCCGCTCACCAATCGGCGCACGGACGCCTACGGCGGATCGATCGAGAACCGCCTGCGATTTCCCCTCGAAGTGTTCGAGGCCGTGCGGGCCGCCTGGCCGGACCGGAAGCCGCTGTCGGTGCGCATCTCCGCGTCCGACTGGCTCGAGGGCGGCATCAGCGAGGACGACGTCTTCGCCATCGCGCGGGCCTTCGGCGACGCGGGATGCGACCTGATCGACGTGTCCGCGGGCCAGACGGTGTCAACCCAGCAGCCCGTGTACGGTCGCATGTTCCAGGTCCAGTTCGCCGAAGCGATCCGCAACGTGCCGCAGATGGCGACGATGACGGTGGGCGCCATCACCGAACCCGGCCAGATCAACACCATCCTGCACACCCGCCGCGCCGACCTCGTGGCGCTCGGCCGACCGCACCTGTGGAACCCCTATTTCACCCGGCAGGCCGAGGCCTGGTACGGCGCGCGCAACCAGGCCTGGCCGGAACCCTAT
>CAXTFJ010000045.1:6167-32306 GCA_964243405.1 uncultured Lichenihabitans sp. | reverse complement strand
GGTCTCGCCTACTGTCCGTGCTGGCGGTCCTCGTGGCGACTTCCGTCCCTCCGTCGGTGGCGCGGTCAGCGGACACCCGTTTCGCCTGCCTGCCACCCTCCGAGACACGCGACCTTCTGCAAACTCATGCCTACATCCGGCCGTTCCGTGCCATGATCGCGGCCTCGCGCAGCGGGCAGGGCGAGCCGATCGGTATCCGCATGTGCCGCTACGATGGCCAAGTGGTGTACACCGTGGTGCTCCTCAAACGCGACGGCCAGCTCGTCCGCTACCTGATCGACGCGGAAAAGGGCGAGCCCCTCGATCCCCAGCCACCGCTGCCGCCCCCGGGCGGTGGCCCTCGCTCGCTGCTCGGCCGCATCCCGGAGTTTCAGCCGCCTCCGCCCGACCCCTGAGCCGCCGTTCTCCGCCGAAAGGACTTCCCCGTGCGCCTGCTCGTCATCGAGGATGACAAGGATCTGAACCGTCAGCTGTGCGCCGCTCTCGAAGGAGCGGGCTACGCGGTCGACCGCGCCTTCGACGGCGAGGAGGGCCAGTTCCTGGGCGAAACCGAGCCCTACGACGCGATCGTGCTCGACATCGGCCTCCCCAAGAAGGACGGCATCTCGGTGCTGGAGGCGTGGCGCGCGGGCGGCCGGACCGCCCCCGTGATGATCCTCACGGCGCGCGACCGCTGGAGCGAGAAGGTGCGCGGCTTCGACGCCGGCGCCGACGATTACGTCGGCAAGCCGTTCCACGTCGAGGAGGTGCTGGCCCGCATGCGCGCGCTCCTGCGGCGCGCCACGGGCCACGCCACCGCCGAACTGGTGAGCGGCCCCGTCTGCCTCGATACCCGCGCGAGCCGCGTGCTGGTGAACGGGGCGCCCGTGAAGCTCACGTCGCACGAGTACCGCCTGCTATCCTATCTCATGCACCACGCGGGCCGCGTGGTGTCGCGCGCGGAACTCGTCGAGCACCTCTACGACCAGGACTTCGACCGCGATTCGAACACCATCGAAGTGTTCGTCGGGCGGCTGCGTAAGAAGCTCGGCGTCGATCTCATCCAGACCATGCGCGGCCTGGGCTACCTGGTGGAGGCCGCCACCGCGGCCGAAGGCGGCGCCCTCGCCAAACCCGATCGCTGAGCGGCTTCCTGCCGTGGGCGGACGCAAGCGCTTCGGGTCCTGGCTGGCCAGCCGGTCGATCGCGACCCGGCTTTTCCTGTTCAACGCCTTCTGGAGCGTCGCCATCCTGGCCGTCGCGGGCTTCATCCTCACGGCCGTCAACTTTCAGGCCGCCGAGCAGGATTTTGACGAGCGGCTGGGCGTCTACCTGCGCGCCCTCATCGCCGATGTCGCGGCCAGCGACGACTCGCGCGGGAGCGCCGGCCAGCTCGGCGAGCCGCTGTTCGAGCTGCCGCTGTCGGGCTGGTACTGGCAGATCACCCGGCTCGACGGGTCCAAGCCGGACGTCCGCGCGTCCAACTCGCTGTTCGCCGAGCGCCTGCCGCCCCTGCCCGAGACCGGCCTGACCGTCAGCACGGGCGGCGTGCGGAAAGGCTACGTCACCGGGCCCGACGACCGGCGGCTGCGCATCGTGGAGCGCTACATCGAGGCCGGTGACGACGGTCGCTACCTCGTCCAGGTCGCGGCCTCGTCCGAGGACCTGTCGGCCGATATCCAGAATTTCAATCTCTGGCTGAGCCTGACGTTCGCGCTGCTGGGCCTGGCGCTCGTGGGGTCCACGGCCATCCAGCTCCGCTTCGGACTGCGGCCGCTGCGCCGCATCCAGGCCGGCGTGACGGCGATCCGCCAGGGTGAAAGCGAGCGCATCGGGGGCCGCTTTCCCCCCGACCTCGCGCCGCTCGCGAGCGAGCTCAACCTGCTGATCGCCTCCAACCGCGAGATCGTCGAGCGGGCCCGGACCCAGGTGGGCAACCTCGCCCACGCGCTGAAGACCCCGCTGAGCGTGCTGGTCAACGAGGCGGACGCTCTGGGCGCCGGAACAGCCGACCGCGACCTGGCCGACATGGTGCGCGGGCAGACGCGGATCATGCGCGATCAGGTTTCCTACTATCTCGACCGGGCGCGGGCCGCGGCACGGGTCAACATGATCGGCACGGCCACGGATGTGAAAGTGTCGGTGGACGCGCTGGTCCGCACCTTCACCAAAATCTACGTCGAGCGAAGCGTGAACTTCGAGGCTCAGATTCCTGACGGGCTTCGCTTCCGCGGCGAGCGGCAGGACTTCGACGACCTCGTGGGCAACCTGATCGACAATGCCGGCAAGTGGGCCACCTCCACGGTGCGCGTGCGGGCCGGGCTGGCGGGACCCGGGAGCGACGACGCCGCGGCCGATATCACGCTCACGGTGGACGATGACGGACCCGGCCTGCCCGCGGACGCGCGCGACTTCGCGACCCGGCGCGGGCGCAGGCTCGACGAGACCAAGCCCGGCTCGGGCCTCGGCCTGTCCATCGTGACCGACCTCGCGAGCGCCTACGGCGGCGTGTTCAGCCTGCACGACAGCCCCCTCGGCGGCCTGCGCGCCACGCTGCGCCTCCCCGGCTCTCTGACAGAGTTTCGCCCGAATCTCGTGCAAGGGCAGCCGGCGGTGGGGGAATAGGCGGCCGGGGCTTTTGATGGGTATTTCGCGAGTCGCTGGCGTGCTGGCCGCGACGGGATTGATCTGCGGGTGTTCGTTGACCTCGGGCAACGTTTCGCCATTCGCCTCGACGGCCGCGGTGCAGCCCGTGCCCACGGCACCGCCGCCGGTCGTCTACGGCGCGTTCCTCGAAGGTCCGGTCGGTGCCAGGCTCAGCCAGGCGTCGCGCGACAAGGCGCTCGAGGCCGAACAGGAAGCCCTCGCATCCGGTCAGCGCAAGACCTGGAAGGGCGACAATGGCGTGTTCGGTTTCGTCGAGCCGAGCCCCGGTGCGGCTGCACCGAAACCGATGGGCGACGCCGAAGCCGCTCCGCCACCGGCCGTTCCGCCGGCCGAGGCCTGCCGCAGCTTCACGAGCACGGTGTTCATCGCCGGGCGTCCGCAAACGGGCCACGGCAGCGGCTGCTCGAACCCGGACGGCAGCTATCGCGTGACCGGCTGACGCGACGGCGGCCCTGACGATGGTGTGGGCCGCCTTCGCCCTGATGACCGGCGCGGTCGCTCTCGCGCTCGTCTGGCCCCTGTCGATCCGGCGATCGGGGCGCGGTGCGATGGCGGCCGATCTCGACTTCTACCGCAGCCAGCTTGCGGAGGTCGACGATGACGTCGGCCGCGGGCTGGTGGCTCCCGCCGAGGCCGAAGCCGCGCGGGCCGAGATCGGCCGTCGCCTGCTGGTCGCGGCGGATGGTGCGTCCGGGCCATCTCCCGCCGCACGGGCCGGTGTCCGCGCGCGCCGGGTCGTGGCGATCGCGGCCGCCCTGGTCGCAATGCCCCTCGTGGCCATGGGCGTATACCTCCGCGTCGGTGAGCCGAACGTCCCCGACATGCCGATTGCCTCGCGCTCCGGAGGGAGCGACTTCAACCTCGCCGAGGCCCTGCCGAGGATCGAGGCACATCTCGCGGCAGACCCGGACGACGGTCGTGGTTTCGCGGTGATCGCGCCGCTTTACGCGCGTCTCGGTCGCTTCGACGACGCGGCCAACGCCTACGCCCAGGCCCTCCGCCTGCTCGGCGAAACGGCGGACCGCCGGGCGGCGCTGGGTCAGGCGCGCGTGGGTGCCGCCGACGGGGTGGTGACCGCCGAGGCCCGCGCGGAGTTCGAGCGCGCGCTCGCGACCGATCCCAAACTGCCGCAGGCGCGCTTCTTCCTCGCCGTCGCGGCCGAGCAGGACGGCGACAAGGCGCGCGCCCTCACCCTCTGGCAGGCGCTCGCGGCCGATTCGCCCGCGGACGCGCCGTGGCTCGACGCCGTGCGCCAGCATCTCGCCTCCCTGTCGGGGACGCCGCCTCCGATCCCGGAGGCGGCTACCGGCGTGCCGGCCGGTCCGGCCGCGGCCGGCATCGCGGCCCTGCCGCCCGAGCAGCGCGGGGCGGCCATCCGCGGCATGGTCGACGGGCTCGCGGTTCGGCTGGCGCAAAACGGTCGCGACCCCGAAGGCTGGCTTCGCCTTATCAAAGCCTATACAGTTTTGGGCGACACCGTTCGGGCCAAAGCCGCGCTCGCGGATGCCCGTAAGGGCCTCGACGGCGACGGAGCCTCCCTGTCGCGTTTGGATGATCTCGCCAAGCAACTCGGATTGGAAGGGTAACGGGTCTTGACGCGCAAAGGCAGGCGCCTTGCTTTCATCGGCACCGTCGGTGGCGTCCTGGCGCTCGCGGCCGGACTGGTGCTGTTCGCGCTGCGCGACAGCATCGTTTTCTTCTATGGCCCGACCGAACTGGCCGGCAAGGCGCCCGCGCCCGGCACGCGGCTTCGCCTGGGTGGTCTCGTGGAGCAGGGCACCCTGGCCCACCTCGGCCAGTCGAAGGTCAGTTTCGCGGTCACCGACCTGAAGTCGGACGTCAAGGTCACCTACACGGGCCTGCTGCCGGATCTGTTCCGCGAAGGGCAGGGCGTGGTGGCCGAGGGTGTCGTCGAAGGGCCGGGCCTGTTCCGCGCCGACACCGTGCTCGCCAAGCACGACGAAACATACATGCCGAAGGACGTGGCCGACAAGCTCAAGGCGCAGGGCGTGTGGCGCGGCGGCGAGACGTCGGCCAGCGCGGCCCCTCCCGCGCAGCAGGTCCAGTGACGCCGTGATCGTCGAGACCGGCCACTACGCGCTGGCCTTGGCGCTGGCCGTCGCGCTCGTGCAATCGGTTCTGCCGATCTGGGGCACGCGTCGGGGCGACGCCGGGCTGGCGGCCGTGGCGACGCCCGCCGCGCTCGCGCAGATGGCGCTGGTCGCCTACGCCTTCGCGGCGCTGGTCTACGCGCACGTGACGTCCGACTTCAGCCTGACCACCGTGGTCGAGAACTCGCTCACCACCAAGCCGCTGCTCTACAAGATCTCGGGCGTCTGGGGGAACCACGAGGGCTCGATCCTGCTCTGGACGCTGATCCTCGCCCTGTTCGGTGGGGCTGTAGCGGCGTTCGGGCGCGGCATGGCGGACGACCTGCGCGCCAACACCCTCGCGGTCCAGGGCTGGATCGCCTCGGCGTTCCTGCTGTTCACCCTGCTGACCTCCGACCCTTTCGCGCGCCGGTTCCCGGCCCCCTTCGAGGGCCACGACCTCAATCCGCTGCTGCAGGACCCCGGCCTCGCCATCCATCCGCCGCTGCTCTACCTCGGCTACGTCGGCTTCTCGATCACCTTCTCCTTCGCGGCCGCGGCGCTGATCAGCGGCCGCTTCGACGCCGCCTGGGCGCGCTACGTCCGCCCCTGGGCCTTGATCGCCTGGAGCTTCCTCACGCTCGGCATCGCGATGGGCTCCTACTGGGCCTATTACACGCTGGGCTGGGGCGGTTTCTGGTTCTGGGACCCGGTCGAGAACGTGTCGCTGATGCCGTGGCTCGCAGGCACCGCGCTGCTGCATTCGGCCGCCGTGATGGAGAAGCGCGAGGCGCTCAAGGTGTGGACGGTGTTCCTCGCCATCCTGACCTTCTCGCTGTCGCTCCTCGGCACCTTCCTGGTGCGCTCGGACGTGCTGACTTCCGTCCACGCCTTCGCGAGCGATCCCGCGCGCGGCGTCGCCATTCTGGCGATCCTGACGGTGTTCATCGGCGGTTCGCTCGGGCTCTACGCCTGGCGCGCGCCCGTCCTCAAGCAGGGCGGGCTGTTCGCGCCCGTTTCGCGGGAAGGCGCGCTGGTCGTCAACAACCTCCTGCTCACCACCTGCTGCGCCACCGTGCTGACCGGCACGCTCTATCCCCTCGCGCTGGAAGCACTGACGGGCGACAAGATCTCGGTGGGCGCGCCCTTCTTCAACCTGACCTTCGTGCCTCTGGCGGTCCCGCTGCTGGCCCTGATGCCGCTGGGTCAGACCCTCGCCTGGAAGCGCGGCGACCTGCTGGGCGCGGCTCAGCGGCTGACCGTCGCGGTGGCGGTGGGGGCCGCGGTGGCGCTCGCCCTGGCGGCGGCGACGCGGGGCGGCCCCGTGCTTTCGGCGCTGGGGGTCGCGCTCGCGGTCTACCTGGTCGTGGGCTCCTTCAGCGAGGTCGTGTTCCGTATCTGGAGCCGCGATGCCCCGTGGCGCGTCCTGCTCGCCCGCGCGACCGGGCTGCCCCGCTCCGCCTGGGGCACCGCCCTGGCGCATGCCGGCCTCGGGCTGACCGTCATGGGCCTTGCCGCGACCGGCTGGGGCGTCGAGCGGGTCGCGGCCGTCAGGGCCGGCGAGCCTGTGGCGCTCGGTCCCTACGAGGTGACGATCCAAGGGTTCGAGCAGCGCCGCGGACCCAATTACGACGAAGTGTCGGCCCGCACGCTGATCCGCCGCGGCGGGGTGACCGTCGCCACCGTGGACCCCGCCAAGCGCGACTTCCCCGTCCGGCAAAGCAGCGTCAACGAGGCGGGCATCGCGACGCTCGGCCTCGGCCAGGTCTACGTCAGCCTGGGCGACACCCATCCGGACGGCTCGATCGACACCCGAATGTTCTGGAAGCCGCTGGTCACCACCATCTGGATCGGCGCGCTGGTGATGGCGCTGGGGGGCGCGGTGTCGCTGTCCGACCGCCGGCTGCGCATCGGTTTCGCGCGCCGGGCCGTGCCCCGGGCCCGGCCGATGCCGGTGCCCGCCCCCCAGCCCGCCGAGTGAAGCGCGTGCGCGCCGTGACGCTCGCGCTCATGGTCTTCAGCCTGATGGCGCCCGGCCTTGCCCGGGCGGTGCAGCCCGACGAAGTACTGCCCGATCCCGTGCTGGAGGCGCGCGCCCGGACGTTGTCGGCCGGCCTGCGCTGCCTCGTGTGCCAGAACCAATCGATCGACGACTCGGGCGCGCAACTCGCCCGCGACCTGCGCCTGCTCGTCCGCGAGCGGCTGGAGGCTGGCGACAGCGATGCGCAGGTCCGCCAGTATCTCGTGGCGCGGTACGGCGACTTTATCCTGCTCAAACCGCCGTTCGACACCGAGACCGCGCTGCTGTGGGGAACACCGCTGCTGGTCCTCGGTTTCGGTGCGATCGGTCTTTTGCTCGCCCGGCGGCGAGGTCCGGACCAGACCTCCGCCCCACCGTTGAGCGATGCCGAGCAGGCGCGGTTGCGGGAGTTGCTGGAGCCCGAGCGCCACGCCTGAGGGGAACCACCCGGTGCGTGGCTGATGCCCGCCGGATGGAGAACCGAAGCTTACCAACATTTCATCGCCCGGAAATGGTCATGTAAGCCCAACCTCCCCATGTTGTGGCCATGGACGGAGGGGCGGTGACGCTTCCCTGGTCCCCGGCAGACCCGAAGGAGTTCGAAGACCATGAGCAAGCCCGACACGACCGCGTCCGGTCCGGCCCCCCGCAGGTTGCGCGGCGCCCTCCTCGGCACCGTCGCCATTCTGGCGCTGGGCGGCGTCGCGACCCAGTCCACGCTGCTGCCGACCTTCTCCGCGCAGGCGGCGCAGATCGAGGCGCAGCCCGCTCCCTCCCACATCGCGCCCGGTTCCTTCGCGGACGTCGTGGACCGCGTGACCCCCGCGGTCGTGTCCGTGAAGGTCAAGGTCACGGAAAGCGACGGCGATCAGGCGAACTCCGACGACAGCAACGGCGGCCCCAACCTGCCCAACATCCCCAAGGACGACCCGCTCTACCGCTTTTTCAAGCAGTTCGGCCAGAACGGCGCGCCCCATGCCAAGCCGCGCGTGGGCATGGCCCAGGGCTCGGGCTTCTTCATCTCGCCGGACGGCTACGTCGTGACCAACAACCACGTGGTCGAGAACGCCACCGACGTGCAGATCACCCTGCAGGACGGCAAGGTCATCCCCGCGACCGTCGTGGGCACCGACAAGAAGACCGACCTGGCCCTGCTCAAGGCCAAGACAGGCGACAACTACCCCTACGTGCCGTGGGGTGACCACGCGCCGCGCGTGGGCGATTGGGTGATCGCGGTCGGCAACCCGTTCGGCCTGGGCGGCACGGTGACGGCCGGCATCGTTTCGGCGCGCGGCCGCGACATCGGCGCGGGCCCCTACGACGATTTCCTGCAGATCGACGCGCCGGTGAACCGCGGGAACTCGGGCGGCCCGACCTTCAACACCGAGGGTCAGGTGGTGGGCATCAACACCGCCATCTTCTCGCCGTCGGGCGGCAGCGTGGGCATCGGCTTCGCGATTCCCGCCGAGGTCGCCAAGGACGTGATTTCCTCGCTGAAGGCCAACGGGTCGGTGGCGCGCGGCTGGCTCGGCATCCAGATCCAGCCGGTCAGTTCCGACATTGCCGACAGCCTTGGGCTGAAGGACACCAAGGGCGCGCTCGTGGCCGATCCCCAGAAGGGCTCGCCCGCGGCCAGCGCCGGGGTGAAGTCGGGCGACGTGGTGACCGCGGTCAACGGCGAGGTGGTCGATGGCCCGCGCGAACTGTCCCGCAAGATCGCCGGCATGGGGCCGGACAAGAAGGTGGATCTCAGCGTGTGGCGCGACGGCGAGAGCCGCACCGTGGAGGTGACGCTGGGCCGCCTGCCCGCCGACAAGGAGGCCAAGGCCGAGGCCACCCCCGCGCAGGACGAGGACAAGGCGCAATTGGCCTCCCTCGGGCTGACCCTCGTCCCGTCCTCCGTGGTGCCGGGCGGGTCCAAGGACGGCGTGACGATCGCCGAGGTCGATCCCGACGGCCTCGCGGCCCAGAAGGGCCTCAACACCGGCGACGTCATCCTCGAGGCCGGCGGCAAGATCGTGTCGCGTCCCTCGGAGGTCAGCGCGGCCTTCAACGATGCCAAGAAGGACGGCCACAAGGCCCTCCTGCTCCGCGTCAAGAGCGGCGACGCGGTGCACTACGTGGCCCTCGCCACCAAGGCGGCCGGCTGACGACGCCTATCCTCGCGGGTCCGGTTCGCCCCGGACCCGCGGGCTCCCTCCCGCTCCCCTCCATCTCCACCCGTGTCCGGCATGAAGATCCTGATCATCGAGGATGATGCGGAAGGGGCCGGGTACCTCGCCAAGGCTTTCGGCGAACTCGGCCACGTGGCCGATGTCGCCCGCGACGGGCTGGAAGGCTACGCTCTCGCGCGCGACGAACGCTACGACGTGTTGATCGTCGACCGCATGCTGCCCAAGATGGATGGCTTGTCGCTGATCGGCGCCCTGCGCGAGCAGCGGATCGAGACGCCCGTGATCATTCTCTCGGCCCTGGGCCAGGTGGACGACCGCGTGAAGGGGTTGCGGGCGGGCGGCGACGACTACCTGTCCAAGCCCTACGCCCTGGCCGAGCTACTGGCCCGGGTCGAGATCCTGGCGCGGCGTAAGGCATCCGTCGCAGGGGGCGACCCGACCACCTACCGCGTGGGCACGCTGGAACTCGACCGCCTGTCGCACAAGCTCACCCGCGCGGGTCGGGACATTCCCTTGCAGCCCCGCGAGTTCCGCCTGCTCGAGTACCTCATGCGTCACGCGGGCCAGGTGGTGACGCGCACCATGCTGCTCGAAAACGTGTGGGACTACCATTTCGACCCGCAGACCAACGTCATCGACGTCCATGTCTCGCGGTTGCGCGGCAAGATCGACAGGGGGCCGGAGCCTCCGCTGCTGCACACGGTCCGCGGCGCGGGATACATGATCCGTGACGGCGCTCGGTAAGCTGTTCCGCACGACGGCGTTCAAGCTGTCGCTGGCCTACCTCGCCGTGTTCGCGATTGGGGCCACCTTCGTGCTCGGCGGCGTCGCCTGGAACGTCAACCAGCTGCTCGACGACCAGATCGGCCAGACCGTGGAAGCCGAGATCACGGGGCTCGCCGAACAATACGAGGTGGGCGGCATCCGCCAACTCGTCGAGGGCGTCGAACGCCGCGCGGCCCAGCCCGGCTCCTCGCTCTACCTCGTCACCGACCATGCGGGACAGACGATCGCGGGCAACGTCGCGACGCTGCCTGAGGGAGTGATCGACCACCCCGGCCTGGTCGAGACGACCTACCAGCGGACCGGCGAGCCCGGGCGGAGCTACACCGCGATGGCGCGCATCTTCCTGCTGTCGGGTGGCTTCCGCCTGATGGTCGGGCGCGACCTCGACGAGCGCGAGAACCTGCGCGCCATCATCAGCCACGCGCTCCTCACCTCCCTGCTCTGGCTGGTCGGGATCGGCGCGCTCGGCGGCATCGTGGTGGCCCGGCGCGTGCTTCGACGGGTCGACATGATGACGGACACGGCCCGGACCATCATGACGGGCGACCTCACCCGCCGCCTGCCGGTGGGGAGTTCGGGCGACGAGCTGGACCGGCTCGCGCTCAACCTCAATGCCATGCTGGACCGGATCGGCGTGCTCGTGACGGGCATGCGCGAGGTGTCCGATAACATCGCGCATGACCTGCGCACGCCGCTGACCCGCCTGCGCAACCGGGCCGAGGAGGCGCTCCGGACCGCGAGCTCGCCCGACCACTACAGGGAGGCGCTCGACAAGGTCATCGAGGAGGCCGACCGCCTGATGGACATCTTCGCGGCCCTGCTGCTGATCGCCCGCGCCGAGGCCGGCACGAACCTGGAGACCGTGGCGCATTGCGACGTCGGCACCCTCGTCCGCGACGTGGTGGAACTCTACGAGCCGGCCGCGGAGGAAGCGGGTCTCGACCTCGTCGCCGAGATCGCGGCCGGCCTGCAGGCCGACGTCAACCGGGAGCTGGTGGGGCAGGCGGTCGCGAACCTGATCGACAACGCGCTCAAATACGGTGCCACGTCCGGCCAATGCGACGCGGTTCCGTTCGATCCGCGCCTCGACGTCACGGCGGAGGCGGTGAACGGATCGGTGGAGATCGCGGTGAGAGATCACGGCGTGGGTATCGCGGCAGCCGACCGTACCCGTGTTCTCGACCGGTTCGTCCGCCTCGAGGCCGCGCGGACCAAGCCGGGATCCGGCCTGGGCCTGTCGCTGGTGGCGGCGGTCGCACACCTCCACGGCGGCAGTCTGCGGCTCGAAGATGGCGCTCCCGGGTTGCGTGCCGTCCTGGTCTTGCCGAGATCGCGCCCGAACCGTGGCGGTCACGCCCCTTTCGAAGAGATGCTCCCGAACCGAACGGTCGTCGATCCCGCCGCGTAGGTTCCGCCCGAGCTGCTCCGGCTCATCCCGCCGATGCGGGCCGCCGGTCACCCGGTGACGTCCCGAACTCCTTCTCGACATCCCGGTCCTTGCTGCGCCGAGTGGGCCGGATGTCGGGGTTGCGCGGGGCGGGAAGGTGGGCCAGGACGACCGTACCCTCGCCCACGCGGGAGCGGATGCGCAGGGTTCCCCCGTGCAGTTCGAGAAGCGAGCGCGCGATCGCGAGCCCGAGCCCGGAGCCCTTCATGCCATCGCGCAGGGTCGGTGCGGTCTGCTCGAAGGCGCGGCCGAGGCGTTGCACGGCGTCCGACGCGATGCCGCATCCGGTGTCCGCCACGAAGATGTTGACCCCGCCGTTAGCGGTGCGGGCCCGCACGGTGATGCGCCCTCCCTCGGGCGTGAACTTGCAGGCGTTGGCCAGGAACGTGTTCAGCACCTTCTCGACGGCCGTGCGGTCGGCGTGGACGAGGCATCCCGGCGAGGTGTCGGTCGTGAGGATCAAGCGCTTGTCATCCGCCTGCGCCTCGACCTGGCCCGCGACGAGCGCAACGCTCTCCTCCACGGGGAAAATGCTGCGTTCCAGTTTCACCTTGCCCGATTCGAGCCGCGACATCTCCAGAACGTCGGCGACCATCGCGAGCAGGGTCTCGCCGCTGTTCCGGATATCGGACGCGTAATCGACGTATTTGTCGGTCCCCAGCGGACCGAAGGCCTGCGCGGCCATGATCTCGGAAAACCCGATGATCGCGTTGAGCGGCGTGCGGAATTCGTGGCTCATGTTGGCCAGGAACTCGGACTTGGCGCGGTTGGCGCCCTCCGCCTCGGCCTTCTTCTCGGCGTGGCGTTCGGCCAGATCGGCAAGTTCCTGGGCCTGCGTCTCGAGCGCGTGACGCGAACGGCGCAGGTCGGCGACCGTGGCCATCAGGCGGCGCTCCGAGTCCATCAGCCGCTCCTCGTGGAGCTTCAGCGTGGTGATGTCGGTACCGACCGACACGTAGCCGCCATCCTTGGTGCGACGTTCGTTGATCTGCAGCCAGCGTCCGTCGCCGAGCTGCGCCTCGTAGGAGCGGGCGCCCGCGTGGCCCTGATCGCTGAGCGGAACCTGGCTCTGCACGAGCGTGGGTGTCGCGTTGGCGATCACGTCGCCGTAGCGGCTTCCGGGCGGCACGGCGCCGGCCAGGAGGTTATGCAACTTCAGGAACTTGGAATTACAGGTCACCAGACGGTTGTCGGCGTCCCACAGCACGAAAGCTTCCGAGATGCCCTCGATGGCGTCGGACAGGCGGACGTCCGCGGTGGCGCTCCGCTCCGCGAGCAGCTTCTCGTCGGTGATGTCGACCGCGATGCCGACGAGATAAAGGTCACCCGTGACGGTCTCGCGCAGCAGTTCCGCCCGCACGCGCAGCCAGACCCAGAGGCCCGCCACGTTGCGGAGGCGGAACACGTGGTCGATGGCGCTGACGCGCCCGCCCGCGAGCTGCTCGGCCATCGTCGAAAGGTCGTCGTCCTGCGGATGGACGAGCGCGTCGACGTCGCCGAAGGACACGAACTCGGACGAGGCCCGCATGCCGAGGATCGCGTACATGGACTCGGACCAGTAGATGCGTCCGCGCGACAGGTCCCAGTCCCACAGGCCGCAGCGGCCGCGGTTGAGCGCCGTGTCGATGCGGCTGTGCACGCGGGCGTGCAGATGGTTCTGCCGGGCCGCCGCGGTCTTCTGCCAGAAGTAGGCGTAGGCCACGACCGCGATCGCCATCACGGTCGCGAGCAGAAGGAGCGCGGAGCGGATCGCCGAACTCCGCCATTCCGCGAGCAGGCTGCGGACAGGATGGACGATGGCGATCTGGCCGTAGGGCGCCTTGAGGGCTCGCACCGACGCCAGCGCGTCCTGCCCGTCGGGCAGCGTGATGCGCAAAACGCCGGCCTTCTCGTTGAAGGTCGTCAGGGGCTGGGCCGGGCCCAGCCTGTCGAACAGCGTCTGCTTGTCGGGGCCGTTCGGCGCGTCGGGTTCGGCCGGAAGCACGCCGACGATCTGACCGGACTCGTCCGAAAGGATGACCTGCCGTCCGGAGGCTAGCGCGCGGTTGGGCAGGTGTTTGAGCAGCGTTTCGAGGACGGTGCCGTTTTCGCAGTGGGTAATGATATCGTTCAGTTGTGTCGCAACCGCCGTGCTGACAAGCTCGATGTCGTCCACCGCATCGTTCAGGGCGCGGGTCCGGGATTGTTTGACCTGCAGCGATGCGCCCACGATGAGGACGCAGAGGAAGGTGGCCACCATGAAAGGGACGAACCGGCGCAGGATGCGCTCGTACTCGGCCGTCCGCGGATCGGAAGGCCGGGACAGAGCGCGCGCGAGTCCTTGCAGCGACCCCGCGCGCGCGAAGTCGCCCGCCACTTTGGCGCGAGCCATGAGGAAGCCTCCTCGTCCGTGAGGCGGCCGCTCCGCGACCGCTGCCCACTAGGTTCGACCCGGAAAAATGTGCCGCACCTCTCCGAATCACGTCCATCAGAATCCTGGATCGGCCGGTTGTCCAGCGCTTCTTAGGACTTCATTCAGACCTGTGTTCCCGCAATCGGCCGAGGAGACGACGGTGTGGCGAACGAGTCACGCCAGACATCGGTCGGCGATGTCGCGGACGTCCGCAGAGAGCATATTCCGAGACGCGATGCGGCGGAGCGCGGCCTCCGCGTGGCCCCGTCGTCCTGTCTCCATCATCCGCCACGAGCGAAAGCCATTGAGCATGCGGGCGGCGACCTGCGGGTTCGTGCCGTCGAGGGCCAGGACGACATCCGCCAGCAGGGCGTAGCCTTCCCCGTCGGCGCGGTTGAACTGCGTGGGATTGGCCGCGAACGATCCGATCAGCGCGTAGACGCGGTTCGGGTTGGCCATCGAGAAGGCTCCGTGGAGCATGAGTTCGCGAACGCGGCCGAGCGTTTCGGGTTCGGGGATCGCGGCCTGCACGGCCAGCCACTTGTCGACAACCAGGGGCTCGCGGGCGAAGCTTGCATGGAAGCGGTCGAGCATCGCCTCCCGAGCCGGACCGGGAAGGGTGCAGAGAACCCCGAGGGCGGCCATGCGGTCGGTCATGTTGTCGGCAGCGTCGAACTGGGCCGTGCACAGCCGCTCGCCCGCGTTCCCGTCGGCCGCCGCGAGAAAACCGAGCAGCACCGCCCGGAGCGACCTGCGGCCGGCGCTGGCCGCGTCGGTGCTGTAGGCGACAGGGCGCGACAGGGCGCCGTAGAGCGCCGCCATCGGCTCGCGCAGGCCCGCCCCGATCGTGCGCCGAAGGTCGTCCCGCGCGCGGTGGATCGCGTCGGGATCGACGTCCCGGGCGACCTCGCGACCGATATCGGCCTCGCTCGGCAGGGTCAGGACCTGCGCCGTGAAGGCGGGATCCGCCTCGGCGCCCGCCAGCGCCGAGCGCAGGGCCGCGAGCAGGGCGGCGTCGGGCAGGCTCCCCGCCGGCTCGCCGTCGCGGCCCAGCGCGCGTAGGAGGTGGCGGGTCACGGTGGCCTGCGCGGCCTCCCAACGGTTGAAGCCGTCGGGATCGTGCGCCAGCAGGGTGAGCCGGTCGTCCTCGTCGAGGTCCGACCGGACGCGAACGGGGGCCGAGAAGCCGCGGAACAGCGACAGCGCGCAGGGCTCGGGCAGGTTGCGGAACACCAGCCGCCGCTCCTCCGTGTCGAACTCGATCCGCCCGGCTTCGGCCTCGGCGGCCGAGAGGCCCTCGACCTCACCCAGCGGGACCGTCCGGCCGCTCCGGGCCACTAGTCCGAGCGCGACCGGCATGGTCAGGGCGTGCTTGTCGGGCTGTCCGGGGGTGGGTTTGGTGTGCTGCCGCAGAGTGAGCACGAGGGTCCGATCCTCGTCCTGGCGCGCGACGCTCACCGCGACCTCCGGCGTCCCCGCCTGCTCGTACCAGGCCATGAAGCCACCGAGGTCGCGCCCCGAGACTTCGGCGAAGCAGGCGATGAACTGCTCGATGGTGGCGGCCGTGCCGTCGTGGCGGTCGAAGTAGAGCGTCATGCCGGCCGCGAAGGCGTCGGCGCCGACCAGCGCCTTCAGCATGCGGATGATCTCGGCCCCCTTCTCATAGATGGTCGCCGTGTAGAAGTTGTTGATCTCGCGGTAGGCGAGCGGCCGGACGCTGTGGGCGAGCGGCCCCGCGTCCTCGGGGAACTGCCGCGCCCGGAGCGTGCGGACGTCGGCGATCCGCTTGACGGCGCGCGATCGCTGGTCGGCCGTGAACTCCTGGTCGCGGAACACCGTCAGCCCTTCCTTGAGGCAGAGCTGGAACCAGTCGCGACAGGTGATCCGGTTGCCGGTCCAATTGTGGAAATACTCGTGCGCCACGACGGTCTCGACCCCGGCGTAGTCGCCGTCGGTCGCGAGCTCGGGCGAGGCCAGGATGTATTTGTCGTTGAAGACGTTGAGTCCCTTGTTCTCCATCGCGCCCATGTTGAAGTCGGACACGGCGACGATGTTGAACACGTCAAGGTCGTAGGCCCGGCCGAACGCCTCCTCGTCCCAAGCCATCGAGCGCTTGAGCGCGTCCATGGCGTAGACCGCGTGCGCGCTCTTGCCGGGCTCGACGTAGATGCCGAGCGCGACCGCGCGGCCCTTGCTCGTAGTAAAGCGGTCGGCCAGCAGGTCGAGCCGCCCGCCGACCAGCGCGAAGAGGTAGGGCGGCTTGGGATGGGGGTCGTGCCACACCGCGAAATGGCGGTCGGTGCCCTCCACGGGGCCGGACGCCACCGGGTTGCCGTTGCCGAGCAGGACGGGCGCCTCCTCGCGCGAGGCCTCGATGCGCGTGGTGAAGACGCTGAGCACGTCGGGCCGGTCCAGCGCGTAGGTGATGCGCCGGAACCCTTCCGCCTCGCACTGGGTGCAGTAGGCCGAGCCCGACCGGTAGAGCCCCATCAGCCGGGTGTTGGCGGTGGGATCCAGCACCGTCTCGACCCGCAGCGTGAAAGGCCGCTGCGGCGGTTCGGCCAGGGTGAGCGCGTCGGCGCTCGCAAAGCCCGTCGCCAGGTCGAGCGCGGCGCCGTCGAGCAGCACCGCGGTCGGCACGAGCGCGTCGCCGTCGAGCACCAGGGGCGCGTCGGCACGACCCGCGAGATTAGGCCGGATCGACAGGGTCGAGGTGACCCGCGCGGCGGTCGGGTGCAAGAGGATGTCGAGGTCGATCCGGTCGATGAGGTAGTCGGAAGGCCGGTAGTCGGCGAGGCGGACGGGCTGGTCCTGGTCGGCGCGCATGGAAGCGGCTCCTTCGAAGGGTCAAGCGTGGGACGAACCCGCCACGCCCGCATCGGTGTCCGGCGTCGCGAGGGCCAGGGCGCCGCCGCGCGGCAGGGTCCAGTGAAAGTAGAAGGCGGCCCCAGCATTGGCGACGCCGAGCACCGCGAGCAGGATCGGGTTCGGCACGCCCACCAGCCGCGACTGGAGGGCCGCCACCGCGACCGAACCCACGACCATGAAGAGGGCGTTGAGCACGCTCACGCCCGCCACCACGCGGGCACGCCTGTCCGCCGGCGACCAGGACTGCACGGCCGCGAACAGTGGGACGGAGAAGAGGCCGCCCGCGCAGGCGAGGCCCACGAGGTCGACCATGATCCGAAGCCCGAGGGCGCTGCGCAGGAAATCGTGCAGGGCCACGTCGGCCCCCGAGCTGGCGAGCGGCAACGTCGCCAAGCCCATGTCGACCAGGAACACCGCCATGCCGGCCGCGGCCAGCGGCACGTGGCGGATATAGATGCGCCCCCGCGCGATCAGCACGGTAGCGAGCGACCCCAGCCCCACGCCGATCGCGAAGAACACGCTGATGGCGGTCTCGACCTCGACGCCGCCGCCGATGCGCTCCTTCACGACGAGCGGCACCAGCGACAGGGTCACGGCCCCACTCAGCCAGAACCAGCTCACCCCCAGCGCGCCGATCCACAACCGCCGGCTGGTCCGCAGGTCGGCGATGATGGCGACCGTCGAGCGCACCACGTTGAGGTCCACCCGCAGGCCGGGTGCCGCAACCTTCGTGGACGGGATGAACAGCGTGGAGATGGAGGAGGCGACCGCCACCGCGATCAATTCGCCCACCACCAGGGGGACGGGCGTGCTCTTGAGCCCCGTGACGCCCCCCGCCACGAGCCCGAGCAGGATGGCGATGAAGGTGGCACCCTCGATGAAGGCGTTGCCGGCCGTCAATTCCTCCGTCGTGAGGTGGTCGGGCAGGATGCCGTACTTCACGGGGCTGAACAGCGCCGCCGTGGCGCCCAGCCCGAAGAGGGCCGCGAACAGGACCGGGATCGAGCCGATCGCGAAGGCCGCCGCCACGAGCAGCTGCACGGCCAGTTCGCCGAGCTTCAGCCAGCGTGCGACGACGGACTTGTCGCATCGGTCGGCCAACTGGCCACCAATTGCGGACAGGGCGAGCGAGGGAGCGATGAACACGCCCACCGCGAGCGTCACCAGCGGCCCCGCGGCCTGCTCGCCCACCCGGAACAGCACCATCATGGCCAGCATGGTGCGCACGAGATTGTCGTTGAAGGCTGAAAAGAACTGGCACCAGAACAGCGGCGCGAACCGACGCGAAACCAGGAGCCGCAACACCAGCATCGAACACCTTCGGGTTGACAGGCTCCCGCTCTAATCGACCTTCACGGGTCGACGCAAATCGAGCCCCCTTTGAGCCGCGGCGATGGTGGCGACCGGCGCGTCTCCCGACACCTGGACGGTGGGCACCGCGAAACCGATGCCGTTCTCGGAGAAGGTCTGGTTGATGAGCAGCAGCGCGCGGCGGCGGCCCAGGAACTGGACGTCGCCGGGCTTGGTCATCATCTTGGTCTGGATCTGGATCGCGAAATCGCCGAACTGCACCACGCCCTGCATCTTGAGCGGGCTGATGATGCCGGGACCGAGCTCCGGGTCCTCCGCCAGCCGCTCGCCCACCTTCTTGACGAGCTTGCGCACCTTTTCGAGGTCGGTGCCGTAAGGCACGTTCATGACGATCTTGTCCACCACCCAATCGCGGCTCTGGTTCTGCACCGCGCCCAGGATGCCGAACGGCACGGTGTAGAGCGCGCCGCGCTGGTGGCGCAGCTTGATGGACCGCAGGCTGAAGGACTCGACCGTCCCCTTGTAGCTGCCGCTCTGGATGTACTCGCCGATGCGGAAGGCGTCGTCGAACAGGTAGAAGATGCCGCTGATGATGTCCTTCACCAGCGTCTGCGCCCCGAAGCCGATCGCGACGCCCACGACGCCCGCGGAGGCCACCAGCGGCCCGATCTCGATGCCGCCCGCGGCCAGCGCCATCATGGCCGCCACCACCACGATGACGATCCGCAGGATGTTGCTCAGGATCGGCAGCAGCGTCTGCAGCCGGGCCGCGTGGGCGATGTCCTCCCTGTCGGTGCGGGAAGCGCCCAGGGCCAGCTTGCGGTCGACCAGGGCTTTCGCGACGTTCCACAGGAAGTCGGCGGCGAGCAGGATCACCACGATGGACACGCCGCTGCGCACGATGCGCGTGGTCAGCGTGTCCTGCATGGCGAGCGAGGTGAAGTCGACGCCCAGGATGCGGGCGAGCAGCAGCGCCGCCCCCACGATGATGACGCCCCGGGCGCCGCGCTCGAACACCACCACGTCGAGCGTCTTCGACTCGGCGATCGATACGCTGGAGCCCGCCGGACGCAGCACGTGGTTGACCGAGTCGCGCGCGACCACGACCACGACCGGCAGCGCGGTCGCGAAAGCCAGCAGCCAGAAGAGCTGGCTCGCCCCCACCACCCACAGCGTCCACAGCGCGACCAGCAGGCCCGAGCGCACGAAGGCGACACCCGCGCGGTTGCGCTCCAGGAACTCGTCCCGTTTGGTCTCCATCTCGTTTGCGAGCCGCATGCGCGGGGCACGCCACACGAAATCGAGCCCGACCAGGAGGACCAGGAGCGCGACGACGTCCCCGCAGAGCTCGGTGGAGGTGGGCGAGAGGCCGAACCGGCTCGTGATGTCGATCGTCTGCCACGCGAACCCGATCAGGATCGCGAGCCCGATCCAGCGCCGGTACACGTAGAAGGCGCCCGGCGTGGTGATCGGCACCAGCCGGAAGCGGGCCGCCCCCGGGGCGAGGAGGATGCGGCCCACCACGGCGGTGAGCCGGACGGACAGGAAGGCGATCAGG
Source organism: uncultured Lichenihabitans sp. (assembly GCA_964243405.1). Classification (GTDB taxonomy): domain Bacteria; phylum Pseudomonadota; class Alphaproteobacteria; order Rhizobiales; family Beijerinckiaceae; genus Lichenihabitans. The sequence goes on along the minus strand of CAXTFJ010000045.1, from coordinate 13,014 downwards.
TAGCCGAGCAGGATCTCCTTGATAACGGCGGGCCAGTCGAACAGCAGGAAGGCGCCGACGCTGCCCGCGGTGAAGCAGATCACCAATCCCAACCCGTAGGTGAGGCGCGCGAAGACCGCGCGCACGCGTTCGTTGACGGTGTCCAGCGTGAGCCCGAGCAGCCAGCGCTGCGCGGGCCGCATGGCGAGACGGAACAGCGCTTCCACACCGAAGCCGAGCAGGACGAAGACCGCGAAGGAGCCCGCCACCGTTTCCCACCCGCGCTCGTCCAGCGCGGTCGCCACCATGCTGCCCGCACTCGCGGCCTCGGTCTCCAGCTTGGGCGCGTCCGACAGCAGCATGAGGATGTGGGCGCGCAGCGTCTGCAACTTATCCGCCGCGCCGACCGCCATGGTTCCGGGTGGCGGGGCCTGCGCGGGGGCTTCCTCGACCCGCGAAGGACGGCGCGCCATCATCGCCTGCACGTCGGGGTCGGCCAGCAGGTCGCGCAGCGCCTGCATCTTCGTCACGGCAGCGGCGGGAGCGGGGGGTGCAGCCGCGGGGGTCTGATCGTGGTGGACCGGCTCGGCAACAGCGAGACCTGTCCCGGCGGTCAGAAAGCACAAACAAAGCAGGACCGCCGTCAACAGGCGGTACGCGACGGGTCTCAGGGATGAACCCAGGCTCGGCACGCTCGGCTGCTCCTCGGCGCGGATCACGGAACACGAACTCTGTACCACGCCGTCGCCGTCGCGGCTCACGCATTCCGTGCGGGATTTACGCCGAGCCGTGCCGCCCGTTACAGCGCCCTTCGGGGCATCGGGATGAGCGTGCGCTCGCGACGGCCTGCACCGGGACGCCGACCGCCACGCGTGAGCCGCTCCATCCACATGGCCTTGACAGCCAGCGAACCCACCGCTAGCCGCCCCTGGCATGACCGCGTCTCCCGCCATCGCGCTTCCCCAAGGCTTCGCCGACCTGGCGGGTTCCTACGACGTGGCACTCTGCGACCTGTGGGGGGTGGTGCACGACGGGACCCGCGCGTTCCCGGCCGCGCTCGACGCCCTGCGCCGCTTCCGGGAGAAGGGCGGCTCCGTCGTCCTAATCACGAACTCCCCGCGCCCCCGCGCGCCCGTGCTGGAGCAGTTGACGGAACTCGGCGTCACGGCCGACTCCTTCGACGCCCTCGTGACCTCGGGCGACGTCACCGTGGCGGCCATCGCGGCGCGGGGCGAGGCGCGCGTCCATCACATCGGGCCGCAGCGCGACCTCGCGCTGTTCGAGGCCGTGGCGCACCACGCCGGTCGCGCCCCGGTGCTGTCCGGTCTCGAGGACGCGCACTACGTCGTGGTCAGCGGCCTGGTCGACGACGAGACCGAGACACCGGCCGATTACGCCGTCGTGCTCGACGCCATGCGGCGGCGCGGGCTCACCATGGTCTGCGCCAACCCCGACGTGACGGTCCACGTGGGCGAGGTCGTGCGCTACTGCGGCGGCGCGCTGGCCCAGGCCTATGCGGCGCTGGGCGGCGAGACGGTTCTCGCCGGCAAGCCCCACCCGCCCATCTACGCCGCAGCATTGGCCGCGGCGGAAGCGGGCCTCGGCCGGGCGGTCGACCGCGCCCGCGTGCTGGCGATCGGCGACGGGCTGCACACGGACGTGGCCGGCGCCGCGGCGCAGACGCTCGACGTGCTGTTCATTACGGGTGGCCTGCACCGCGACGAGTTCCACCCGGAGGGCGGCGACGATCCGGCCAGCCATGCCGAGCGGCTTGGCCGCCTGGGGACACCGATCCGGGCCGCCATGCGGCACCTGGTCTGGTAGAGCGCGGTCCTTCGGTATAAGCAGCGCCATCGCGCGCCGACGCCCAGGTCCGATCTTGCCAACACGCCGCAGTGCCCCGGGGTCGTCCCGCTTCCTCGTCCACGACCTCCTGTGGGACGGGGAGGCCGTGCCGCCCGAGCTGAAGGGCGGCGTCGTGGCGATCGGCAATTTCGACGGCGTCCACCGCGGCCACGCGGCGGTGATCGGACGCGCCAAGGCCCTGGCGGAGAAGCTCGACAGGCCCTGCGTGGTGTGCACCTTCGAGCCCCATCCGGCCGATTATTTCACGGGTCCCGCCACGTCCGTGTTCCGGCTCACCCCCGAGGCTGCCAAGGCGGAACTGCTGCGGCGCCTGGGCGTCGACGGCATGGTGGTGCTGCCCTTCGACGCCCGCATGGCGACCCTGTCCGCCGACGATTTCGTGCGGACGGTCTTGGTCGACCGGCTCGCGGTCGCGGCCGCGGTGGTGGGCTACGACTTCCACTTCGGAGCGCGGAGGGGCGGCTCGCCCGCCTTTCTCGCCGAGGCGGGAGTGCGGCACGGGTTCGCGGTCGAGGTGATCGACAAGATCACGGCCGACGCGCGGGGCACGCTCGCGGCCGTCTCGTCCACGACGATCCGGGCCGCCCTGGAACGTGGCGACGTCGGCACCGCGGCCGGTCTGCTCGGACACGATTACGAGGTGGTGGGCGAGGTGCTGCACGGCCAGAAGCTCGGCCGAACGCTGGGCTATCCCACCGCCAACCTGCGCCTCGACCCGGCCTGCCGACTCGCGCACGGTATCTACGCCGTGACGGCGCGGGGCGCGGGTCTCCAGGGCGGTGGCGTCGCGAGCTTCGGCCGGCGGCCAACCTTCGACAACGGGGCGCCGCTGCTCGAAACCTACCTGTTCGACTTTTCGGGCGACCTCTACGGGCAGGTCCTCGACATCGGCTTCGTGGACTGGATCAGGCCGGAAGTGAAATTCGACGGCATCGACGACCTGATCCGGGCCATGAAGGTCGACGAGGCCAAGGCCCGCGTGGCGCTCGAACTGCGGGCCCGGCAGGACGCGCCCTGACCGCTACGCGTTGCGCTTGATCGCGAGCGGCCCCGGCGCTTGGCAGGTCGGCATCATCTCCACGCGGTTGATGTTCACGTGCCGCGGCAGTGTCAGCACCCAGGCCACCGTTTCCGCGATGTCGTCGGCGGTGATCGGCTCCGTACCCTTGTAGACGGCCTGGGCCTTGGATTCGTCGCCGCCGAACCGCACGGCGCTGAACTCGGTGCCGCCGCACAGGCCCGGCTCGATGCTGGTGACGCGCACGAAGGAGCCCACCAGGTCCGCCTTCAGGTTGAGGGTGAACTGCTCCACGAAGGCCTTGGTGCCCCCGTACACGTGGCCGCCCGGATAGGGGTAGGTGCCCGCGATGCTGCCCAGGTTGACCACGTGGCCGCGGTCGCGCGCCACCATGCCGGGGAGGATCGCGCGGGTGAGGTGGATCAGGCCCGTCACGTTGGTGGCGATCATGCGGTCCCAGTCCGCGAGCTTCGCCTCGTGGGCCGGCGCGAGCCCGAGCGCCAGCCCGGCGTTGTTGACCAGCGCGTCGACCTCGCGCCAGCCCTCGGGCAGGCTGCCGGGCAGGGCTGCGACAGCCTGAGTATCGGTCACGTCCAGCACGAACGGTAGCAGGTTCGATCCAATCTCGGCCCGCAACGCGTCGAGGCGATCGGCCCGGCGTCCCGCCGCGATCACGCGATGGCCGTCGCGCACGAGCCGCCGGGCGATGGCCTCGCCGAAGCCGGAAGTCGCGCCGGTCACGAGGGCGGTCAGGGGCATGAAGTGGTCTCCTCGCGGCTTGGACGGTCAGATGGTCTGGTTGTAGGCGCCGACTTCCGGGTTCTCGCGCAGCACGCCGTCGATCGCCCCGAACATGGCGCGCATGCGCGCTTCCGCCGCGGGGCTCTCGACCACCACGACCAGTTCCGGCTTGTTGGAAGAGGCGCGCACCAGCCCCCAGGTACCGTCCTCCACCGTGACCCGCACGCCGTTCACGGTGGTGAGTTCGCGGATCGGCTGGCCCGCCAGCGGCTCGCCCGCGTCCCGCATGGCCTTGAGCCGCGCCGTGACGCGGTCGGCCACCGCGTATTTCACCTCGTCGGCGCAGTGCGGCGACATGGTGGGCGAGCCCCAGGTCTTGGGCAGCGCCCGATACAGGTCCGCCATGCTCACCCCCGGGTTGCGGTCCAGCATGTCGAGCACCGCGATGGCGGTCACCAGCCCGTCGTCGTAGCCGCGGCCGACCGGCGCGTTGAAGAAGAAATGGCCGGACTTCTCGAAGCCCGCCAGCGCGGCCAGATCCTGCACGCGGCGCTTGATGTGGCTGTGGCCGGTCTTCCAGTAATCTGCCTTGACGCCGCGCTCGATCAGCACGGGGTCGGTCGCGAACAGGCCCGTGGACTTCACGTCCACCACGAAGGTGGCGTTCGGATGGAGGCCCGACAGGTCGCGCGCCAGCATCACGCCGATCTTGTCGGCGAAGATCTCGTGGCCCTCGTCGTCCACCACGCCGCAGCGGTCGCCGTCGCCGTCGAAGCCGAGGCCCACGTCGGCGCCCACCTCCCGCACCTTCTCGGCCATGGCCTCCAGCATGTGGAGGTCCTCGGGGTTGGGATTGTAGCGCGGGAAGGTCCAGTCCGCTTCGGTGTCGAGCGGCACCACCTCGCAGCCGAGCGCCTCCAGGATGGCGGGCGCGTAGGCCCCGGCCGTGCCGTTGCCGCAGGCCGCCACGACCTTCAGCTTGCGGGCGAGCTTCGGGCGATCCGTCAGGTCCCGGGCGTAGGTCGCGGCGAAGTCCTCGACGAGGCGGTAGCCGCCGCCCGCCCGCGCCTGCCCGCGGCCTTCGAGGACGATGTCGCGCAGCCGCCCCATCTCGTCGGGGCCGAACGTCACGGGACGCTGCGCTCCCATCTTCACACCCGTCCAGCCGTTGTCGTTGTGCGACGCGGTCACCATCGCGACTGCCGGGACATCAAGCGCGAACTGCGCGAAATAGGCCATGGGCGAGAGCGCCAGCCCGATGTCGTGCACCGTGACGCCGGCTGCCATCAGCCCGGAGGCGAGCGCGTATTTGATGGAGGACGAGTAGGACCGGAAGTCGTGGCCGGTCACGACGGCGGGCTCGACGCCCATCTCGTGCAGCAGCGTGCCGAGCCCCAGGCCGAGCGCGTGGACGCCCATGAGGTTAAGTTCGGAGCCGAACAGCCAGCGGGCGTCGTATTCGCGAAACCCCGTCGGCTTGACGAGCGGCTGCTGCTCGAACGCGAACGTGTTGGAGCGGAGGTCGGAAGCGGGGCGCATGGGAGCCTCGGTGGTTGGGAACGGCGCGATCGCTGACGAGATGCTACGCTCTTGCCAGGATCGATCGACGCGGGCAACCGCCCGACGGCCGGCCGTGGCCCGGATCTCCGGCTTCGAACCCGGACTATGCGAGCGGTCCCAAGCGGGTGTCGCGGGGCAGGGGGGAGGAAGCATGTTCGTCGGGCTCGACATCGGCACATCGGCCGTCAAGATCGCGATCGTCGACGAGCGGCAACGGATCGTCGGCGGCTGCGAGGTGCCGCTGCGGCCCATGCGGCCTCGGCCGCTCTGGTCCGAGGACGACCCGGACGCGTGGTGGGCCGCCGTGTGCGACGGGATGGACCGCCTTGCTCGCGATCACTCGCTCGCGGCCGTCCGGGCGATCGGCCTGTCGGGCCAGATGCACGGCGCCGTTCTGCTCGATGGCGCCGACGCGCCGGTTCGTCCCGCCATCCTCTGGAACGATGGCCGCGCGGTCCGCGAGGCCGCCGATCTCGCCGGGCTCGGGGGCGGGCTGCAGGATGAGGTGGGCGTCCTCGCGATGCCGGGCTTCACGGGTCCCAAGCTCGCCTGGCTACGGCGGCACGAGCCCGACGCCCTCGCCCGGACCCGCCACCTCCTGCTGCCGAAGGATTATATCCGCCTGAAGCTCACGGGCGAGCGCGTCACCGACGTGAGCGACGCGGGTGGCACGTGGCTGTTCGATCAGGCCGCGCGGACCTGGTCGGCGCGCGCGCTGCAGGCCTGCGGGGTCGATCCCGCCTGGCTGCCCCGCGTGGTCGAGTCGCGCGAGCCGACCGGGACGCTGCGGCCCGAGCTGGCCGGGCGCTGGGGCCTGCCGGACGGCGTCCTCGTCGCGGGCGGGGCGGGCGACGTGGCGGCGGGCGGCGTGGGCCTGGGCGCCGTCGAGGCGGGGCAGGGCTTCATCTCGCTCGGCACCTCGGCGCAGGTCTTCGTCGTGGCGGCAGCCCACGAGCCCGACCCCGCCCGCCTCGTCCACGCCTTCTGCCACGCCGTTCCGGACCGCTGGTTCCGCATGGCGGCCCTGTTGAACGGCGCGAGCCCGCTCGCGGCGGCGGCCCGCTGGACCGGGCGGACCGACATCTCGGCGCTGCTGGACGAGGTGGAGGCGGCCTATCGCGGACCCTCCGACCTGCTGGCGCTCCCCTACCTGTCGGGCGAGCGGACGCCCCACAACGACCCGTTCGCCCGCGGCGCGGTAATCGGCCTGTCGGGCGCGACGGGACCGGCCGACATCGTCCAGGCGATCCTCGAAGCGGTGGCCTTCTCGCTCGCCGACGGTTTGGCCGTGCTGGGCCTGGAGGCGTCTCCGGCCACCCGGCTCGGCTTCATCGGCGGGGGGGCGCGGTCGACCTTCTGGGGCGGGATGATCGCGTCCGTGCTCGGCGTCACCCTGGTCCGCTACGACGCGGCCGACCGGGGGCCCGCCTTCGGGGCGGCCCGTCTCGCCCGCTTGTGCGTGACGGGCGAGGCGATGACCGAGGTCGCCACCGTTCCCGCGACGGGCCGCGACCTCGCGCCCGACGCGGAGCTGCACGCCGCCTACGCGTCGCGTCTTGCCGCGTTCCGCGCGCTCTACCGCGCGCTCGCGCCCCTGACCGCGATGCCTCCCGCCTGATCGCTCAGGACCCGAACTGCTCGCCCAGGATGAACAGGGAGGAGCCGTTGCTCAGCACCCTGCCC
>CAXTFJ010000045.1:0-6157 GCA_964243405.1 uncultured Lichenihabitans sp. | reverse complement strand
GGCCGGGGTCGTGCAGCAGCGTGATGCCGGTCTCGTGGTCCATGCTGACCTCGATCCGCACCACGTTCTCCAGCTCGAAATGGTCGGCGGTGGCCCCCATGGGCCGCTTGTCGGCCTCGAGAACCTCGACCGCGACGGTCGCCGTGTCGGGCAGCAGCGCGCCGCGCCAGCGTCGCGGGCGAAACGCGGAGATCGGCGTCAGCGCCATCAGGGGCGCGTTGAGCGGCAGGATGGGGCCGTTGGCCGACAGGTTGTAGGCCGTCGAGCCCGCGGGAGTGGCGACCAGCATGCCGTCCGCGATCAGTTCGGGCAGGCGCTCCCGACCGTCCACCAGGATCCTGAGCTTGCCGGCCTGGTAGGACCGCCGCCACAGCGACACCTCGTTGATGGCCCGCGCGGTCGCGACGCCGCCGTCGCGGCTGGTGGCCCGCATGATGAGAGGGTGCACCACCGAGACCTCGGCGGCCTCGAGCCGCTCGAACAGGTCGTCGGCCGCGAACTCGTTCATCAGGAAGCCGACCGTGCCCCGGTTCATGCCGTAGATCGGCTTGCGCGACCCCATGAAGCGGTGCAGCACCTGCAGCATCAGCCCGTCGCCGCCCAGCGCCACCACGACGTCGGCGTGTTCCGGAGACGCGTTGCCGTAGCGCGCCGCGAAGGCCGTGAGCGCCGCCTCCGCCTCGCCCGAGCCGGAGGACAGGAACGCGATCGTTTCGAACCGACGCCACGGCTTGTGCGGACCCGACATTCCGTTCCCCGCGTGAGGGCAGCCCCTCCGAGCGGCCTCCATAGCATGCTGGCCCCGGGCCGGCGCAATCGCCGATGGACCGCGCGCGCCGAGCCGCTACATGGATCGGGGACGAGGTGACCTCATGACCCGCTACGCCATCTACTTCGCGCCCCACGCGGGCAACCTCCTGGCCCGGTTCGGCGCGAGCCTTCTGGGCTACGATCCCGCCACAGGCGCCGAGGTCGACCCGCCCGACCATCCCATATTCCACGATCCCGCGAGCCTGGGCTGGACGGCCGCGCCGCGCCGCTACGGCTTCCACGCGACCCTGAAGGCTCCGTTCCACCTGGCCGAAGGGCGTACGGCGAACGAGTTGGAAACCGCCGTGGCCGAGTTCGCGGCAGCGCAGCGACCGTTCGACGTCCGCCTCACGCTGGGTCTGATGCGGCACTTCCTGGCCCTCGTGCTGGCCGAGCCCGCACCCGCCATCGACACCCTGGCGACCGCCGTGGTGAAGCACTTCGACCTGTTCCGCGCCCCGCTCACGCCCGCCGACCGCGAACGGCGCCACCCCGACCAGCTCACGGTCGAGCAGGTCGCAAATCTGGACGAATGGGGCTATCCCTTCGTTCTGGACGACTTCCAGTTCCACATCACGCTGACCGGCGCGCTCGAGCCGCGCGACAGGGCGAAGCTGGAACCGGTGCTGCGCCATCTCCTGGCCGACCTGCCTCTGCTCACTCCGGTCGACGGTCTGGTCCTGTTCCGCCAGGAAGGACCCAACGATCGCTTCGTCCTGCAGCGCCGTTTCGACTTCCCGCCGGCGGCGTGAGCGTCGCGATCAGGGATGTGAAACCAGGCCGGGCACGGCGGCCGCGTAATCCGTGGCGAGCGCCCCGCACAGCTCCTCGCGCGGCGTTTCCGCCGTGCGGCTTTGCAAGGCCGCTTCGAACCGCCGGCGCAGCCGTCCGCCCGGCAGCACGTCCGCGATGGCCAGTCCATCGCTCGCCGCGATCTTGAAGGCCGCGCCGAACCTCACCGTCGTGTTCTGGCACAGCCCGTCGATCAACGTGACGTCGGCGAGAAGTTGGATGGCCGCATCGCTGCCGCCAGCGGCCGCCGCTCCGGGACCGGCCAGCATCGGCAGGACCAGGACGAAACCGGCAAGGCGGTAGGGTGCGGTCATTCCGGGCGGTCTTCGGTCGGGTCCACCGGTCCCAGTCGGGTCCGGCCCATCCGTTCTACCGGGACAACCCCCAACGAAGCGTTGCCATTCGCCCGGGGTCGGCGCGGGCCGTCATCGCTCCGGCTCCGCTCGACGTCGGAGCGAGGGTGGCTCAGCGATTGGAGGTGAAGAGCGGCGCGGCGACGCCCGGCTCGATCGCGCGCCAGATGTTGGGATCCTCCTGGGACTGCCGCTTGACGAAGCGGTACCCGGTCTGGTCCCAGGGCAGGACGGTATCGACCATGTTGTCGAGGATGAAGTCACCCTTCGTGGTCTTGACCGTCAGGATCGCGTGGCCCTCACCCGCCCGGTCCTTGACCACCGTCATGAGCAGGGCCTGCCGCGGAAAGCCCGCCCCCATCAGCAACTTGCGCTTTTCGAGGGCGTAGTCTTCGCAATCGCCCCGACCGTCCAGCGGATAATCCCAGCGGTCCACCACGCCCCAGTGGTCCATGTCCGTGGTCGGCACCACGCTCAGGTTCACCAGCCGGTTGATCCGATCCATGTCCTTGATGGCGTGCGCGTTCAGCACGACATCCTCGGCTGGCAGGGCAGGGCCGTCACATTCTCCGGCGTAGCGGTTGCAGAAGTCGACCCATCCGTAGGGCACGCTCGTCTGGCCGCCGATCGTCGCGGAAGTCGCCCGAAGGTCCGGGGCGGGCGCCGCCTGCGCGGTTCCGGACCCGAGCAGGGCCAGCAGAGCCAGGATTGTCGTTTTGCAGCGGGACATCGTCGCCACCTTGTTGATCTCTCGTGAGATCGAAGGTGCCACCGGCCTTTTGCGGTCGTTGAAAGTAAAATTCTCGCGTTTTAGCGGTTCGCGTTTATTTGTATTGCCGGCGGATTAAGTAAAATGGGAAGCAAACAGGAACGGTGAATCGGATCTTAGAGCAAAGCCGGACGAAGGCGCCGCTCCGTCGAAGCGCCTCGCACACTGGCCGCACGCTTCGGCCGGCGGACGCGTCTTCACCGGGCGGAAACCTCAAACCCGGCGACCGCTGGTTAACAGGGGCCGGAACCGGAAAAGATTTCCGCAAGAATCGATGCGGCGAGGGCAACGGCGACGGCGGACTCGTGGGGAATTCAGGGCGATCCTGAGGCGAGGCTTGCGACAGCGATCCGACTGGTTTTAGATATCCGAAGTGATGTGTTCGTGATGCGGCGGATCTGCGGCATTGGTGGGGAACGGAACGAGACGCGCGAGTTTTGGAGGGGCCGCCCTCTGCGTCGCGTTCGTCACCTGCACGGCCGCCTGGGCGGGTGCCTTCAACGAACCGGCCGGCCATGGCGAAATCATCGTCGGCGGCATTTTCGACCGGGGCAGCCAGAGCTTCTCGGCGGATGGCCGCCATATCGTCGCGACGGATCCCTACACCAAGCGAGAAACCGCGGCTTACGTCGAGTACGGCGTCACGGACTGGTTGCAAGCCGTCATCAAGCCCGAACTCGTATCCACCAGCTTGGGCGGCTCGCCGGGCGGCCGCTACACGGGGCTGGGCACGAGCGAGGCCGGGGCGCAGGTCCGCCTGCTCGTGTTCGGCCCGGCGGTCCTCGCAGTCCAGGGAACGTTTCAACTTCCCGCGTCGACACGCGAACGTAACCTCGCGCTGATCGGCAATACGTCACGCAACACGGATGGCCGGTTGCTGCTCGGCTACGCCTTCGCGCTCGGGCCCTGGCCGTCCTTCGTCGACGCGCAGACCGGATACCGCATTCGCGGGTCGGGCGCGCCCGACGAGACCCACGTGGACCTGACGGTGGGGACGCGGCCACGCCCCGACCTGCTGTTCCTGCTGCAAAGCTTCACCACGGTGCCGGTCGGCCGTGGCACGACCTTCTTCCCGGCCTCGGGAAACTCGAACCTCGAGGCTTCGGTCGTCTACGACCTGTCCACGCGATGGTCCGTGCAGCTTGGTGCCTTCGAGACGATCGATGGTCGCGACGCCCTGCGGGAGCGCGGCTTGACTGCCGCGGTCTGGTATCGATTCTGACCCGGGCCTCCTCGCCTTGCCAGCCCGGGCCGGGCTTGCTACCTCGCTTCGATTGGAGTCGCGTGACGCCGGTTTAGCTCAGTTGGTAGAGCACCTGATTTGTAATCAGGGGGTCGCGGGTTCGATCCCTGCAACCGGCACCAATAAATGCAAGCGGTTAGGCGATTTTCGGTGGGTGACGTTACGGTTTTTGCTCCTCAGAGGCTCCCGCGTCGTTTCAGGGCTACGATGAGATCGTTCTTCGTTCTGAACTCTTCCAGGATTCTCGTCACGTCGATATCCGACACGGCACTAAGGTCGTTGAGAGTGAGAGCAGACAGCCCTCGCAGCTGAACCATCAGGCTCGCGACCTCCAGAAGACGAATCCGTACGCTGGTTCGGTTGTCAGACTGACCGCTGGTCTGGTGTCTCGGTGTTTTTTGCACAATCGACTCCGAAGGAGTCATTTGTGAACGATACCGCAATTTTCTCTTTCCGTTCCAAAGTCCACTTAATTTGAATTAAATAGAGTTAACATTTTAATTTTATTTACGGATGCTGCGAGATCCGGGCTGTACAGGGACCGACTGAAGAAGTCGTGACGAGCGCGGGTTCCAGCCACTTGATTATGACAGAAGGATGAAGTCAGGAAGCGAAGCGCAAGTCGTCCAGGGAGAGATCATGAAATTCGAGCACGCACTGGCGCGGAGCGCCAAGGTTTGGCGCGCTTGTTCCCAAGAGGAAGATGAGCGCAACCTTCTCGTCATCGTCACGACGCTGGAACTCGACCCCGAGGCGAAGAAGTACAAGCTTGATCTGGTCGATAAGCTTCGCGCCGACGCCCGCGCGTTCCTACCCGCCAATCCCGCCAAGGCTGCCGGCTTCGTGCTGATGAACAGGTCTAATACCATTGGCATCAAGGTCTGACCTGTTTGGCCCAGGAGCGGGTGGCGATGGACGTGAAGGTGCTGGGTTGCGCGACAGGCGCGTTCCAAGCGTCGCAGCAAGCATCCACGATGGCCGTGGAGGTGTCGAACACGCGGTTGGACAGGTAGTTCTGGCGCAGGTACTGCCAGATGTTCTCCTGCGGGTTCAACTCGGGGCAGTAGGGTGGCAGCACAAGGAAGCTGATGTTGTCCGGCCGCTTCAGCCTGCGGCCTGGTTTGTGCCAGCCGGCGCCGTCAACAACCATGACGGCATGGGCTCCCGGCGTGACTGCCTGGCTGATCTCGGCCAGGTGCAGCGTCATGGCCGCCTTGTCGGCGCAGGGCAGCACCAGTGCGGCCCCGGTGCCACGGGCCGGGCAGACGGCACCGAAGATGTAGGCCCAGCTGCGGCGGCAGTCGCGCGGGACGGGCGGCCGGCTGCCCTTCTCAGCCCAGCAGTAGGTCAGCGGCCTTGCTGGCCGACGCGGGCCTCGTCCTGCCACCAGAGCTCAACGGGCTTGCTTGCCGCGTGCTCCGGGACAGCAGCGGCAACAAGGGCGGCAAAGTTTTTTGTGCGCTTCCACCGCGGCCGGATCCTGGGCCGGGTGGCGGGGCCGCACCGAGATGTGGCGGAAGCCGAGCCGGGCCAGCAGGGCCCCCACGCTGCGCTCGGCCAGGCGCACACCAAAGCGCGTCTCGATCAGCTTGGATAGGTCGGCCCGCCGCCAGCGCACCACGCCGTGCTCGGCCAGAACAGGGCCGGAGCGCACAAGCGCCGCGACCTCGGCCTGCTGCTCCGGCGACAGCCGCGGGTTCGGGCCAGCAGCCTTGCGGTCCGACAGGCCTGCCAGCCCCTCGTCGTTGGTGCGGTGCACCCAGTCGCGCAAGGTCTGCCGGTCCATGCCGCAGGTGCGCGCCGCCTCCGTCCGCGGCCGCCCTTCAAGCACAAGGGCCAGGGCAAGCATCCGGCGCGCCGCATCAGCGCCCTTGGCCCGCGCCGCAGCTTGCCGCAGTCCCGCCGCGTCATGCTGCGTCCGCGTGATCGCAACCGCCAGTCTCGCCTCCCACACAGCAGGACAGCGCTCAGCGAATCACAAAACCAAACCGTCGAAAACCATGAGAGCCACAGCCCGGTGCCGCTGGTATCAGAACTCAAGCCTTTAACGGAACGCGGGTCGGCAGCGAACGCTTCGGTCCCGTTCCTGAAGGCTCGACGTCCGACGGCTCGCACCAAGCTATTCCGCCGCGACAGCCTGCTTGCGGGCGGGTGGCGCCACGACGTTGGCCACCACTTCGCCGAAGGGGC
>CAXTFJ010000044.1:0-33273 GCA_964243405.1 uncultured Lichenihabitans sp. | reverse complement strand
CACCGAGATCGACAAGGTGCCGGTGACGGTGCGGTCGCGCTGCCAGCGCTTCGACCTGCGCCGCGTGGATGCCGCCGACCTCGTGGCCCACCTGTCGGGCATCTGCGCCAAGGAGGGCGTGGCGATCGAGCCGGAAGCGCTCGCCATGATCGCGCGGGCGGCCGAGGGCTCGGTGCGCGACGCGCTGTCGCTGCTGGATCAGGCCATCGCCCACGGGGCCGGGGGCGCGGAGGGCGCCATCGAGGCCGACGCGGTGCGCACCATGCTGGGGCTGGCGGACCGGGGCCGCATCATCGACCTGTTCGAGGCCGTGATGCGCGGCGACCTCGCCACCGCCCTGCCGGCGCTCAAACACCTGCACGACCACGGGGCCGACCCCGCGGGCGTGCTGACCGCCCTGGCCGAGTTCGTCCACCTCGTGACCCGGATCAAGCTCGTGCCGGACGCCGCGAAGGACGCCTCGCTGTCCGCCGAGGAGCGCACGCGCGGGGAGGGGTTCGCGGCCCGGCTCGGCCTGCCGGTGCTCACCCGCGCCTGGCAGATGCTCAGCCGGGGGCTCACGGACGTGCGCGACGCCCCCCGCCCGCTTGCCGCGGCCGACATGGTGCTGGTGCGGCTCGCCTACGCGGCCGACCTCCCCACCCCCGACGAGGTGATCCGCCGTCTGCAGGGGACGTCCCCCGCCGGGACGCCGCCCTCGACCGGCCTCGCGCCGCCTCGCGGGCCGGACGGCCCGGCGCTGCGCCAGGTCAACGGGCCCGCGAGCGCGGCGCCCCAGCCGAGGGCGATCGCGCAAACGCAGCCCACCGCGGCCCTGCCGCGCGGGCTGGAGGACGTGGTCGCGCTCGCGGCCGCCAACCGCGACGTCCAGCTCAAGACCGCGCTGGAGCGCGACGTCCGGCTGGTGCGCTTCGAGGCGGGCAGCATCGAGTTCGAGCCCGCGCCCGGCGCCTCGCCGCAACTGGCCGCCCAGCTCATGCGGCGGCTCGGCGAATGGACCGGCACGCGCTGGATGGTGGCGGTGGCGGCCGGCGGCGGCGCCCCGACGCTGCGCGAGACGGCCGACGCCGCGGCGTCGGCACGCCGGCTCGACCTGGAGCGCCACCCCGTCATCAGCCGCGTGATGCAGACCTTTCCCGGCAGCCGCATCGTGGCCGTGCGCGACCTGCAACCCGACCTGCCGGCCCCCGAACCCGTCGCCCCCGCCATGGGCGACGAGGAGGTGGGCTACCGCGACACCGTTCCGGACGACGACGACCTGTGAGGAGGACGAGGCCATGAAGGACGTGATGGGCCTGATGAAGCAGGCGCAGGCCATGCAGGCCCGCCTGGAAGCGGTGCAGGACGAATTGGAGCGCGTGGAGGTCGCGGGCCAGTCCGGCGGCGGGCTGGTCCGCGTCACCGTCACCGCCAAGGGTCAGGTGAAGGCGGTCGCCATCGACCCGTCCCTGATGGTGGAGGACGAGCGCGAGATCCTTGAGGACCTGCTCGTGGCTGCCTGCGAGGACGCCCGCAAGAAGGCGCAGAGCGTGGCCGAGGACAAGATGAAGGCCGTGACCGCCGGCCTGCCCCTGCCGCCCGGCTTCAAGCTGCCGTTCTGATGCGCGAGCCGGGAGCCGTCATCGCGAGCGCAGCGACGCGACCCAGGGGTGAGCCGCGACGATGGGGGTTCAGCCCGGACCAGCCGGCTGGATTGCTTCGCTGCGCTCGCAATGACGGCGTTGATGGGGTGCGCGTCGTCGGCCAGGCCGGTCCGCTTGGTCGGACCGCGCGATAAGGGCAGCCGATGGCCGACCGCGTCGCCGGGCCCGAGATCGAGCGCCTGATCCAGCTGCTAGGCCGCCTGCCGGGCCTGGGGCCGCGCTCGGCCCGGCGCGCGGCGCTCCACCTCATCCGCCGCAAGGAGGAGCTGCTCGCCCCCCTGGCCGACGCCATGGCGGTGGCGCGGGACCGCGTGGTCACCTGCTCGGCCTGCGGCAACATCGACACGGCCGACCCCTGCACGATCTGTCGCGACGCGCGGCGCGACCCCGCCACCCTGGTGGTGGTGGAAACCGTGTCCGACCTGTGGGCGCTGGAGCGCGCCGGCGTGGTGCGCGGCCGCTACCACGTGCTCGGCGGCGTCCTGTCGCCGCTCGACGGTGTCGGCCCCGACGACCTCAACCTGAAGGGCCTGGTGCGCCGCGTGGCCGACGACGCGGTGGCCGAGGTGATCCTGGCCGTCAACGCGACCGTGGACGGGCAGACCACCGCGCATTACGTCACCGACCTGCTGTCGCATTTCGAGGTGAAGGTGACGCGGCTCGCGCACGGCGTGCCGGTGGGCGGCGAGCTCGACTACCTGGACGAGGGGACGCTGGCGGCCGCGATTCGGTCGCGAACGGTCTTCTGAGAGACGCGCAAGTCACTCGATCTAATGGGTATTTTTAGTTCGGGAGAACTTGGTTTGATTGAAAAACACAGGATAAAAATTTTAATTATCTACCTGACTGTCGCGCTTATCATCCAGTGGTACGCTATGGATTATGCATATGAGAAATATTACTATGGGACTGCTAAAAATATAATTCCACCGCTAATTCTTGCTGGCGGTTTGTATATTCTGCGAAAAAAAGATTAATTTCGGCTGATTTTTTTCAATAGAGAATATCTTATGTTATAACATGTTGGCAGGGCTTAGCGGTTCGCGTCGGTAAGCCCGAACGGGCGTCGACGCTCGCGCACCGATACCGCTTAGCGGCTAAGGACGTGACACGGTAGATGTGCCAAAAGCCTACCGATCCGGCAAACAGCGCCGCTCAGAAATCGAATACACTCGGTCGCGGCCGAGCGCGTGGGCGGTGCGGGTACCGGGCGCGAACAGGGCCGCGAAGGCCGCGTGGTGCAGGTTGAGCCCGCCCGCGTAGGCCCCGAAGGCGGGCATGACGCAGCGGGTGCCGTCGCCCACGAAGGCCCGCCGCCGCGCCGTCGCGCCGCCCCGGCCCGCCACGACCGCAACCGGATGCAGGTGGCCCGCGACCTCTCCGGGCTGCGGTCCCGCCTGCGGCTCGTGGCAGAAGCGCAGCGGCCCGAAACTCCAGTCGGCCGCGACGTCGCCCTCCACGCCGGGTGGCGGGTCGGGATCGTGGTTGCCCGCGAGCCAGAGCCAGGTGCGGCCGGCCTGCAGGGCGCCCAGCGCCTCGAGGTCGGCGGGCCGCAGCCGCGCGGCGGCGCGGCGGTCGTGGAAACTGTCGCCCAGCGCCACCACCAGCTTGGGCGCGTGGCGGGCCACGACGGCGGCGAGCCGCGCGAGAGTCGCGGCCGTGTCGTAGGGGGGTAGAAACTGCCGCCGGAGCCCGAAGGCCGAACCCTCGACGCCCGCGACCGCCCGCCGCCGCGCCGCCGCGCCGCGCCGCGCCGCGGCCGGCGCGGCCGGATGCAGGTGGCCCGCGACGGGAATGAACGTGTCCGAAACCTCAGACGCCGCGCCAGCCGCGCGGGCGGATGGCGTAGCCGGGGAGGGGGCGGGCGGCGGTGGAGTCAGGGCCGTCGACACCGTCCTCCGCAAACGCTTCCTCCACCAGAATGTCGGCGGCCTCCGCCAGCACGTGGTCCTGCGCTTCGCCGTGGACCGGCTCGCGGCCGATCTCCAGCATGATCGGCACCGCGAGCGGCGAGATGCGGCGCAGGTCCATGTGGGTGATTCGGCCTTCGATTCGCGATAATAAATGGGCGAACCGGGTCAGGTCGAGGAGTCCGGTCGCCGCATCGGCGCGGGCGGCGCGCAGCAGGATGTGGTCCGGCTCGTGGCGGCGCAGCACGTCGTAGACGAGGTCGGTCGACACCGTCATCTGCCGTCCGGTGTTCTGCCGGCCGGGGTGATTGCGCTCGATCAGCCCCGCGATGATGGCGCAGGTGCGGAACGTGCGCTTCATCATCGCCGACTCGACCAGCCAGTCCTCCAGGTCGTCGCCCAGCATGTCCTGGGCGAACAGCTCGTCGAGCGACACCAGTCCACCGCGGATGCGGGCCCCGATGTCGGTGGCCGACCACACCGCGATGGCGTAGTCGTTGGCCACGAACCCCATGGGTTTGAGCCGCGCCCGCTCCATGCGGCGGGTCAGCAGCATGCCGAGCGTCTGGTGGGCGAGCCGCCCCTCGAACGGGTAGGCCATGAGGTAGAACCGGCCGCCGCGCGGGAAAGTCTCCACCAGCAGCGCGTCGGGCTGGGGCAGGGCGGATCTCCGGCGCTGCAGCTCGAGCCAGTCCGACACCTGGGCGGGAAGCGACGCCCAGTGGTCCGGGTCGGAGAGCATGTCGCGCACGTGCGCCGCGAGGTAGTCGGTGAGCGGGAACTTGCTGCCCGCGTAGGAGGGCACCTTGGGGGCGTCGCCCTGCGTCCGCATTACCAGCGCCTCGTTCTCCACGATGGCGTGCAGCGCCAGCACCTCGCCGCCGAACAGGAAGGTGTCGCCCGGCAGCAGGGTTTCCAAAAATCCTTCCTCGATGTCGCCCAGCACGCGGCCGCCCCGCCCCACGGGGCCCGCGGCCCGGGCGCCCGGCTCCGCGCCGCCCTTGGCCCGCACGAGCCGCACCTTCAGCGTGCTGGCCTGGACGATGGTGCCGACGTTCATGCGATAGGTCTGCGCCACCCGCCCGTTGCTGACCCGCCAGGTGCCGTCCGCCCCCTGCCTGATCTTGGCGAAGCGGTCGTAGGCCCGCAGCGCGTAGCCGCCGTGCGCCACGAAGGCGACCGCGTCGTCGAAGTCCTGGCGGCTCAACTCGGCATAGGGAGCGGCGTCCAGCACTTCGGCGAACAGCGCGTCGGCCCCGAACGGTTCGGCGCAGGCCATGCCGAGGATGTGCTGGGCCAGCACGTCCAGCGCGCCGGTTCGCGGGGCGGGCGTGTCCTGCATGCCCGCCTCCGCGGCCTCGATGGCGGCGCGGCATTCGAGGACTTCGAGGCGGTTGGCGGGGATCAGCAGGGCGCGGGACGGCTCGTCCAGCCGGTGGTTGGCCCGGCCGATGCGCTGGATCAGCCGGGACGCACCCTTGGGCGCGCCCACGTTGACGACGAGGTCCACGTCGCCCCAGTCGATGCCGAGGTCGAGCGTGGAGGTGCACACCACCGCCCGGATCGCGCCCGCCGCCATCGCGGCCTCGACGCGCCGCCGCTGGTTCACGTCGAGCGAGCCGTGGTGCAGGGCGATGGGCAGGTTGTCGGCGTTGACGCGCCACAGGTCGGCAAACAGCTGTTCGGCCTGGAAGCGCGTGTTGACGAACAGCAGCGCCATGCGGGCCTGGCCCACCGCGGCGTAGATCTCCCCGATCGCGTGCCGCGCCCCGTGGCCCGCCCAGGGCAGCCGCTCGCGCGTGTCCAGCATGGTGAGCTCGGCCTTGGCGCCCGGCGGCGCCACGATCAGGGCGCAGCCGTCCGGGGCCGGAACGATATAGCGGCGCAGCTCGTCGGGCTCGCGTACGGTGGCGGACAGGCCCACGACCTGCACTTGGGGGGCGAGCCGCCGCAGCCGGGCAAGGCCGAGCGCGAGGAGATCGCCGCGCTTGGACGTCACCAGCGCGTGCAACTCGTCCAGCACGATGCGGCGCAGGCCCTTGAACAGCCCCTTCGCGTCGGGCGAAGCCAGCAGCAGGGCCACCTGCTCGGGCGTGGTGAGCAGGATGTCGGGCGGGTCGCGCCGCTGCCGCTGACGCTTGGCGGCCCCCGTGTCGCCCGTCCGCGTTTCGATGCGGATTGGCAGACCCATGTCGGCCACCGGCCGCTCGACGTTGCGCGCGACGTCCACCGACAGCGCCTTCAGCGGCGAGATGTAGAGCGTATGAAGGCCGGACGCGCGGCCCTGCGGCTGCGCCGCCAGCTCGACCAGGCTCGGCAGGAAGCCCGCGAGCGTCTTGCCCGCGCCGGTCGGCGCGATCAGCAGCGCGCTCCGCCCGGCCTCCGCCTCCTTGAGCAGCGCCAGCTGGTGGGCGCGCGGCACCCAGCCCCGCCGCTCGAACCAGTCGAGGAACACGGGCGGCAGGACGGCCGGGGCGGACGCTTTCTCAAGCACGAGGATGATCCTAGGGCTTGCACGCCACCGCGACGAGCCCGGGCACGTCCGAGCCGCGCTCCCGCCGCGTGGAAGCGCTCTCCAGCATCTCCACGACGAGACCCGCCCGTTCGAGCCCGTCGCGCAGGATGGTCGGCGAATGCGCGTAGCGCAGGTCGTCGCCCAGGACGACACCGTCCCCCGCGTGGGTCTGGGCCGTGAACGCGAACGTCCCATCCGCCGCCAGGGCGCGGGCGGCGGCCGCGAACAGGGCATCGAGCGCGCCGAGGTAGACCAGCACGTCGGCCGCGACGATCAGGTCGAGGGTTCCGGCGGTGATGTTGTCCAGGCGATGCACCCCGTCATCCACATACAGCGCGTCATAGCCTCCCTTGCGCGCGGCCTCCGCGATCATGGCGGGCGACAGGTCCACGCCCTCCAGCCGGTCGATGCGATGGCGGATCGCGTGCCCCATCAGTCCGGTGCCGCAGCCGAGGTCGAGCGCTCTCGCGAAGCGGCGGGAGCCGCGCGTCCGTGCCAATGCATCCGTCAGCAGCGCCGGAGCGCGATAGCCCAGCGTGCCCACAAGGTGCTCGTCGAAGCGCGGCGCGTACTGGTCGAACAGGGTGGCGACGTAGGCCGGCGGCATCCCGTCCAGAGGGTCCCCGCGCAGGCGTGCGACGTGCAGCGTGGCTCCGAACGCGCCGGTCACGTCGTGGGCCGCCGCCCGGGCGTAGGCATCGAGCGCCGCGCTTCGCTCGCCACGGCGCTCCTCGGCCTCCCCCAGCAGCGCCCAGGCGGGAACCCAGGTCGGCGCGCGGTCGAGCGTCTGCCGGAGCAGGTCGGTGGCCGCCTCCAGATCGCCGTCGTTCAGCGTTTCCGTCGCGTAGGCGAAAAGCCTGTCCGTCAGCAGGTCGCCCGAAGACACGTTGATCCTCATGCGCCTGCCTCGGGGCGCGCGAACGCCGTGTTAACGGCGCCGGCGAAAACAGGCGAGGGCGAGCCTCGATACGACCTGCCAGCCACCATCTTCTCCGATACACTCTTCGGCATGCGAGGGCTCAGGTGCCTTGCTAGGCGTAGATCCGCGATTTCAAGCCGGGCGAAGCGGGTTTTCAACCGCCATGAAACTAATGTGGCCCGGTGGCGTTCCTTACCGCATGAACGAGGAGAGGAGAATAAGTATGACTTCGTTCCCGAAGACCATGACGATCGGTGCTACCCTTCTGGCGTTTTCCGGTGCTGTCGCGACGACGTCGACCCCGGCCGAGGCTCGTGGTGGCGCGATCGCGGCAGGCGTTCTTGGCGGGCTGGCGGTTGGTGCCATCGCGGGTTCCGCGGCGGCCAATTCCGGTTACGGTTATCGCGGCGGCTACGGCTACGCCCCGGCGCCCGTCTATGACGGCGGCTGCTACTTCGAACGTCGGCCTGTCTACGACGACTACGGCGAGGTGATCGGTCACCGCCGCGTCCGCGTTTGCGAGTAAGTTCAGTCTTGCGCCTTTAGTCGCTGAAGGGTTGTTGTCCATGGACCAGGTCGTACCGTCGAAGTCGATGAAGCGGTTGGGGGCGGTTCTTGTCGCCTGCTTCATCGGCGCTCCGCTGATCGCCGGCCCGGTCCTGGGTCAGATTTCCTATCGTCCTCTGACCATTGGTCAATCCATCAAGGTCTCCAAGGCTTTCGGTCCCGATGACGAGGACTGCGTCTACGAGGTCAGGCGCGTTCCGCGCCCGACCGGGATTACGCATCCGCGTAAGAAGCTGCTCTGCAACGACTGACCGCTTGCGGCATGTCCGCATCGGATGTTTTGTCCTTATCGCCGGCCGGGCTTTACTGCCCGGCCGGCGATTTTCATATCGCCCCCGTGCGACCCGTTCCGCGCGCGCTCATCACGCACGGTCATAGCGATCACGCGCGCTCGGGCCACGGCTCAGTCCTGGCGACGGCTCAGACCCTGGCCATCATGGCCGTGCGGTACGGTGAGGCCTTCACGGAGGTGAGGCAGGTCGCCGACCTTGGCGCGACGCTCGCGGTCGGCGGTGTGGCGGTGTCCTTCCATCCCGCGGGCCACGTTCTGGGCTCGGCCCAGATCGCCATCGAGCAGCGCGGGTTCCGCGTGGTCGTCTCCGGCGACTACAAACGCGCCACGGACCCCACGTGCCTTCCCTTCGACGTCCAGCGCTGTCACGCCTTCATCACCGAAGCGACCTTCGGCCTGCCGGTGTTTCGTCATCCGGACGCGGCGGACGAGGTCGCCAAGCTTCTCGCGTCGCGCGCGCTGTTCCCCGAGCGAACCCACATCGTCGGCGCCTACACGCTCGGCAAGGCGCAGCGCGTCATGGCCCTGCTGCGCGGGGCCGGCTACGAGTGGCCGATCTACGTCCACGGCGCGGTGGAGAAGCTGACCATTCTTTATGAGCAGCTCGGCGTCCCGCTGGGCGACGTGCGCCGTGTGGTCCCCGCCGAACGCAAAGCTCTGGGAGGCGAGGTCGTGATCTGCCCGCCCAGCGCCATCAAGGACGTGTGGGCGCAAAAATTCCCCGATCCCATGACCGTGTCGGCCTCGGGCTGGATGCGCGTCCGGGCCCGGGCACGCCAGAGCGGGGTGGAACTGCCGCTCATCATCTCCGATCACGCCGACTGGGGCGCGCTCTGCGCCACCGTGCTCGACACGGGCTGCGAGGAACTCTGGGTCACCCACGGCGAGGCCGACGCGCTCGCCTACTGGGCCGAGACCCGCGGGCTCGCGGCCAAGCCGCTGCACCTGATCGGATACGGCGACGAGGGCGAGGACGCCGCGGTCGAGGCCGCCGCGGCGTGAAGGCTTTCGCCCAGCTCCTCGACCGGCTGTCCTTCGAGCCCTCCCGCAATGGCAAGCTGCGGCTGATCGTCGATTATTTCCGCGCCGTGCCCGATCCGGAGCGCGGCTACGCGCTCGCCGCCCTCACCGATCAGCTGAGCTTCGCCAACGCCAAGCCGAACATGATCCGCGCGGTTGCGGCCGAACGGACCGACCCGACGCTGTTCACCATGAGCTACCACTACGTGGGCGACCTGTCGGAAACCGTGGCGCTGATGTGGCCGCGCCCCGAGGCGGGCGTGGAGGCACCGGCCCCGCCGCCGCTCTCGGCCGTGATCCGCACGCTGGCCACCACCGGCAAGCTCGCGCTGCCGGCCCAGCTCGCGGCCTGGCTCGACGCGCTCGACGAGACAGGCCGCTGGGCGCTCCTGAAACTCATCACGGGCTCGCTGCGCGTGGGCGTGTCGGCCCGCCTTGCCAAGACGGCCGTCGCGGCCCTGGGCGGGCTGGAGCCCGACGAGGTCGAGGGCGTGTGGCACGGCATGGCGCCGCCCTACGAGGCCCTGTTCGCCTGGGTCGAGGGGCGCGGCCCGCGGCCCGACACGACCGAGCCCGCCCCCTTCCGCACGCCGATGCTGGCCCACGCGCTCGAGGACCGCGACATTGGCGCGCTCGACCCCGCCGATTTCTCCGCCGAGTGGAAGTGGGACGGCATCCGCGTGCAGGCCGTCAAGGGCGTCGACGGGGGCGGCCGAAGCGTCGTGCGGCTCTATTCGCGCAGCGGCGAGGACGTGTCGGGCGCCTTCCCCGACCTGGTCGACGTACTCCTCGCGGCACGCTTCACCTCGGCCGCCCTCGATGGCGAACTCCTCGTCGTGCGCGACGGCCACGTGGACTCGTTCGGCACGCTGCAGCAGCGGCTCAACCGCAAGGTCGTGACCGCCAAGCTCACGGACGAGTACCCGATCCACCTGCGCGTCTACGACCTCCTGCTTGACGAGGGCGAGGACCTCCGCGCCTTGCCCTTCGCGACGCGACGCGAGCGGCTTGAGCGCTTCGTGGCCCGCGTTGCGCCCGAGCGCGTCGACCTGTCTCCCCTGGTGCCGTTCGCGGATTGGGAGCGGCTCGCCGCCGCCCGCCACGACCCGGCCGGGGCAGGAGCGGGGACTTCGGCCGACGCCATCGAGGGGCTGATGCTCAAGCGGCACGACAGTCCCTACGTGCCGGGTCGGCCCAAGGGGCTGTGGTTCAAGTGGAAGCGCGATCCGTTCAACATCGATGCCGTGGTGATGTATGCCCAGCGCGGGCACGGCAAGCGCTCCTCCTACTATTCCGACTACACGTTCGGGGTCTGGCGCGAGACCGGCCACACCCGTGAACTCGTGCCCGTCGGCAAGGCTTATTCGGGGTTCACGGACCAGGAGCTCGTCAAGCTCGACCGCTACGTGCGCAACAACACCGTCAACCGCTTCGGCCCCGTGCGCGAGGTGGCGCACGGCCCGGACGAGGGCTTGGTGCTGGAGATCGCCTTCGAGGGATTGAACCGCTCCACGCGGCACAAGTCGGGCGTCGCGATGCGGTTCCCCCGGGTGAGCCGCATCCGCTGGGACAAGCCGACGGCCGAGGCCGACACGCTGGCGGGCCTGGAACAATTGATCCGGGACTAGCGTCCCCTCGATCCCCATCGCCGTCCCGCCAAGGCCCGCATGCCCTATCTCGCGCTCGCGCTCGTCCCCATCTCTCTCGCGCTGCATTTCCTCGCCCACGTGTCCGCCGTGTGGGATTTCGCGGTGGGTGCGCTCGCCATCGCGGTCCTCGCCGACTGGAGCCGGCGCGCCACGGAGCAGCTGGCCGAGCGCGCGGGACCGGCGGTGGGCGGGCTGCTCAACGTCAGCTTCGGCAGCGTGGCCGAGATCATCCTGGCGCTGTTCGTCCTGGCCGACGGCCAGGCCGAGGTGGTCCGCGCGCAGCTGATCGGCTCGGTGATCGGCACGACCTTGCTGGGCCTGGGTATCGCGGTGCTGGCCGGCGGCGTGGGGCGGCCCAAGCAGGTGTTCGACCGCGAGCGCGTGGGCCAGCTCTCCACTATGCTGGTCCTGGTCCTCATCGCCCTGCTGATGCCCGCCGCCTTCGACCTGACGGGACGCGTGGCGGTCCACGCGGGCGACCTCGGGCTGACCGACGAGGAGCTGAGCCTCGGCGTGTCGGTCGTCCTCCTGCTCATCTACGCCGCCAACCTCGTCTATACGCTGGTCACGCACCGCGACGTCTTCGCGAGCGACGACGAACGGGGCGAGGCACAATGGCCGCTCGCGCTGTCGCTCGGCGTGCTGGTCGGCGCCACGGCCCTGGTGGCGCTCGAGGCCGAACTCGTGTCCGACGCCCTGCAGGCCACGACCCAGGCCCTGCACCTGTCGCCCCTGTTCCTGGGCGTCGTGGCGCTGGCCCTGGTGGGCACCGGCGGCGACCTCATCGCCGCGGTGTTCTTCGCGCGGCAGGACAAGATGGGGCTCGTGCTCAACATCTCGATCGGCTCGGCCATCCAGATCGCCCTGGTGGTGGCGCCGCTGCTGGTGCTGATCTCCTGGGCCATCGGCCACCCGATGACGCTGGTGTTCTCCAACCCGCTGGAACTCTTCGCCATCGTGAGCACGGTGCTGATCGTCCGCGCGGTCGCGGGCGATGGGGAAACCACGTGGTTCGAGGGGCTGCTTCTGGTGGGCATTTACCTGATGTTCGCCCTCGGCTTCTTCTTCATGGATCGGGGCTGACGGTCGCGCGAAGGGGTCGCGCACGCAAAGGCGTTGCGCTTCGACGCTGCCAAGGTCAGGCTCCGAGCGGTTCGCGGAGTGACGACCGGCTTCCGCGACGCGAGCCGTGTCGCGGCCGATCTGCTGGGACGCGCCGATGCAACTCTTCCAACTCGTCCTCGCCCTGATGATCGCCGCGGCCCTGCTCACCACCCTCGCGCGGGCTGTGGGAGCGCCCTATCCGGTGGTGCTGGCGCTCGGCGGGGCGGCTCTCGCGCTGGTGCCGGGCGCACGGCCGCCGATCGAACTCGCCCCGGACCTCGCCCTCGCGCTGTTCGTGGCCCCCGTCCTGCTCGACGCGGCCTTCGACACCTCGCTCCGCGACCTGCGGGCCAATTGGGCGCCCGTGGTGAGCCTCGTGCTGTTCGCCGTCCTGGTGACGGTCGCGGCCGTCGCCGTCGTTGCGAAATGGCTCGTCCCCGACCTGTCCTGGGCCGCCGCGATCGCGCTCGGGGCCATCGTGGCCCCTCCCGACGCCAGTGCCGCCACGACCGTGCTGCGGGTGGTGTCGCCCCCGCACCGCATGTCGGTCATCCTCGAAGCGGAGAGCCTGCTCAACGACGCGAGCGCGCTGCTGATCTACCGCTTCGCCGTTTCGGCCGCGCTGGGCGCCTCGGTTTCGCCCGGGGCCGCCGCGGGAGCGCTGGCCCTGTCCTGCCTCGGTGGACCTCTGCTCGGGATCGGGCTCGCCTGGACCTTCCACCATCTGACCCGGCGCGTGCGCGACATCCCCGTCCACGTGGTGCTGCAGTTCGCGGGGACGTTCGCGGTGTGGCTGCTGGCCGACGCCCTCTCGGTGTCGCCCGTGCTGACGGTCGTGGCCTACGCCGTCACCCTGGCGCGGACGTCGGCCGCGACGCAGGGCGCCGAACACCGCCGCAGCTCCTTCGCGGTGTGGGATGTGGCGACCTACGTCCTGACCGCGCTCGCCTACGTGCTGGTTGGCCTGCAGATCCATCCCGTCCTGCAGAGCATCGACGGCGGCCAGGCCCTCCACGTGCTCGGGTTCTCCCTGGCCGTCCTCGCGGCCGTGATCCTCGCCCGCGTGGCCTGGGTGATGGTCTACAACCGCGGCCTGGTCCTGAGCGGCTATCTCGCGACGCTGCGGGGCGCCGAGCCGGGCTTCCGGCCGACGCTGGGGGGCGCCGTCGCGGTCTCGTGGTGCGGCATGCGCGGGATCATCACGCTCGCCACCGCCCTCGCGCTTCCCGACGGGGACGGGGGAGGGCCGGCCTTTCCGCACCGCGACCTCCTCGTCACGGCGGCCTTCGCGGTCGTGCTCGGCACGCTGGTGATCCAGGGTCTCACGCTGGGCCCGCTGCTGCGCCGGCTCCACCTACTGGACGACGACGAGATGGGGCGCGAGGGTCGCCTCGCGCGCCAGGAGGTGGCGCGCGCCGCCCTCGCGTTCCTGGATGGGAGGCAGGACCGCGAGGCCGACCTCCTCCGCCGCGAATACGCGGTGCGGATGCGCGAGGAAACGTCCGACGCAACCCTCGACGCCGCGACGATCGGCAGGCTCCGCTTGGAGGCGATCGCGGCCGAGCGCCGCGCGCTGGCCCGCCTGCGCCGCAACGGCACGATCGGCGACGACACCTACCACGCGCTCGAGGAGGAGCTCGATTGGGCGGAAGGGCACGCGCTCACCCGCACGCGCGCCCTTGCCGATCTGGCTCCCCTCGATCAGGCTCCCGACCGCGACGGGGAACGATGACGATGGAGCCGAAGGCCTTGCTGATCCGGGACGCGCGGGAGGACGACCTGCCCGCGATCCTGTCCATCCACAACGACGAGATCCTGCACGGGACGGCCATCTGGTGGCGGGACCCGGTGGACCTGGCCAACCGGCGCGCGCTGCTCGCGACCCAGCGGGCCAAGTCCTATCCCTACCTCGTGGCCGAAGCGGACGGGCGCGTGGCGGGCTACGCGTCCTTCGGCGAGTTTCGCCCGCAGGACGGTTACGACCGGACGGTGGAAACCTCCCTCTATGTCCACCCCAACCACCGGGGCCGCGGCGTGGCGGCGGCGCTCATGCCCGCGCTGATCGAGGCCGCGAGGCATCTGGGCAAGCACGCCATGGTGGGCGGCATCGACGCCACCAACGAGGCCTCGCTGCGCCTGCACCGCCGGTTCGGCTTCGTCGAGACCGGACGGCTTCCGCAGGTCGGTTTCAAGTTCGGCCGCTACCTGGACCTCGTGTTCATGCAGCTGCTTCTGGACGCCACGTCCTCGGTGCCGTCCACGTAATGCGGGACCGGTCGGCCGGTCGTCGGGCCGAGCGGGCGCGTGTAACGTTCCGGCCAGCGGTGCCGAAGACCATGAACGGGAGAGTGTGAGGGCGATGAGCCGGCTCGATTCGTTCATCCGTCGCATGTGCGCGCAGCGCGCCATCCTCGACGGGCTGGCGACGCGGCTCGATGGAGTTCCCGGACCGATCCTGGAGTTCGGACTGGGGAGCGGCCGCACCTACGACCATCTGCGCGAGCGCTTCCCCGCGCGCCGCATCGTCGTCTTCGAATCCGTCGTGGTCGACGGCGTACTGTCGCGCCCCGCGCCGGAAGACTTCGTTGTCGGCGACATCCGGGACACCGCCGTCCGTTTCGGCGATGGCTCGGCGGCGCTGATCCACGCCGACATCGAGACGGGCGACGCCGCCCGCGACGCTGAGCTCGCGACGTGGCTCCCCGACCTCGTGGCCCGCCTGCTCGCGCCGGGCGGCTTCGGCGTCAGCGGCGCCGCCCTTCCCGACCCGCGGCTGGTCCCCTGCCGGCTGCCGCCGGGCATCGAGGACGGACGCTACCACCTGGTTCGGCGGCTCTGAAGAACTTCGCCGAGCGAGCCGGTATGACCGCGTCCCACGGTGGGCCGCGGGTCACGATGAACGACCGTGTTGTGTCGATCTGCGGCACGGCTTAAGCTGGCACCGAGACGTTACGATGCCGCGCGGCCAACCGTGCACACGGCGGATGGGAGCGAAGCGTATGGACCCGCGATCCCGTCGCCCCACTCCTTCGACCCGAGCCGTGCGGTGGCTTGGTGGCGGAGCTTCCGGGTCGGACCGGTTCCGCGACGCCCGCGTGCTCATGTACAGCCACGACACCTTCGGGCTGGGCCACCTGCGCCGCTGCCGAGCCATCGCGCACGCGCTGGTCGAGCGGTTCAAGGGCCTGCATGTCCTGATCGTGTCGGGCTCGCCCATCGCGGGGGCCTTCGAGTTCCGCACGCGCGTCGATTTCCTGAAGATCCCCAGCATCATCAAGCTGATCAACGGCGAATACACGCCGCTGGGGCAGCGGACCGACGTGCACGAGACCCTGGCGCTGCGCCGCCAACTGATCCAGCGCACGGCCGAGTCGTTCAAGCCCGACCTGTTCATCGTCGACAAGGAACCGCTCGGCCTCAAGGGCGAGCTCGAACCGACGCTCACCTACCTGAAGGCGCACGGCACGATGCTGGTGCTGGGCCTGCGCGAGGTGATGGATTCGCCCGCCCACCTCGCGGCGGAGTGGGCCCGCGCCGACGTGATCCGCAAGATGGACGCCTTCTACGACGCGGTCTGGGTTTACGGGCCGCCCGACTTCCACGATCCGCTGGCCGGGCTCGACGTGCCCGAGTCCCTGCGCCAGCGGCTGACCTGGACGGGATGGCTCCGCCGCGAGGTCCCGGCGGCCGCGACCTACCACGGCCCCGCGCTGCCCGACGACTTCCTGCTCGTCACGGCGGGTGGCGGCGGCGACGGCGACCCCATCATGCGGCAGGTGCTGGCCGCCTACGAGCACGACCCCGGACTGACCGCACCCGTGGTCATGGTGCTGGGCCCCTTCATGAAGGCCGAGGAGCGCGACGACATCTACCGCCGCGCCGCCCGCCATCCGTGCCTGATCCTGATCGACTTCGACAACCGCATGGAAGCGCTGATCCAGGCCGCGGCGGGCGTCGTGGCCATGGGAGGCTACAACACGTTCTGCGAGGTGCTCTCCCTCGATAAGCGCGCGCTGATCGTCCCCCGCGTGCGGCCGCGCGAGGAGCAGCTTATCCGCGCCCGCCGCGCCCAGGGACTGGGGCTCGTCGACATGCTGCTGCCCGACGAGGCCGACGATCCGGCCGCGATGGCGGCCGCGCTGCGGCGCCTCGCGGTGCGGCCGCGGCCCTCCGAGACCGTCTACGGTCGTCCGCTCGACGGCCTCGACCGCATCGCCGACCTCGTGCACGGCTACGTGGCGGCCCGCGAAGGGCCGCGCCTGACGGTGCTGTCGGGCGGCGGCGCGACCGACGCGTGATCCGTACCCCCATCGCGGTGGTGCTCAAGGGCTACCCGCGCCTGTCGGAAACCTTCATCGCCGAGGAGATTGCGGGGCTGGAGCGCCTCGGCTTCGACCTGCGCCTGATCGCCCTCCGCCATCCGACCGACGGCCGGGTCCACCCCGTGCACCGCGCGATCCGCGCGCCCGTGGGCTACCTGCCCGAGTACATCCACCGGGAGCCCTGGCGCGTCCTCAAAGCCTGGGCTCGGCTCCGCGGCACGCCCGGCCTGGGCACGGCCTGGCGGCAGTTCCGGGCCGATCTTCGACGCGACCCCACCCGCAACCGGGTCCGTCGCATGGGGCAGGCGCTCGTTCTCGCGGCCGAACTGCCGTCCGACGTCCGGCACCTGCACGCCCATTTCATCCACACGCCCGCGAGCGTGACCCGCTACGCGGCCACGATCCTCGACCTGCCGTGGACCTGCTCGGCCCACGCCAAGGACATCTGGACCTCGCCCGATTGGGACCTGGCCGGCAAGCTCGACGAGGCACGCTGGACCGTGACCTGCACGAAGGCCGGTCACGCGCGGCTGCAGGGGCTGGCGCGCAAGCCCGTCCACCTCGTCTACCACGGCTTGGCGCTCGACCGGTTCGTGCCGCTTCCCCCCTTCCGCTCCGCCCGCGACGGCGGCCCGGACGCCGAGCCCGTGCGCCTGCTGAGCGTGGGGCGCGCCGTGGCCAAGAAGGGTTTCGACACCCTGGTCGAGGCCCTGGCGCTGCTGCCCCCCGATCTCCACTGGACCTGGACCCACGTGGGGTCCGGGCCGCTGACCTCCGCGCTGAAGGCCGCCGTCGAGCGCCACGGCCTGCAAACCCGCGTCACTTTCCTGGGCGCGCGGGACCAGGCGGAGGTGCTCGAGGAATACCGTAGCTGCGACCTGTTCGTGCTGCCCTGCCGCGTCGCGCCCGACGGCGACCGCGACGGGCTGCCCAACGTGCTCGTGGAGGCCCAGAGCCAGGCGCTCGCCTGCCTGTCCACCACCGTGGGCGGCGTCGCCGAACTGATCCGTCCCGACGAGACCGGCGTTCTCGTGCCGCCCGACGAGCCCGCGGCCCTGGCCGACGCGATGGTACGGCTGATCCGCGACCCCGACCTGCGGCTGCGTCTCGGCAAGGCTGGGGCACGGCGCGTCGCCCAGCATTTCGACGCCCGCGCGAGCCTGCCCACCCTCGCGGCCCTGTTCGACGGCGAGGCCGCGACGGGGCAGGGGACGCGGGCCGTCGCGGTCGCACCGTGACGGCCCGGCCGCGCCTTCTCTTCTACGTCCAGCATCTGCTCGGCATCGGCCACCTCTTGCGGGCGTCGCGCATCGCCAAGGCTCTCGCCGCTGGCCCTTTCGAGGTCACGGTCGCGAGGGGCGGCGACCTGCCGGGCGCCCTGGATTTCGGGGACGCGACCGTGGTGGCCCTGCCGCCCGTCAAGGCGGGACCGGGTGGCTTCGCGGACCTGGTCGCGCCGGACGGCTCGCCGTTCGGAAACGCGGCGCGGGCCGCGCGGCGCGACGACCTGCTCCACCTGTTCGCCCGGGTGGCGCCGGACGTGCTGCTCGTCGAAGCCTTCCCGTTCGGCCGCCGGCAGATGCGCTTCGAGCTCCTGCCCCTACTGGAGGCCGCCCGCAGCCGCGCACCCAGGCCGCTCGTCGCGTGCTCCGTGCGCGACATCCTGCAGGCAGGACGCAAGCCGGGCCGCGACGCCGAGACGGTCGACCTCGTGCGGCGGTTCTTCGACAGGGTGCTCGTCCACGGCGACCCGGACCTCGCGCCCTTCGCCGACACCTTCCCGCTCACCGCCGCGCTCGATGGCAAGCTCGTCCATACCGGTCTGGTCGGCCCCGACGAGCAGGACGTGCGGCCCACCGAGCGGTTCGACGCGGTGGTTTCCGTCGGGGGTGGCGCGGTCGGGTCCGCCCTTCTTCGCGCCGCCGCCGAGGCGCGGCCGCTCTGCCGCCTATCCGGCAGTCCCTGGCTGATCGTCACGGGACCGAACCTGCCGCCCGGAAACCTTCCCCCGTGCGCGGATGGCGTGACCCTGCGGAGCTTCGAGCCGTCCCTGCCCGCCCTGCTGCGGGACGCGCGGGTGTCGATCTCGCAGGCGGGCTACAACACGGTGGCGGACGTGCTGGCCGCTCCCGGCTGCCGGGCCGTGCTCGTCCCTTTCGCGGACCTCGGCGAAACCGAGCAGGACCACCGGGCCTCGGCCCTGGAAGCCCGCGGCCTCGCGATCCGCGTGGCATCGGACGACCTCACGCCCGCGACGCTCGCGGCGGCGGTCGACCGTTCCCTTGACCTGCCGCAGCGCATGACCACTTTCCCTCTCGACGGGGCTGCGCGAACGGGATCGATTCTTGAGCAAGCCTTGGCGGCCCGCCGTTGATCTTCGGTTGCATGATCGGGCGCGCCGCCGCATTCTGGACCGCGAAGGAGGTCTTCGGCGCGCGAGGCGCGTGCCGAGGCCGAATGTGCGCGCATGAACTCCAGTCTGTTCCGCTATATCTGGACGCAGACGCGCAGGGAGCAGCTGTGGATCCTGTTCGTGATCCTGGCGTCCATGCCGTTCAACTTCGTCATGCTCGATCTGCCGAAGTACATCGTGAACGGGCCCATTCAGGCGAAGGGCTTCGAGACCGCCGACAAGACCCAGCACTACTTCCAGCTCGTCGTTCCCGCCCCCTACGTGACCCGAGCCGGTTCGCTCGAACTGCTGCACGGTTTCGACCTCAACCGCCTGTGGTCGCTGTCCGTTCTGAGCGCGCTGTTCCTGCTCCTCGTCATCGTCAACGGCCTCTTCAAGTTCTACATCAACACCTACAAGGGGCGCCTGGGCGAGCGCATGCTGGGGCAGCTGCGCTTCGAGCTGATCGATCGCGTCCTGCGCTTTCCCCCGAGCGAGTTCCGCCGGATCAAGCCCGCCGAGATCGCCACCATGATCAAGGACGAGGTGGAGCCGATGGGCGGCTTCATCGGCGACGCCTACGTGCAGCCCGTCTTCCTCGGCGGCCAGATCATCACCTCCATCGTGTTCATCCTGGTGCAGAACTTTTCGCTGGGGACGATCGCGCTGTCGCTGCTCCTGGTTCAGGGCGTGGTGATCCCGCGCCTGCGGCGCAAGCAGCTCGTGTTGGGCCGGCAGCGGCAATTGTCGTCCCGCGCGCTCGCGGGCCGCATCGGCGAGATCATCGACGACATCGCCAGCATTCACACCAACGACACGTCGACCTACCAGCGCGCCGAGCTGGCCGAGCGCCTGACGGGCATCTTCGCGATCCGCTTCGCGCTCTACCAGTGGAAGTTCTTCGTCAAGTTCCTCAACAACCTGCTGGCCCAGGTGACGCCCTTCCTGTTCTACATGGTGGGCGGATTCCTGGCGATCACCGGCCACCTCAACATCGGCCAGCTGGTCGCCGTCATCTCGGCCTACAAGGACCTGCCTTCGCCCGTGAAGGACCTGATCGACTGGGACCAGCAGCGGCTGGATGTCGAGGTCAAATACAACCAGGTGATGGAGCAGTTCTCCGTCGACGAGGCGGTCGAGCTGCTGCCGCCCCCCGAATCCAACCCGGTCGTCCCGGACCTGTCAGGTGACCTGGTCCTGCGCGACGTGACCGTGCTCGACGTCACGGGGACGCGCCTGCTCGACAGCTTCTCCTTCACCATGGACCTCGGTGACCACGTCGCGCTCGAGGGCAGCTCGACCGCGGGGGGCGAGACGCTGATCGAGGTCGTGAGCCGCCTCGCCGCGCCCGAATACGGCCACGTCGTCCTGGCGGGTCGCGAGTTGAAGGATTGGCCGCTCGCCGTCACGGGGCGGCGCGTCTCCTTCGTGGGCACGGAAACGTTCTTTCCGCAGTCCGACATCCGCGAGGCGATGCTCTACGGGCTGCGTCACGCCAACCTGGCGCCCAGCACCGTCGTGCCGCGGCACAGGATCATCCGCGGGCACGGCGGCGTGAACCTCGATCTCGTGGGCGAGTGGGTGGACTACGCCGCGGCGGGCGCCAGCGGGCCCGACGACATGGACCGGCTGCTGGCCGAGGTGCTCGCCAGCGTCGACATGGAAAGCGACGTGGTGAGCTTCGGCCTGAACCGCCAGCTCGCCGCCGACGATCCGGACGTCCAGGCGCGGTTCGTCGAGTCCCGCGCGGATTTCCGGCGGCGGCTGGCGGAGGCGAACCTGACGCAGCTCGTCGAGTCGTTCGATCCCTGGCAGTACAACACGCAGGCCTCGATCGGCGAGAACCTGGTGTTCGGCACGCCGGTCAGCGACACCTTCAGCCAGCGCCAGCTGGGGTCGAACCCGGTCATCCGCCGCGTCCTCGTCACGCACGGTCTCGACGCCGACCTGTTCGACATGGGCCGGGAGATCGCCTCGACCCTCATGGAAGTGTTCGACGGCCTGGAGCCCGACAACCCGCTCTTCGAGCAGGTCAGCCTGATGACCCCCGAGCAGTTCCCCGACTTCCAGGCGGCGCTGAAGCGGCTCGGCACCCGGCCGTTCCGGGACGCGAGGGCGGGCGACCAGGCCATTTTCCTCGACCTCGCCTTCGGCTACGTCGAGCCGCGCGACCGCCTCGGGCTGCTCAACCGCGAGCGGACCGACGAACTGCTCCACGCCCGTCACCTGCTGCGGGAAACCCTCGGTCCCGACCAGCGCGACATCGCCTTCTACGACCCGGCCCACTACAACCGCGCCGCCACCATCAAGGACAATGTCCTGCTCGGCCGCGTGGCGTTCGGGATCGCGGAGGCCGACGTCCGGGTGACCGCGATGGTGCAGGCCATCATCGACGACCTCGGGCTGCGCGGCACGGTGTTCGCGGCGGGCCTCGCCTTCAACATCGGCAGCGGCGGCAAACGCCTCACCGCGGTGCAGCGGCAGAAGCTGGCGCTGGCCCGCGCGGTGCTGCGGCGACCCGACCTGCTCGTCGCCCACCGCCCGCTCGGTCAGATGGACGTTCGCGCCCAGTCCGCCATCCTGCGCAACATCATGAGCCTGGCCGGAGGCGCTCGCGGCGGCAAAGGCTTCGGCATTCTCTGGAATCTTGAAAATCCCGCTTTGAGTGAGCACTTCCAACGCGTAATCCATATGGAACACGGCCGGGTCACGGCCGATGAAACAAGGGAGGACACCACCGTCGTCGCGTTCGAGCGGCAGCGCGCGTCGGCCTGATCGGCTCACGATCCGGACAGGCCCGAAACGTGCATCGGCCGTCGTCGTCGATGCGGGGGGTTGATCGAGCCGCGATGCGGTCCGGTCGCGAAAGGACGAAACGTGAGCCTGCTCAAGGAAGACGTCGAAGTGCTGCGCGAAGTCCCGATCTTCGCGTCCGTGGAACTCTCCAAGCTCAAGATGCTGGCGTTCGCGTCGCAGCGGCTGGCGTTTGAGCCCGGCGATCTGATGTGCCGCGAGGGCGACCGCGGCGACACCGCCTACGTCATCATCAAAGGGACGGCCGACGTTTTCGTGCGGGCCGGCGAGAGCGACATCAAGGTCGCCTCCGTGGCCCGCAACGATTTCGTGGGCGACATGGCGATCCTGTGCGACATGCCCCGCACCGCGACCGTGCGGGCGGCCTGCCGCTGCGAAACGCTGGTGATCGGCAAGTCCCAGCTGATGGGCCTGCTGAAGAGCTTCCCCGACATGAGCATCGCGATGATGCGCGTGCTGGCCGGACGTCTCGAACGCAGCAACCGTGCCCTGGCGCAGGTCCGGCAGGAACACGACCGGGTGCACTGACGGGATCGGGGCCACGGCGACCGGGCGGGCGTCCTACGTCTGCCCCTCCTTGAGCTGGTAGAAGACGTGATGGCCGATCGCGTCCATCCGTTTCAGCCGCGAAGCCCACAGGGGCCGCACGTACTTGGCATGGTAGTGCGTGGCGCCGCCGATGTCGGACACGTAGGACAGCCCCTCCGTCACCTCGCGCGCTACCCGGACCGCCGTGACCCACGCCTCGGGTTCGTTGATCCTCAGCGCCTTGCCGTCGCACGCGAAGGAGAACTGGCAGGCGTTGTGGCGCTGCTGGTTCTGGAACACCACCCCGCAGACCGAGCCCGGGTAGAGCCCGCTGCCCACGCGATTGAGGATCACCTGGGCCACGGCGGCCTGGCCCTCTTCGGGCTCGCTGCGCGCTTCGAAATAGATCGCCTCGGCCAGGCATTTCTGCTCGCCCACGGCTTTCGCGCCGTCGATCAGCGCGGCGTAGTCGGGATGGGCGGGCTCCACGCCCACCGCGGTCGTGTCCTGGGCGATCAGGTCGCCGTGCGGCCCGCGCGAGAACGTCGGCAGTGCGCCGATCTCGATCGGCGTCGCGTCGTCCGCGGCGGGCGTGGTCGAGTCGAGAGCCGCCGCACTCGCCACCGCGGGGGTCGAGCCGTCCTGGCCGCGCGCCGCCGCGGCGTCCGAGCCCTGCCGGGGCGAGGCGGCCGACCCCGAGGGCGGACCCGTCAGCGTTTCGCCGTCCCCGACCGGCTGGAACCGCGCCACGCTGTCTGGGCCCGGGGCGGGGCCGCTGCCCTGGAAACCCGTAAGCGCGAGGTCGTTGTCCGCTTCCCCGAACACGAGGGCCGACGCGCGTGCCGAGCCGAGCGAGCCGGGCCGCTTCAGCTTGGCGTCGAAAGTCGGCCTCAAGCCCACGACGGGATCGCCCTTGTGGCCGCGATCGACGGTCGGAAGGTCCTTGGCACCCGGCTTCAGAACCGGGCTGGGGTCGATCTCGTCGGCCTCCGGCGCGAAGTCGGAAGGGTCGCCGGTGACCAGGCGGACCTGCCGGACCAGGGGATCACCCGCAGGCAGCGCGAAGCCGAAATCGGACCCCGAACCGTCGGACGCGGGCACGAGGTCGTCGGGCATGCCCGCGACCTGCAGCCGGACCATCCGGCTCGCCTCCACGCGCGTATCCTGCCCCGCGTCCGCCGCGCAGGACACCAGCATGACGAGCGCCGCGCACCAGGGCGCCACGGTGGCGCAGGCCCAGGCGACGCGCGACGGCCGGCGTTTCCTCCTCGACCGGACGCCGACGTGCGAGCGGACCATTCCCGACCCTTAACCCCTGGTGATCGGGCCGCAGCGACAGAAGGTTGAGGGTCTCTCAATCCTTCGCCGCGCGGACCGGCTCGATCCTGGTTATCGGCAGTCAGGATTGACGAAAGCTTAACTGGAAGACGTCGCTCGGGAGCCGGGTCTGCCCGGATCGATGGTCCTCAACGCCGATGATGGGAGGCGAGGCGGCCACCCAGGACCATCCAGGTCACCCCGTAGAAGAGCAGGTCGAGGCCGAGGAAGGTGCCGAGCACGAAGGCGCTGCTCGCCGGCCATCCCACGACGATGAGGAGGCCGAGCAGGGCCGTCACCAGCCCGGCCAGGATGATGCCGCCGCGCGAGCGCGTCCCGGTCGTCTCGAAGCCCACCACGACGCGCACGACGCCCGTGGCGATCAGGCCCGCGCCGAGCAGCAGGGTGATGACGGCCGAAGCCGTCTCGGGCAAGGCCACCGCGAACAGGCCCACCAGCAGGTAGAGAACGCCCGCCACTTCCCAGGCGACCACGCGGGCGACCCCGCGCGAGCGGATCCCGATGCCGATCTCGACCACGCCCGCCACCACCATGAACGTGCCGATCACCAGGACGGAGGCGATCGTCGCGCTTTCCGTCAGCACCAGCGCCACGACGCCCAGACCAGCGCTGAGCGCCCCGTAGGCGACGATCCAGCCCCAGCGATGCTTCAGGTGCTCGGCGGCCGAGCCGAGGGAGCGCGGCCGCCGCCCGGCCGGATCACTGATCGACATGCGTCTCCCCGCGTTCGGATGACCAGCCCGAAACGGGTCCCGCCGTTAATCGTTCCTGCAACACCGGGCAAAAATCGTCGCGGCAAGGTTGCCCGAACCTTGTCTCCAGGTTTGCATGGTCGCCCATTTTCGGTGTAGCTGCACAGTTTAAAGCACAGCCGCCGCACATTTGACATGAGTTGTCCATGAAGCTTCAAACGCCGCTGCTCGATCGGGTGCCCACGCCGGACCTCCTCCGGCAGCTGCCCGAGTCCGACCTGAAGCAGGTGGCCGACGAACTGCGGCAGGAAACGATCAGCGCGGTGTCGGTGACGGGCGGCCACCTCGGGGCCGGCCTCGGTGTCGTCGAGCTGACGGTGGCGCTCCACCACGTCTTCAACACGCCGGACGACCGGATCATTTGGGACGTGGGCCACCAGGCCTACCCGCACAAGATCCTGACCGGGCGGCGCGACAGGATCCGGACGCTGCGGCAGGGCGGTGGCCTGTCGGGCTTCACCAAGCGAAGCGAGAGCGCCTACGACCCGTTCGGGGCCGCGCATTCCTCGACCTCCATCTCGGCGGGCTTGGGCATGGCGGTGGCGCGCGACCTGTCGGGCGCCAAGAACAATGTGATCGCGGTGATCGGCGACGGCTCCATGTCGGCCGGCATGGCCTACGAGGCCATGAACAATGCGGGCGCCATGCATTCGCGCCTGATCGTCATCCTCAACGACAACGACATGTCCATCGCGCCCCCGGTGGGTGCCATGTCGGCCTATCTCGCGCGGCTCGTGTCGGGCGGCACCTACCGATCGCTGCGCGACTTCGGCAAGCAGCTCGCCAAGATGCTGCCCAAGTTCATCTACGACAAGGCCCGAAAGACGGAGGAATACGCGCGCGGCTTCCTCACGGGCGGCACCATGTTCGAGGAGCTCGGCTTCTTCTACGTGGGCCCCATCGACGGCCACAACCTCGACCACCTGCTGCCCGTGCTCAAGAACGTGCGCGACAGCGAGGCGGGACCGGTGCTGGTCCACGTCGTGACCCAGAAGGGCAAAGGCTACGCGCCCGCCGAGGCCGCGCCGGACAAGTACCACGCGGTCTCCACCTTCGACGTGATCGACGGTACCCAGGCGAAGGCCAAGCCGAATGCCCCCGCCTACCAGCGCGTGTTCGGCGAGTCCCTGATCAAGGAAGCCGCCAAGGACGATCGCGTCGTGGCGATCACCGCCGCCATGCCGTCGGGCACCGGTATCGACCTGTTCGGCCAAGCCTTCCCATCCCGCACCTTCGACGTGGGCATCGCCGAGCAGCACGCCGTGACCTTCGCGGCCGGTCTCGCGACCGAAGGGTTCAAGCCGTTCTGCGCCATCTACTCGACCTTCCTGCAGCGCGCCTACGACCAGGTGGTGCACGACGTGGCGCTGCAGAACCTGCCCGTGCGCTTCGCCATGGACCGGGCGGGCCTCGTGGGCGCGGACGGCGCCACGCACGCGGGCTCCTTCGACCTCGCCTACCTGGGCTGCCTGCCCAACATGGTCATCATGGCGGCGGCCGACGAAGCCGAACTGGTTCACATGGTAGCGACCCAGGTGGCGCACGATTCCGGGCCCTCGGCGCTGCGCTATCCACGCGGCGAGGGCGTCGGCATCGACCTGCCCGAGGTCGGCGTGCCGCTCGAGATCGGCAAGGGCCGGATCCTGCGCGAAGGCAAGCAGGTCGCCATCCTGTCCCTCGGCACCCGCTTGGCCGAGAGCCTCAAGGCCGCCGAGCAGCTCGCCGCCCAGGGCTTCTCCACGACCGTCGCCGATGCCCGCTTCGCTAAGCCGCTCGACCTCGACCTGATCCGCAGGCTCGCCCGCGACCACGACGTGCTGCTGACCGTCGAGGAGGGATCGGTCGGCGGCTTCGGGTCGTTCGTGCTGCACGCCCTCGCCGACGAGGGATTGCTCGACGGCGGCTTGAAGGTGCGCAGCCTCGTCCTGCCCGACGTCTACCTCGACCACGACAAGCCCGAGCGCATGTACGCCGCGGCCGGGCTCGACGCCAAGGCGATCGTCGCCAAGGCGCTGGACGCGATCGGCCACAGGGTCGATGCCAAGCCTGCCCCGCGCCGCCCGACGGTCGCGAGCAGCCGGGACGGCTGATTCGCTCCGACGGGGCGTGCGGGCCGACGTGGCGCTGGTCGAAGCCGGCCTGTTCGACAGCCGCGCCAAGGCCCGGGAAGCCATCGAGGCCGGGCTGGTGACGGCCGACGGTGTGACCGTGGCCAAGCCGTCGGCCTCCGTCCGCCCCGAGGTGGTGCTGCGGGCCACCCCCGCCTACCCCTGGGTGTCGCGCGGCGGCGTCAAGCTCGCGGCCGCGCTGGACACTTTCGGCATCGATCCCGCGGGACGTGTCTGCCTCGATATTGGAACGTCGACGGGCGGCTTCGCGCAGGTGCTGCTCGCGCGAGGGGCGGCTGCGGTCGTCGGGGTCGACGTCGGCCACGGCCAGCTCCACCCCTCGCTCGTCGCCGAGCCCCGGCTGACCCTGCTGGAAAAGCGCGACGCCCGCTCGCTCACCGCCGACCTTCTCCCCGCGCCTCCCACCCTGGTGACGGCCGACGTGAGCTTCATCTCGCTCCGGCTGGTGCTCCCGGCCGTGCTCGCCCTCGCGGCCCCGGCGGCAGAGGCGGTTCTGCTGGTCAAGCCGCAATTCGAGGCCGGGCCGGACCGGGTCGGCAAGGGCGTCGTGCGCGACCCGGACGTGCACGCCGCCGTGTGCCGGGACGTGTCCTCCGCCATTGAGGCGCTGGGCTGGACGGTGGCCGCCCTCGTCCCGTCACCCATCGAGGGGCAGGACGGCAATCGCGAGTTCCTGCTCGGCGCCCGGCGGTGACCGGCCTCGTGGCGCTCGACATCCTGCGGCTGGGGGCGCGGGGCGAGGGGGTGGCGGCGGGGCCCGTCTACCTGCCCGACGCCTTGCCGGGCGAGCGCGTGCTGGCCGAGGTCGAGGGCGAGCGGGGCCGCGTCGCCGAGATCGTCCGCCCGAGCGCGGATCGCGTCGCCCCGATCTGCCCCTATTACGGCCGCTGCGGCGGATGCGCGATCCAGTCGCTCGCGCCCGTTGCCTACGCGGCGTGGAAACGCGACCTGCTCGTGACCGCGCTCTCCATGGCGCGCGTCGACCTGGAGGTGGGGCCGCTCGTCCCCGCGCACGGGGCGGGTCGTCGCCGCGTCACGGTTCACGCCCGTGCGGCGACCGGCGTCAACGTGCTGGTGGACCGTCCGCCCGCGGTGGGCTTCATGCAGGCCCGCACGCACGACATCCTCGACATCGCCGCCTGCCCGATCCTGGCGCCCGGCCTCGATGGCGCACTGCCCGCCGCCCGCGCGCTCGCGATGATCCTCCGCTCCACCGGCAAGCCGCTCGACATCCTCGTGACCGCCACGCCCGCCGGTCTCGACGTCGACCTGCGCGGCTGCGGCCCGTTGGACGAGGCCGTGACCCGTCGGGTGACGGCCGCCGCCCAATCCCTGGGCCTCGCCCGCCTGTCCAACCACGGCACGACGCTGTTGGAAGTGCGCCCGCCCGTGCTGCACATCGGCCGCGCCGCCGTGCACCTGCCGCCGGGCAGCTTCCTCCAGCCCACGGAAGCGGGCGAGGCCGCGCTCGCGACCGCCGTGGCGGACGGCGTGGGCGAGGCCCGCCGCGTGCTCGACCTGTTCTGCGGCATCGGCACGTTCGCGCTGCGCTTGGCCGAGCGCGCCACCGTGCACGCGGTGGACCTCGGGCCCGAGCCGCTCCAGGCACTCCGCCGCGCCGCGGGTGGGGTGGCCGAACGTCTCCGCCCCGTGACGACGGATGTTCGCGACCTGGTGCGCCGCCCGCTCCCGCCCTCCGACCTGCAAGGGTTCGACGCCGTCGTGTTCGACCCGCCCCGCGCGGGGGCCCAGGCCCAGGCCGAGCAGCTCGCGGCCTCGAGCATTCCGACGGTGGTCGCGGTGTCGTGCAATCCCGCGACCTTCGCGCGGGACGCCGCGATCCTGATCCGGGGCGGCTACCGGGCCGGGCGCGTGACGCCCATCGACCAGTTCCTCTACTCGCCGCACCTCGAAGTGGTCGCGGTGTTTCGCCGTCCAGTCGCGCGGGGGAGGAAGCGGGCGCTTCTGTCCTGACATTTGGTCACAGGCGGCGCGCGTCGAACGAGAGTGACCTCGGTCGCGGTCGGCCTACGATCACCCCTTCGTCCCAGCGCTGGAGTGATCGCGGCCATGCCCAGTCGATTCGCTTTCGTCGTTCCCCTGCTCCTCCTGCCCGCCGCCGCACGGGCGCACGATGTCTGGGCTGACGGGGAGGCCGTGCCGGGCTGGGTGAAGCAGCAGTGCTGCGGCATCTCCGACGCGCACCACCTGCGGTCGGATCAGGTGCACACGACGGCCGACGGATACCGACTGGACGGCTACAACGCCGTCGTGCTCGACCGGCAGCGCCTGCCGTCACCCGACGGAAGCTGGTGGGTGTTCTACCGCGACTATCCGGACGGCACGCAGAGCCCGGTCTACTGCTTCTTCGGGCCGGTCCAGGGGTCGTAGCGCCCGGTCGCCGTTCAGAACAGGCTGCCCTGCCGCTCCGTCGCAGGGACCGGCGGCGGCCGCGATGCCGCGACGGGCTCGATCAGCGAAGGATCGTCGTTGGCGACCTTGTTGACCCTGGGGCCCACCTCGACCACGTCGATCAGCTCATCGTCGCACGGCTTGAGCAGCGCCGTGGCCTCGTCGGGCGCGACGCCGTCCGCGTCGAGCCACGCGTCCCAGGCGTCCCGCTCGAGCACCACGGGCATGCGCGGGTGGACCGCCGCGCAGGCCGCGTTGGCGGCGGTGGTGACGATGCAGGCGGTGTCGAGCTCGCTGCCGTCTGCGCCCATCCAGCGCTCGTGCAGGCCCGCGAAGGCCATCGGCGCGCGGTCGTGCCGGCGGAACACGAAGGGCCTGCCGCTCCGGCGGGGCTCCGCACGGAGCCATTCGTACCAGCCGTCCGCGACCACGAGGCAGCGCCGCCGCATCAGCGCGGTGCGGAAGCTCGGCTTGGACGCGATCTCCTCCGACCGCGCGTTGAGGATCAGCGGCCAGGTCCTAAAATCCTTCACGAAGGAGGGCACCAACCCCCAGCGCACGAGCCGGAAGTGCCGCTGCCCCGCGCCCGCCGTCCGGTCGTCCGGGCACACGATCGGGATGGGTTGCGTGGGCG
Source organism: uncultured Lichenihabitans sp. (assembly GCA_964243405.1). Taxonomy (GTDB): domain Bacteria; phylum Pseudomonadota; class Alphaproteobacteria; order Rhizobiales; family Beijerinckiaceae; genus Lichenihabitans. The sequence goes on along the minus strand of CAXTFJ010000044.1, from coordinate 4,333 downwards.
CCACGTTGTAGCGGGGCGGGAAGTTGGGCTGTTCCGGGTAATCGAACCAGGAGCGCACGGCTTCGGGCGGCGAGGTGATGATGTAGCGTCCGCACATGGGTCGGCAGGATGCGCGCGCGGGGTGCGCCGGGCAAGCGATTCAGTCATGTGTTCACAGCGAGCGGTCGAGGTCCTCCGCCCGGTTTCGCGTCTTGCATTTCCGTCAGGCCTGTCCTCTCGTGCCGGCCATCAACCGAAAGGGTGCGGGACACCGCCATGACGGACTGCCTCCCCGCGTCACCCGACGCGATCGCCCGAGCCGCGACCCTGCTGCGCGGCGGCGGCCTGGTGGCCTTCCCGACCGAGACCGTCTACGGGCTCGGCGCCGACGCACGGGCCGACGAAGCGGTGGCGAAAGTGTATCGCGCCAAGGCGCGGCCGCGCTTCAACCCGCTGATCGCCCATGTCGCCTCGCTCGAGACGGCACGTCGGGAGGGCCTGTTCGGCGAAGTGGCGCTGAGGCTCGCGGAGGCGTTCTGGCCGGGACCCCTGACGCTGGTGGTGCCGCTCGCGCCCACCTGCGGCGTGGGCCTCCTGGCGCGGGCGGGGTTGGACAGCGTCGCGCTCCGCGTCCCCTCGCACCCGACCGCGCAAGCGGTGCTCGGGGCGGTCGGCTTTCCGGTCGCGGCGCCGTCCGCCAACCGTTCGGGACGGGTGAGCCCCACGGAGGCGGCCCACGTGCTGGCCGAACTGGACGGCCTGGTCGACCTGGTGATCGACGGCGGCCGCTGCGCGGTCGGGCTCGAGTCGACCATCGTGTCGTGCCTGGAGGTACCGACGCTGCTGCGGCCGGGCGGGGTGCCGCGCGCCGCGCTCGAAACGGTGCTGGGCCTAGCCCTCGCCGCGCCCGGCCCCGCGGACGGTGCGCCGGTCGCGCCGGGGCTTCTCCCCTCCCACTACGCACCCCGCGCGGCCGTGCGGCTGGACGCGACCGAGGTCCGGCCCGGCGAGGCGGTGCTGGACTTCGCGGGACGGCTCGGCCGATGGCGCGACGTGGCGCACTATCGCGACCTGTCGCCCGAGGGGAGCGACATGGAGGCGGCTTCAAACCTCTTCGCCTTCCTGCGCGACCTCGACCGTTCCGGGCCCCGCACCATCGCGGTCGCGCCCGTCCCTGAAACGGGCTTGGGCGAGGCCGTCAACGATCGCCTGCGCCGGGCGGCCGCCCCGCGCGGCTGAACGGACCCGGACCGGCGGCCCTACCGGTCGATCTCGACCACTACCCGGCCCCGCACCTTGCCGTCCAGGATCGCGTGGGCGGTGGGGACGATCTCCGCGAAGCCGATCGTGGTGGTCAACGCCGCGAGCTTGGCGGGATCGAGGTCGCGGGCGAGGCGGCCCCACGCCTCCAGCCGCCGCTCGCGCGGGGCCGTGACGCTGTTGATGCCGATCAGCGCCACGCCGCGCAGGATGAAGGGCGCGACGGAGCCCGGCAGGTCCAGGCCCTGCGCGAGGCCGCAGGCCGTGACCGCGCCGAACGCCCTGGTCTGCGCCAGCACGTTGACCAGCGTGTGCGAGCCCACCGAGTCGATGCCCGCACCGTAGACCTCCTTGCCGAGCGGCCGCCCCGGCGCGGACAGGCCCGCGCGGTCGACGATCTCCGCGGCGCCGAGGTCGCGGAGAAAGCCGCTCTCGTCCGGCCGGCCGGTCGAGGCGACGACCCGCCACCCCAGCCCCGCCAGCAACGCGACCGCGACCGACCCCACCCCGCCCGCGGCGCCCGTCACGATCGCGGGTCCGTGCGACGGGTCGAGCCCGAACCGTTCCAGCGCCAGCACGGACAGCATGGCGGTGTAGCCGGCGGTGCCGACCGCCATCGCCTGCGCGGGCGTGAACGCGGCGGGCAGGGGGATCAGCCACTCGCTCCTGACGCGCGCCCTCGCCGCGAACCCGCCCAGGTGCGTTTCACCTAGGCCCCAGCCGTTCAGCACCACGGCGTCGCCCGGCTTCAGGGCGGGGTTGCGGCTCTCCTCCACGACGCCCGCCAGGTCGATGCCCGGGATCATGGGAAAGCGCCGCACCACGGGCGACCGCCCCGTGATCGCGAGCCCGTCCTTGTAGTTGACGGTGGAATGGGTGACGCGGACCGTGACGTCGCCATCCATGAGGTCAGCAACGGGAAACTCCACCGTCTCGACCACCTGAGCTCCGTCGACCTTGTCGATGCGGAGCGCTTTGAAACCCGCCATGGCAACCTCTCCGTTTCCTCGCCTGCGGCCCGGCGTGTCCGAACCCCGCGAACCGTGCTCGCTTGCGACCCTTTCGCAAAAAGGACATGGTTAGCGGACACCTCAGCGCAACCTTAGCTCAGGTTCGGACCCGCGGCGTCGGCCGCGCTGCAACCCATGTTGGCGCTTTTGCATCCTGCTCCCTCTTCGCTGTCCCGCCTCCGGACGTCGGCCCTGGCCGGCGCGGTCTCCGCCCTGGCGCTTGGCCTGACCGTCGGCGTGCTGCCCGGCGCGGCATTCGCGCGCGAGACCGTGTCGATCCCGACGCCGTTCGAGGTGGGCGAGAGCCCGCTCGGCAATTACCTGGCGGCGCTGGTGGCGGGATCGGACCGCGACACGACGGCCGCCGCGACCTTCTTCCGCGAAGCCCTGCGCGCCGACCCCGGCAATGCGGAGCTGATCGAGCGCACCTTCGTGGCGTCGCTGTCGGACGGCGACATCCCGGAAGCCTCCGACCTTGCCCGGCGCCTGGTCGCGCACGATCCCCTGAACAACCTCGGCCACCTCGTGCTGGGCGTCGAGCAGTTCAAGGGCCGGCACTACGTCGCGGCCCGCCGGCAGTTCAGCCAGGGCGCGGGCGGGCAGGCGCACGACGTCACCGCCAGCCTGCTCACCGCCTGGACCTACGCGGGGCAGGGCAACGAGAAGAAGGCGCTCGCCACCCTGGACGCCATCCAGGATTCCACGTTCGCGCTGTTCAAGGACTACCACGCGGCGCTGATCGCCGACCTCGCCAACGACGTGCCGGAAGCGACCAAGCGCTACAAAGCCGCCTACGCGACCGACCGGTCGATCCTGCGTCTGGTCGATGCCTACGGGCGGTTCTTCGCGCGCCACGGCGACGTGGCCGAGGCGCAGCGCGCCTACACGGAGTTCGACCGCGTCACGCCCCGCCATCCGATCGTGACCGCGGCCCTGGCCGACCTGAAGGCCGGCAAGCCGCTCGCGCCGCTCCTGAAGTCCGCCGAGGACGGGGCCGCCGAAGTGCTCTACGGCCTGGGCACCGCGGGCAGCCGCCAGGGCGACGAGCTGGCCGCCATGGTCTACCTGCGCCTGTCGCTCTACCTCGCGCCGCAGAACGCGCTCGCGACCGTCACCCTCGCCGACATCTACCAGCGCCTGAAGCGGAACGAGCAGGCCATCGACGTCTACCAGAGCGTGCCCGCCACGAGCCCGTTGCGCGACAACGCCGACATCCAGACGGGGCTGACGCTCGACACGCTCGGCCGCCCCGATGAGGCCATCAAGCACGTCCAGGCGATCCTGACCGACGACCCCACCAACCTCGATGCGCTCACCACGCTGGGCAACCTGCAGCGCGAGCAGAAGCGCTTCGCCGACGCGATCGTCACCTATTCCAAGGCGCTGCAGCAGCTGACGCCGGGCGACCGTGCCGCCTGGCCGCTGCTCTACTTCCGCGGCATCGCGGAGGAACGATCGAAAGACTGGCCCAATTCCGAGGCCGACTTCAAGCAGGCGCTCCAGCTGTCGCCCGACCAGCCGGTGGTGCTGAACTACCTCGGCTATTCCTGGATCGACCGGGGCCAGCACCTCGACGAGGCTTTCAAGATGCTGCGCCGCGCCGTGGCGCTGCGGCCCGAGGACGGCTACATCGTCGACAGTCTCGGCTGGGCCCACTACAAGCTCGGCGAGTACGACGACGCCGTGAAGGACCTGGAGCGCGCCATCGCGCTGAAGCCGTCCGACCCGACGATCAACGACCACCTGGGCGACGCCTATTGGAAGACCGGCCGCAAGCTGGAAGCGCACTTCCAGTGGAACCACGCGCGCGACATGAACCCCGATCCCGACGACCTCGCCTCGATCGAGACGAAGATCAAGGACGGGCTGCCCGACGAACCCCGGCCCGCCTCGGCGGCCGTGCAGCCGGCACCTGCTCCGGCAACCACGGCCCCCGCCGCGGCTCCGGCTCCCACGCCGGTGGCGGCCCAGCCCGCCGCGATCTCGCCCGCGCCGCCGACCGACGCTCCCGCGGCTCCGACCACGCCGGCTCCGGCCGCCCCGGGCGTTGCGGCTCCCACGCCCGGCAAGGCCGAGGTTGCGCC
>CAXTFJ010000043.1:0-33392 GCA_964243405.1 uncultured Lichenihabitans sp. | reverse complement strand
ATACTGGTCCACCGGCATGAAGCGGTCGACCACGCCGGGCGTCGTGGGGCTCGTCTCGTTCCACGGGTCGGTGAAGCGCGCGAAATACCACGACGAGTCGACGAACGTGTCCATCGTGTCGGTTTCCCGCCGCGCGGGGGCGCCGCACTGCGGGCAGGCGACGTTGCGCCAGGTCGGGTGCAGGTCGAGCGGGCCGCCGGGCTCGTCGAGGCACGCGTCGTCGGGCAGCGTCACGGGCAGGTCGGCCGCGGGGACCGGAACGGTGCCGCACGCGTCGCAGTGGACCACCGGGATCGGGCATCCCCAGTAGCGCTGCCGCGAAATGCCCCAGTCGCGCAGCCGGTACTGGGTGCGCGCCTCGCCCCAGCCGTTCGCCACGAAGGCCTTGAGCGTCGCCTCCATGGCGGCCTTGCACGTCAGCACGGTTCCGGGCTCGCCCAGCCAGCGCACGTAGCGCACGGTCTGCTCCTTGGGCGGCACGAAGGCCACGTCGCCCACCGGGGTGTCGTCGTCGAGGGCCACGAACACGTCGAGCACGGGCAGGCCGTATTTGCGCGCGAAGTCGAGGTCGCGCTGGTCGTGCGCCGGGCAGCCGAAGATCGCGCCGGTGCCGTAGCTCATCAGCACGAAATTGGCGATGTAGAGCGGCAGGCGCCAGGCTGGGTCGGCGGGGTGGGTGACTTCGACGCCGGTGTCGAGCCCGAGCTTCTCGGCCTTCTCCAACGCCCCCTCGGACGTACCCGTCCGCAAGCACTCCTCGCAGAAGGCCGCCACGGCGGGGTCGCGGGCCCCGAGCGCCTTGGCGAGCGGGTGGTCGGGCGCGATCGCCGCGAACGTCGGCCCGAACATCGTGTCGGGCCGCGTGGTGAACACGTCGAGCGCGGTGAAGCCGTCCGGCGCGCCCACCAGGCCGAAGCGGAACCGCAGCCCTTCCGAGCGGCCGATCCAGTTGCGCTGCATGACGCGCACCTTCTCGGGCCAGCCGTCCAGCCGGTCGAGCGCGTCGAGCAGGTCGGGCGCGAAGGCGGTGATCTTGAAGAACCACTGGGTGAGCTCGCGCAGCTCGACGGGCGCGCCCGAGCGCCAGCCGCGGCCGTCGATCACCTGCTCGTTGGCGAGCACGGTGTTGTCCACCGGGTCCCAGTTCACCTTGGACTGGCGCCGGTCCACGAGCCCCGCCTTCAGGAACTCCAGGAACATGCGCTGCTGGTGCTTGTAATAGTCGGGATCGCAGGTCGCGAACTCGCGCGCCCAGTCGAGCGACAGGCCCATGCTTTTCAGCTGGCCGCGCATGGCGGCGATGTTGGCGTAGGTCCAGGCGGCGGGATGCGACCGGTTCTGCATCGCGGCGTTCTCGGCCGGCATGCCGAAGGCGTCCCACCCCATGGGGTGGAGCACGTTGAAGCCCTTGGCGCGCCTGTAGCGGGCCACCACGTCGCCCATCGCGTAATTGCGCACGTGCCCCATGTGGATGCGCCCCGAGGGATAGGGGAACATCTCGAGCACGTAGTATTTCTGCCGCGGGTCGTCGTTGCGGGCCCGGAAGGTGTCCTGGGCAGCCCAGACCGCCTGCCAGTGCGGCTCGGACTCGCGGGCGTTGTAGCGTTCGGTCAAGGAGGTCTCGGGAGCGTGGAAGGGCGACGCCTCGGGCGTCCGGGCAGTGACCATGAATGGGCAGTCGGGTCAATTCGAGGCGGCGGAGGTGTTCGAGACTCGGGCTAGCACCGGGCCGGGCAGGAGCTTTGACCAGCCGACCGAGGCAAGCACATCGACCTCGCGGGCGAGCCTTTGCCCTAAAATCTTGCGGTCGTAGCCTCGCGGGACGTGGACCACCTGGCCGTAGGACAGGACGCAGGTGACGGGGGCACGCTGGGCGAGACCCCACAGGTGCGGTAGCAGGCTCGCGTCGCCGATCCAGGCCGCGGCCGGGTCGGAATAGACGAGGGCCGCCGCCTGCACCGTGCAGGTCGAAAGCCCGGGGTCCCGGGCGAGGCGGTCGCGGAGGCAGGCGAGCAGCGAGGTGTGGAACCGGCCGCGCCGCGTGCCGTCGAAGGTCGTCCCTTCCGGGAACAGCGCGACCGTGCCCCCGGTCCGCAGGCGATCCGCGATGGCGGCATTGGCGCCGGGAAGCGCCCGCCGCCGACGCCGATCGAGGAACACGCAGCCTTGGAGGCGCGCGAACCCACCGATCACGGGCCACGTGCCCACTTCCCGCTTGGCGAGGAAGCACAGCGGCTCCCGGCTGCCGAGCACGAGGACGTCGAGCCAGGACACGTGGTTGGCGACGACCAGCCGCCCCGCACCTCCGGGCGATCCCACCGCCTCGACCCGCACGCGCAGCACCAGCAGCAGCGTGCGGCAGAACAGCCAAGCGAGCGCGTGCGCGCCCCGCGAGCCGGGGCGGCAGAGCACGCGGGCCGGCAGGGAGAGGGCCATGAAGAAGACCATCGCGACGGCGATCAGCAGGACGCGCAGACTGGCCAACGATTTCCCCATTTCATCCAGGCCCAGCCGCGGTGCACCACGGCCTCGTCCCCCGCCGCGATCCGCGTCCAACCGGCCGGGCCGGTCCGCTCCACTTCCCGGCGCCCGCGTAGCCGATCGCCTCATACAGCCGTGTGACAAAGGCTTCGTCGCGCTGTCACCGTTCCTTCGCGGACTCGTCCTAACCCGGCGCCGGGCAGGGTACCGGGGCGACGACATGGACCAGGGCGGCATCCTTGACATCGCGCGGGCGAGGCCCGTCGAGCGGCGGGGCCGGAGCAAGCTCCCGCGCCTCGTCCGCGACCTCGGGGGACTGCCGCCCGTGCTGGCGCGGACGGGATCGCTGGAACTGCATCTGGCGACCACGCGGGCGGAGATCCGCCGGGTGCAACGGCTGCGCTACGACGTGTTCTACACGCACGGCGATGCCGTACCCGACGCCTACAAGGCCGCGCTCGGGCGTGACAAGTGCCCGTTCGACCGCGCTTGCGACCACCTGTTCGTGATCGACCGCGCCGCGGCCGGCGCAACGGGCAAGCCCCGGGTCGTCGGCACGACCCGCCTCCTGCGCGGCGACGTCGCGGCTTCGGGGGACGGGTTCTACAGCGAGACGGAATTCGTCCTCGACCCACTGTTCGCCCGGCATCCGGGCACGCGCTTCCTCGAGCTCGGGCGGTCCTGCGTCGATCCCGCCTACCGCGGACGGCGCATCATCGACCTGCGCTGGCAGGGGGTCGGCCTCTACGCCGCCCATCACGGCAGCGACGTGCTGATCGGCTGCTCCAGCCTGACCGGGACGCGGGCCGACCTGCTGGCCGTGCCGCTCAGCTTCGCGTTCCACCACGCCCGGTCGCCCGCCACCTGGCAGGTGACGCCGGTGCCGTCCCGCGGCGCCCGGATGGACTGGCTCGATCCCGACAGCTTCGATCCCCGCACCGCGCTGGGCACGCTCCCGCCGCTCATGAAGGCCTACGTGCGCGCCGGCGGGACCTTTTCGCCGGAAGCCTCCGTGGACTACGCGTTCGGCACCGTGGACCTTTTCACGCTCCTGCCGCTTGCCTCCGCCAACCCGCGCTACCTGGCCCAGTTCGGGGCGGCTTCGACGGCCGCGCCCTGACCGGCGCGGCGGCCCTGTCAGGCCGTTTGTGAGGTGGCGAGGAAATTTTCGCGCGCCGATCCGCTCCGCCACGCCGGGCAGTCCGGCGAACAGGCCGGGCAGAGCCCGGAGCCCGGTGCGGTGGCGAGTACCACGGGCAGGGTCGCGAGCACGCGGGCGCGGTTCCGCCAGCGCAGACAGAGGCCGGGGTCGCCGGCGTCGAGCCAGGCGATTCGCCGCCCCGCAGCGACGAGCGGGGCCACCAGGGCCGCGGCATCCTCGCCGGTCGCGACGAGCTTCTCGGCCTCGCGGCGCGCGAAGCCCACGACAACGGGGGCCACATCCGGCCCGTGCAGCACGACGTCGGCGGCCTGCAGCGCGCCGACCGCGCCGAGCGTCAGCGCGTCGGGGTCACCCGGCCCCGCGCCCACCAGCGTGACCCGGCACGCGCGGGGGCCGTCCCGTTCGGCGAGGGCTTCGGCGAGGCACGCGTCCCGGTCGGCCGCGGCCGGCTCGGTCCCCGCGAAGGCCCGCGCCGCGAACACCTCCCAGAAGCGGCGGCGCGCCCGAAAATCGAGGTTCAGCGCCCCCACGGCCGGGCGCCAATCGCGCGCGGCCTCCGCCCAGGCCTTGAGGCCCTGCGGCAGCACCGCTTCGATCCGGGTGCGGACCGCCTGGCCGAACACGGGCGCGGCGCCGTCCGTCGAGATGCCCACCACCAGCGGCGACCGGCTCACCACCGTGCCGAACTGGAAGTCGCAGAACGCGGGCCTGTCGATGACGTTGACGGGCACGCCGTGCCGCCGCGCCGCGGCCCGGAAGCGGACTGCTTCCTCCTCACCCTCGATGGCGCCGATCGCCAGGGCCGCGCCCCGCAGGTCGTCCTCGGCCCAGGGGCGCCGCACCAGGGTCACGGTCCCGTCCGGCGGCGCTTCCGCCAGCGCGAGCAGGCCGGGGCAGGGATCGGACGCCAAGACGTCCACGGCCGCCCCCGCGGCCGACAGCAGTTCCGCCTTCCACGCGGCGGGCTCGCCGCCGCCCGCCAGCAGGACGCGCTTGCCGCCGAGCTTGAAGAAGGTCGGCAGCACCGCGATGGGTTCCATGCGGTGGGGCGCGGGCCCGTTCCGCACCGGCTCAGTTCCCGACCGCGGCGCCGGTCCGCCCGCGGTCGTCGGCGGCGCCGTAGAGCGCGTGGAGCGGCCCCGTGTCGGGGATCTCCAGCGCGTGGCCCGCGACGGGCGCGGTGGACAGCGCGGGCCCGCCCGCCAGGATGGCCTCCGCCATGCTCCACGGCGCGGCGTCGCGCAGCGTGTAGCCCTGGCGGGTCAGGGCCTGCCTGGTGTCGGGCGACAGCGCGAAGGGCTCCGCCTCGATCACGTCCGGCAGGCCTTGGAAATGGAAGCGGGGCGCGTCCACCGCGTCCGACAGCGTCATGCCGTGGTCCACCAGGTCGACGATCACCTGCGCGACGGTGGTGATGATGCGCGAGCCGCCCGGGCTGCCGATCACCAGGACGAGGTGCCCGTCGCGGCTCACCACTGTGGGGCTCATGGAGCTGAGCGGCGTCTTGCCGGGCGCGACCGAATTGGTGCCGCCCTGCACGAGGCCGAACTGGTTGGCCGTGCCCGGCCGGGCGGTGAAGTCGTCCATCTCGTTGTTGAGCAGGATGCCCGTGTCGCCCGCCACGCGCCGCAGCCCGAACCAGGAGTTCAGCGTGGTGGTGACCGACACCGCGTTGCCGGCCGCGTCGGCGACCGAGTAGTGCGTGGTCTGCTGCCCCTCGGTCGCGGTGGCCTGGAGGGGCGGCACCTGGCCCGGCCCCTCGGGAGGGATCGCGGCGCGCAACCGGGCCGCGTAGCCCTTGTCGAGCAGGCGGGCGAGCGGGTTGCGGGTGAAGTCCGGATCGCCCAGCTCGACGTTGCGGTCGCGGTAGGCGTCGCGCGCGGCCTCCGCCACGGCGCGGACCTCGGCGGCCGAGTGGAATCCCAGGGCCGACAGGTCGAAACCTTCCAGGATGTTGAGCATCTCGCACAGCGTCGTGCCACCCGAGCTCGGCGGCGGCGCGGAGTCGATCTGGTAGCCGCGGTAGCTGCAGCGCACGGTGGGGAACTCGCGCACGCGGTAGTCGGCGATGTCCTTGGCCGCGAGCAGGCCGCCGCCGTCCCGCACCGCGGCGGCGATGCGCTCCCCGATCGGGCCGCCGTAGATGGCGCCCGGCCCGTCGCGGCTGAGGGTGGCGAGCGTTTCGGCGAGCTGCGGTTGCCGCAGCCGGTCGCCCGCCGCGGGTGCCACACCGCCCGGCAGGAAGATCGCGGCGGCTGGACCGTCCCTGGCGAGGTCGGGCAGGGCGAGGTGGAGCAGGGCCACGTCGCCGTCGCCCAGCACGAAGCCGTCGCGGGCGAGCGCCAGGGCCGGGGCGATCAGCGCCTCGCGCGACATGGTGCCGTAGCGGGTGCGCGCGGCCTCGAGCCCCGCCACGCTGCCCGGCACGCCCACCGCGAACCACGACGCCGTGGAGCGCCCCGGCACCACGGCGCCGTGCTCGTCCAGGAACATGGTGGCGGTGGCGGCCGCGGGGGCCTTCTCGCGGAAGTCGAGGAAGGTGGTGCGACCGTCCGCGAAGCGGATCGTCATGAAGCCGCCGCCGCCCAGGTTGCCGGCGGCCGGGTAGACGACGGCCAGCGCGTAGCCCACCGCCACGGCGGCGTCCACCACGGTGCCGCCCGCCTTCAGCACGTTGGCGCCGACCTGGCTGGCGATCCGCTGGGCCGACACCACCATGGCATGGTCGGCCGCCACGGGGGCGGGCGTCGCGGCGGCCGCCGGACCCGCGCCGCACAGGGCCGCGACCACCATCATCCAGGCCCTCACGCGCATCCGACCCCACCGCCTCCTCGCCCGCGCAGGACTCCGCCCGCGCGCGACGGCGCTTCAACGGACGCGCAACCGACCACGATCCTAAGCGGCTTGCGGATTTGCGCAATGTCGGCAGGCGGCACCGGGCACGGGTTGGACCACCGCCGGGGCGAGGCGCCGACCGGGGCCGATCGCCGCCCGCGTTCCGCCCGGGCACGAGGCCTGACTTGCCGCGCCGGCAGTGGTCAAACCCGTTTCGAAGGATTATTCTCCGAAATGACAGCGTTACCACGCCGTCGCGAAGCGGCGACAAGCCGCCGGACATCGAGGAGAGAAACATGGCCTGGACAACCCCCGTCGTGACCGAAGTGACCATCGGCATGGAAGTCACGAGCTACGAGTCGGCCTCGCTCTGAGGCCCCTCGACGCCTGACCGCGGCCGGTTCACCGGTCTCGGAACGGTCCCAAGTTGCGCCTTCTCGTTCTTGGCTCGGCGGCGGGCGGCGGCTTTCCCCAGTGGAACTGCCGCTGTCCGACCTGTGCGCTGGCCTGGAGCGGGAGCCCCCTGGTCGAACCGCGGACGCAGTCGAGCGTCGCGGTCACGGTCGATGGCCGGCGGTGGATGCTGTTCAACGCCTCGCCCGACCTGCGCCAGCAGATCCTCGCCAACCCCGCCCTGCACCCGGCCGAGGGGTTGCGTCATTCGCCGATCGCGGCCGTGTTCCTGACCAACGGCGACGTCGACCACGTCGCGGGTCTGCTGTCCCTGCGCGAGAACCAGCCTTTCACGCTCTACGCCACGCAGGCCACGCTGGACCAGGTGGCGCCCGGCACAATGTTCGACGTGCTGAACCCGGCCGCGGTCCGGCGCGTGCCCGTGACCCTGGGGGAGACGGTCGACGCGGGTCTCGGCTTCGCGGTCACGCCCTTCGCGGTGCCCGGCAAGGTGCCGCTCTACCGCGAAACCGAGCAGGTCGCCCTGGGCACCGAAACGGAAGCCACCGTGGGGGTGGAGATCGCGGGTGGCGGCAAGCGCATCCTCTACGTCCCCGGCTGCGCGGCGGTCACGCCCGCGCTGCTCGCGCGCCTCCAGGGCTGCGACCTGCTGCTGTTCGACGGCACCACCTTCACGGATGACGAAATGCCCGCCCTCGGCCTGTCGCCCAAGACGGCCGCGCGCATGGGGCACCTGCCGATCGGCGGCGACGGCGGCTCGCTGCGCGCCCTCGCCCCTGTTCAAGCGGGCGCGAAGGTTTACATCCACGTCAACAACACCAATCCCGTGCTGGTCGATGGGTCGGCCGAACGGGGGTGGATCGAGGCGGCCGGTTGGCAGGTCGCCCGCGACGGGATGGAGTTCGCCCTATGACCTTCACCGGGCCCACTGCGCCGGGCGACGCCCCGCAGGACGGCTTACTGGAGCCGGCCGCCTTTGAGGCCGCGCTGCGCCGGATCGGGGCCGAACGCTACCATAACCGCCACCGTTTTCACGCGCGGCTGCATGGCGGGCGGTGCAGCTTGGCGGAGGTGCGGGCCTGGGCGCTCAACCGCTACTATTACCAGTCAATGATCCCCATCAAGGACGCGACCGTGCTCACCCGCATGGTCGACCCGGCGCTGCGGCGCGAATGGCGCAAGCGGATCGAGGACCACGACGGTGCGGCCGAGGGCGAGGGCGGCGTCGAGCGCTGGTTGCGGCTCTGCGACGGCCTGGGCCTCGACCGGCGCGACGTCACCTCCGCGCGGCTTATCCTGCCCGCCACCCGCTTCGCCGTGGAGGCCTACGTCGAGTTCTGTCGCACGCGGACGCTGCTGGAGGCGGTGGCGTCCTCGCTCACCGAACTGTTCTCGCCGCAGATCATCGGCGAGCGCGTGTCAGGCATGCTGGCCCACTATCCCTTCGTGAGCCGCGACACGCTGGCCTATTTCACCGCCCGGCCCGAGCAGGCGCAGCGCGACAGCACGTTCGCGCTCGATTACGTGACGCGCGAAGCCCGCACGCCCGAGGCCCAGCGCGCCGTGATGGCGGCGCTCACCTTCAAATGCGACGTGCTGTGGGTGCAGCTCGACGGGCTGTGGACCGCCTACGTCGAGGGGGCCGCGCCGCCCGGCGCGTGGCGGCCCGAGGCGGATGCCGCGGAGCGGGCCGCGTGAGCGCGATCGAGCCCGGCAGCCGCCCGCGCCTGCCGCGCGGCGTGCGCCTGCGCCACGACGCGGTGCGGGACGAATGGACGCTGCTCGCCCCCGAGCGCATCCTCAAGCCCGACGCGGTCGCGGTGGAGGTTCTCAAGCGCTGCACCGGAGAGGCCACGCTCGACGCCATCGTGGACGACCTCGCCCAAACCTTCACGGCCGACCGTGCCCGCATCGACGCGGACGTGCGCGCGATGCTGGCCGACCTCGCGGCCAAGCGGGTGGTGGACCTGTGACGGCGCCCGCGCTCCCCGCGCCGATCGGGCTGCTGGCGGAACTCACCCACCGCTGTCCGCTCGGCTGCCCCTACTGCTCCAACCCGCTGGAACTCGACGCCAGGGCGGGCGAACTCGATACCGCGACCTGGACGCGGGTATTCGCGGAGGCCGCGGCCCTCGGCGTGCTCCATGTCCACCTGTCGGGCGGCGAGCCGCTGGCCCGGCGTGACATCACCGACCTCGTGGCGGCCTGCGCACACCATGGCCTCTACACCAACCTGATCACCTCGGGCGTGGGGCTCACGGCCGCCGTGATGGACCGGCTGGCCGGGGCCGGGCTCGACCACGTCCAGCTGTCGATCCAGGATGCCGAGGCGGGATCGGCCGACCGCATCGCGGGCTATTCGGGCGCCTTCGCGCGCAAGCGGGACGCCGCGGCTCTGGTGACGGCGGCCGGCCTGCCCCTCACCGTGAACGCCGTCATCCACCGCGCCAACGTCGATCGCGCGGGCGCCATGGTGGAACTGGCGATCGCGCTCGGCGCCCGCCGGGTCGAGATCGCGCACACGCAATACTACGGGTGGGCCTTCTCTAACCGCGCGGCGCTGATGCCGTCGCGGTCGGACGCGGAGTGCGCCATCGCGGAGATCGAGCGCCTGAAGGAGGTCCACAGGGGCACCATCGTGATCGACCACGTGGCGCCCGACTACCACGCGCGCTACCCCAAGGCCTGCATGGGGGGCTGGGCGCGGCGCTCCATGAACGTGACGCCCACCGGTCGCGTGCTGCCCTGCCACGCCGCCGAAACGATCCCGGGCCTGGCGTTCCCCTCGGTGGTGACGCAGGGCCTGGCCGAGATCTGGCGCGACTCGCCCGCCTTCAACGCCTACCGCGGCACGGACTGGATGCGGGAGCCTTGCCGGTCCTGTTCGCGCAAGGAGGTGGATTGGGGCGGCTGCCGCTGCCAGGCGCTCGCGCTCGCGGGCGAAGCCGCCGCGACCGACCCCGTCTGCGTGCTGTCGCCGCTGCACGACCGCGTGGCGGCGATCGCCGCGGCCGAGGGCGTGCAGCCGGTCGCGGAGGGGCCGATCGACTACGTGTACCGGCGGATGCCGGCGCGGGGGGCTCAGGCCGTCTCTCCCGCGGTCGCTGAAAATGGAGCTTTGCAGAGCGGGTGATAGAGGTCCGGGTCAGTTGCTCCCGACAAGCTCATTCCATGTCGTCCCGGGTCTCCGCTTCTCTGCTACTCCGTTCACACATCGTGGCGACTTGGCGGTTGCCCGCGACTTCACCTCTTCGGAGCTTCCAATTCCCTCGGCGTCTTTGCGAGCGGAGCGAAGCCATCCAGCCCGTCGGCGACGAGGATGGATCCTGACCCGGAAGCGGCTGTCCATCCCGGTCGTAGGCCCGCGGAATCTGACCGAACCGCAATCATCTCCCTAACCGCACTGCGGCGAGCGCGACCTTGACGGGTTCCGCCGTAGCGGGGCACAAGCGATCGGAAACATGAGGTCTGTTCCCGCGCCGCGGGCGGCCTCCCTCTGGGAACACCCGACATGGCTGACGGCCACGCCAAGCCGAACCACGACTACCATCTCGTCAACCCGAGCCCGTGGCCGCTGTTCGGCTCGGTGTGCGCCTTCATCATGGCGATCGGCGGCATCACCTGGATGAAGCATGCCCAGGTGGGCCCCTACGTGTTCGGCGCGGGTGCCTTAGGCATCATCTACACCATGGTGTCGTGGTGGACCGACGTGGTGAACGAGGCGCAGCACGGCGACCACACCCGCGTCGTGCAGATGAGCCACCGCTACGGCATGATCCTGTTCATCGCCTCCGAGGTGATGTTCTTCGTGGCCTGGTTCTGGGCCTATTTCGACGTGGCGCTCTACCCCAACGAGGGCATCGAATACCTGCGAACCCAGTTCACCGGCGGACACTGGCCGCCCAAGGGCATCGAGCCCTTCGACCCCTGGCACCTGCCGCTGTTCAACTCGCTGATCCTGCTCACCTCGGGCACGACGGTCACCTGGGCGCACCACGCGCTGCTGCACAACGAGCGCAACAACCTCAAGTTCGGCCTGATTCTCACCGTGCTGCTGGGCGGGCTGTTCACCTTCGTCCAGGCCACCGAATACGCGCACGCGGACTTCCAGTTCTCGGGCAACATCTTCGGCGCCACCTTCTTCATGGCGACGGGGTTTCACGGCTTCCACGTGCTGATCGGCACCATCTTCCTGTTCGCCTGCCTGATCCGGGTCTTCGTGGGCCAGTTCACCACGCGGCAGCACTTAGGTTTCGAGTTCGCGGCCTGGTACTGGCACTTCGTGGACGTGGTCTGGCTCTTCCTGTTCGCCTGCATCTACGTGTGGGGCTCCTGGGGCGCCGCCACGGAAGCCGTCCACTGAGGCGACTTTCGTAGAGCTCAGCTTTAGACAGGCCCGGGGGCATCGCGCTCCCGGGCCTTCGCGTTTCACGGACCTGGTCATGCGTTTCGAGTCCGATGTCCCGACCGCCGCTCCCGTCCCGGCGGGCCTGCGCGGCCGCTGTCCCCGCTGCGGCGAGGGCCGGCTGTTCCACGGCTTCATCGACCTCGCGCCCGCCTGCGAGGTGTGCGGCCTCGACTACGGCTTCGCGTCCGCGGGCGACGGTCCGGCCGTGTTCGTGACGCTGATCGCGGGCGCGGTCGTGGTCGGGCTGGCGCTCTGGACCGACGTCGCCTACGACCCGCCGCTCGCCGTGCTGTTCGGCATCTTCCTGCCGCTCACCCTCGTGGTCTGCCTCGGCATCCTGCGGCCTCTGAAGGGCGTGCTGATCGCCCTGCAGTACCGCAACCGGGCGGAGCAGGGGCGGCTCGGCCCGTGACGGCCGCCACCGCGACGACCCTGCCGGGCCGGCGGCGCGGCCTGCTCTGGCCGACGGTCGCGACGTTGATCGCCTTCGCGCTCCTGGTCGGGCTCGGGCTGTGGCAGTTGCGCCGCCTCGACTGGAAGCTCGGACTGATCGCCACCATCGAGGCGCGCACCACCGCGCCGCCCGTGCCCCTGCCGTCCGAAGCGGATTGGCCCGGCCTGTCCCCGGCCGACTACGCCTACCGCCACGTGAGTGTGCAGGGCACGTTCGACCACGCGGGCGAGGTGCGCCTGTTCCGCCCGCTGGAGGAAGCGCGCGGTCCCTTCCACGGCCTGGGCGACCTGATCCTGACGCCCCTGCGCCTGCCGTCGGGCGCGGTCGTGATCGTCGACCGGGGCTTCGTGCCCGAGGATCGCACCGACCCCGCGACGCGCGCGGCGGGCCAGGTCGAGGGCCCGGTGACCGTCACGGGCCTGATGCGCGAGCCCGAGGGTCGCAACCTGTTCACGCCCGCCGACGACCCGAAGGCGCGGCTGTGGTTCACGCGCGACCCCGCCTCGGTCGCCGTGGCGCTGGGGCTCACCCGCGCGGCCCCCTTCTCGATCGACGCGGACGCCTCGGCCATCCCGGGCGGGTTGCCGCAGGGCGGCGAGACGGTGCTGTCGCTGCCCAACAACCACCTGTCCTACGCGCTCACCTGGTTCGGCTTGGCGGGCGGCCTGCTGCTGGTCTACGCGGCCTTCGCGTGGCGGATGTCGCATTCCCCGCGGGCGTGATAAGGGTCGGCTCCGTTCACGACAGGTCCGGCATCCGGCCGGACGTGGGGTTGCCTTGCACTACATCTCGACCCGGGGCGGGACGCCGCCCGCCGACTTCACCGAGGCGCTGCTGGCGGGACTCGCGCGGGACGGGGGCCTCTACGTGCCCGACCGCGTCCCCGTGCTCGACGCGGCCAGGATCGCGGGCTTCGCGGGAAAACCCTACGCGGCGGTGGCCGAGGCGGTGATCGGCCCCTATGCCGAGGGCGCCTTCCCCCGCGGCGACCTGTCCCGCATGATCGCGGACGCGGCCGCACCCTTCCGCCATCCCGCCACCGTGCCGCTCGTCCAGCTCGGCACCAACCTGTTCGTGCTGGAACTCTTTCACGGCCCGACCCTGGCCTTCAAGGACGTGGCCATGCAGCTCCTCGGCCGCATGATGGACGCGGCCCTGAAGACCTCCGGCCGGCGCGCCACCGTCGTGGGCGCGACCTCGGGCGACACGGGCGCCGCCGCGGTGGAGGCCTTCCGCGGCCTCGACCGGGTCGACGTGTTCATCCTCTACCCGAACGGGCGCGTGTCGGACGTGCAGCGCCGGCAGATGACGACGCTGCCCGACGCCAACGTCCACACGATCGCGCTCGACGGCACCTTCGACGACTGCCAGGGGATCGTGAAGGCGCTGTTCAACCACCACGCCTTTCGCGATCGGGTCGGGTTGTCGGGCGTCAACTCGATCAACTGGGCGCGGATCGTGGCCCAGATCCCCTATTATTTCGCGGCGGGTGCCGCGCTCGGCGCGCCGCACCGGCCGGTCAGCTTCGCGGTGCCCACGGGGAACTTCGGCGACGTGCTCGCGGGCCGCTACGCCAAGGCCATGGGCCTGCCGGTCGGTCGGCTGGTGGTCGCCACCAACGAGAACGACATCCTCCACCGCTGCTTGGAGACCGGCACCTACGCGACCGAGCGGGTGCGGCCCACGCAATCGCCCTCCATGGACATCCAGGTGTCGTCCAATTTCGAGCGGCTGCTGTTCGACGCTTACGGGCGCGACGCCGCGGCCGTGCGCGCGCTGATGGGCGGCCTCGCCCAATCCGGGCGCTTCACGCTGGCGGACGCGCCGCTGCGCACCGTCAGGGCCGAGTTCGATTCGACGCGCGTGGACGAGGCCGGCACCCAGGCCGAGATGACGCGGACCTACCGCGCCACCGGCCACATCCTCGACCCCCACACGGCGGTGGGCGTCGCGGCCGCGCGCGAGGCGCTGGCGCGCGACCCCGCCACGCCGGTCGTGGCGCTCGGCACCGCCCACCCGGCCAAGTTCCCCGAGGCCGTCGCCCGCGCCACCGGCCGCCACCCCGCGCTTCCCGAGCACCTGGGCCGGCTGATGGACGCGCCCGAACGCCTCCACCCGCTGCCCAATGACGTGGGCGCGGTGGAGCGATTCATCACCGAGCGCACCCGCGCCGCGGCGGTCGCCGCATGAGCGTCGACATCACGACGCTGCCCAACGGCCTGCGCGTCATCACCGACGCCATGCCGCAGCTGGAAACCACCTCGCTCGGCATCTGGGTCGGCGTGGGCTCGCGGCACGAGGCGTTGCCCGAGCACGGACTGTCGCACTTCCTCGAGCACATGGCCTTCAAGGGCACGCGGCGGCGCTCGGCCCGGCGCATCGCCGAGGAGATCGAGACCGCGGGGGGCGACCTCAACGCCGCGACCTCCACCGAGCAGACCGCCTACTACGCCCGGGTGCTGGCGGAGGACACCGGCCTCGCGCTCGACATCCTGGCCGACATTCTCACCGACAGCGCCTTCGAGCCCGACGAGATCGCGCGCGAGAAGAACGTCGTGCTGCAGGAGATCGGGGCTGCCGAGGACACGCCCGACGACCTGATCTTCGAGGTGCTGACCGCCACCGCCTATCCCGACCAGCCGATCGGCCGGCCGATCCTCGGCACGCCCGAGGGCGTTTCGGCCTTCGACCGCGACGCGATCTCGTCCTATCTCGGCGCCCACTATCGTCCGGACGCCATGGTGATGGCCGCGGCCGGCGCCCTCGACCACGCTCGATTGGTGGACGAGGCCGACCGGCTGTTCGGCATGCTGCCGGCCCGGGCGGGATCGGAAGCCTCGGCCGCCGCCTACCGGGGCGGGGAGGCCAAGGTGCGGCGCAAGCTCGAGCAGGCGCACGTCGCGATCGGCTTCGAGGGCCCGTCGTTCCACGACCCCGACCACTACGCCGCCCACGTCTTCTCGCACGCGGCGGGCGGGGGCATGTCGTCCCGCCTGTTCCAGGACGTACGGGAAGTGCGCGGGCTCGCCTACACGATCTACACGTTCGACTGGGCCTACGCGGATACGGGCCTGTTCGGCTTCTACGCCGCGACCGCGCCCAGGCACCTCGCGGAGCTCGTGCCGGTGTCGCTCGCCTGCCTGGCCGACGCGACGGAAACGCTGACCGACGAGGAGGTCGAGCGCGCGAAGGCGCAGCTCAAGGTCTCGGTCCTGGTCGCGCTGGAATCGTCGGCCGCGCGGGCCGAGCAGATCGCCCGCCAGCACATGGCCTTCGGGCGCATCATCCCGCGCGAGGAGGTGATCGCCCGGATCGACGCGATCGGCGTCGCCGACGCGCGGCGCGCGGGCCGGCGGCTGCTGGGCGGCGCGCCCACGGTCGCCTCCGTGGGTCCGGTGAAGGGCGTCCCCTCCCCCGACCGCGTCCGGGCGATGCTCGGCGGCGCCGGGCGGCCCTGACGTCCGTGGCGCTGTTCCGCGTCTCCCAGCCGCACGAGCCGTCGACCGTCCTGCGCGGCGACGGCGTCCTGCTGCGCCCGGCCGAGATGCGCGACTTCGACCAGTGGGCCTCCCTGCGGGAGCGCAGCCGCGGCTTCCTGACGCCGTGGGAGCCGATCTGGCCGTCCGACGACCTCACCCGCGCGGCCTTCCGCCGCCGCGTGCGGGCCCAGGCCGAGGAGATCGAGAAGGACGAGGCCTACCCCTTCCTGATCTTCCGCGACGACGACACGCTGGTGGGCGGCCTGACGGTGGGCCAAGTGCGCCGCGGCGTGTCGCAGACCGCGACGCTCGGCTACTGGATGGGCCAGCCGCACGCGGGCCGCGGCTACATGAGCCGCGCCGTCCGCGCCGCCGCGCACTTCTCCTTCGGGACGCTGCGCCTGCACCGTCTCGAGGCCGCCTGCCTTCTGCACAACGCGGCCTCGATCCAGGTTCTCGAGCGCGTCGGCTTCACCCGCGAGGGCGTGGCGCGCTCCTACCTGCGCATCAACGGCCGCTGGCAGGACCACATCCTGTTCGGCCTATTGGAAAGCGATCCCGTGAGCCTGCCGCGCCGGACGGGGTGAGCGCTGGATATGGTCGTCCCGGCCCTTGAGCCGGAACCCGATGGACCTCGCGCGGATGGGTTCCAGATCTGCGCTACGCCCTGCCCGGGACGACAGGTGAGGCGTTGCATCCGCCGCCCGCCCTAACCAGGCATCGGCCGCGGGGAACTCCGGTTCCGTCCCGTCCGGATCTCTTCTAGATGTGCGTCACGTTCGTCACCTTCCCGAAAGCGTTCCATGATCCCCCCGCACCGCCAGGGTCCCCCGCGCGACTTCGTGGGCTACGGCCGGCGGCCACCCCGCGTCACCTGGCCGGGCGGGCACCTCGTCGCCGTCAACCTGGTGGTCTGCTACGAGGAAGGCTCCGAATATTCGGTCTACGAGGGCGACGACCGGAGCGACGGATGGGGCGAATACTTCCTGTCGGCACCGCCCGGCATCCGCGACCTCGGCACGGAAACGCATTTCGAATACGGCAGCCGCGTCGGCATCTGGCGCATCGCCCGCCTGCTGGAGCGCGCGGGCGTGTCCGCCACCATCTCGGGCTGCGCCGAGGCGCTGCGGCGCAACCCGGAGGTGGCGGCGTGGCTGCGCGAGTCCGGGCACGACCTGCTGGGCCACGGCCTGCGCTGGACCGAGCAGTGGACGCTCACGCGCGACGAGGAGCGGCGCCACCTCCGCGACGCCGTGGCGCTGTTCGCCGACCTGCTGGGCCGCCGCCCGATCGGCTGGAACAGCCGCTCCTTCCCCAGCGTCAACACGCGCGACCTGCTCGCCGAGGAGGGCGGCTTCCTCTACGATTCCGATCCCTGCAACGACGACCTGCCCTATTTCGTGCCGACGGAGGCGGGACGCCTGCTGATCGTGCCCTATTCCAAGACGCTCAACGACAGCCGCTACCTGGTGAGCCCCGGCTACGCCACGCCGCAGGACTTCGTCGACAACGTCCGCGCCGCCCTCGACGTGCTCATCGCCGAGGCCCGGGAGGAGGGCGGCCGCATGATGACGGTCGCGACCCACGCGCGCTGGACCGGCCAGCCCAACCGGGCCGCGGCGCTGGCGGGCATCATCGAGGCCGTGCAGTCCCGGCCCGAGGCTGCCTTCATGCGGCGGGACGACATCGCGCGGTTCTGGCTGCAAACCTTCCCAGAGGGTGCGGGCGCGTGACGCGGGCGCGCGTCGACCTCGCGGTCCGAGGCGGCAGCCTCGACGACGCCGGCCGGATCGCGGACGTGGGCGTCCGCGACGGCCGGGTCGTGGTGATCGCGGAGCGGATCGAGGACGCGGAGCGGGTGATCGACGCCGCGGGCCGCCTCGTGCTGCCGGGCGGCGTGGACGCGCACTGCCATATGGACCAGCCGCACTACGGCGGGGCCGCCTGCGCGGACACGTTCCGCAGCGGTACGCTGGCCGCCGCCCACGGCGGCACGACCACGGTCGTGCCCTTCGCCATGGCGGACGCGGGCCGTGACCTCGCCGGCACCGTCGCGGCCTACCGGCGCAAAGCCGAGGGCGAAGCCCTGGTGGACTACGCGATCCACCCGGTCGTGCAGGCCGCGACACCCGGAGCACTCGCGCAACTGGCGGACCTCGTGCGCGGCGGCTACGCGTCGGTCAAGGTCTTCACGACCTACGAAGGGTTCAGGCTGGACGACGCCGCCATTCTGGACGTGATGCGCGTCACGGCCGCGCACGGCGGCCTGCTGATGGTCCACGCCGAAACCGACGCCATCGTGGCGGCCGCCACGCGCGACCTCCTGGCGCGCGGGTGCCACGCGCCCAGGTTCCACGGCGCGTCGCGGCCCGCCCTGGCCGAGCGCGACGCCGTGGCCCGGGTCGCGTGCCTCGCGGAAGCCAGCGGCGCCGAGGTGCTGATCGTCCACGTGTCGAGCCGCGAGGGACTGGAGGAGGTCGCCCGCGCGCGGCGGCGCGGGGTCCGCCTCCACGCGGAAACCTGCCCGCACTACCTGCTGCTCACGGAGCGCGACACCGACCGCGACGGGCTGGACGGCGCCCGTTTCATCTGCAGCCCGCCGCTCCGCGCTGAGGCCGACCGGGAGGCCCTGTGGGGCGCGATGGCCGAGGGGCTGGTGTCCGTCTACGCGTCCGACCACTCGCCGTCCCGCCTCGACGGGCCGGACGGCAAGCTGCGGCACGGGCCCGCGTCGCGCTTCGACCAGATCGCCAACGGCCTGCCGGGCCTGGAACTCCGCCTGCCGCTGCTGTTCAGCGAAGGCTACCTCAAGGGCCGCCTGGGCCTCGCGCAGTTCGTGGCGCTGTCGTCCGGTACCCCGGCCACCCTGCACGGGCTGGCGCCGCGCAAGGGCGCGCTCGCCGTGGGGGCGGATGCCGACCTCGTGCTGTGGGACGCCGGACGGGAAACCACCGTCACCGCCGCGACCCTGCACGACGGCACGGGCTACACGCCCTACGAGGGCCTGCGCCTCAAGGGCTGGCCTGCGACCACGATCAGCCGCGGGGAGGTAGTGGTCGACGACGGCCGCACGCTCGGCGTACCGGGCCGGGGCCGTTTCGTCCCCGCCCGCCCGAGGCCCGTCATCGGGTAGAAGGAAACGCGCATGGGACTGCTGCGGGACAGGATCGCGATCGTGACGGGGGCGGGCTCGGGACTGGGCCGGGCCATCGCGCTCCGGTTCGCGGCGGAGGGCGCGCGGGTGGTGATCGCCGACGTGAGCGACACGCCGGTCGAGGGTGGCGCGCCGACGCGCGACCTGATCGAGGCGGCCGGGGGCCACGGCACCTTCCGGCATACGGACGTGTCGGATTCGGGCGCCGTGGACGCGCTGGTCGACGAGACCGTCGCGCGCCACGGCCGGCTCGACGTGATGGTCAACAACGCCGCGACCTACACGGGCACGGGCCTCGTCGAGACCACCGACGCGCAGTGGCGGCGCGTCATGGCCGTCAACCTCGACGGCGTGTTCTTCGGCTGCCGGGCGGCCGTGCGGCAGATGCTCCGGCAGGAGCCGTTGGGCGAGGCACGGGGGCGCATCGTCAACCTCGCGTCGCAGCACGGCCTAGTGGCCTGCCCGGGCGACCCCGCCTACGGGGTCAGCAAGGCCGCCGTCGCCCACCTGACCCGGCAGGTCGCGGCCGACCACGCGCGCGACCTGATCGTCTGCAACGCGCTGGCGCCCGGAAAGGTGCTGACGGGCCGCGCCGACGGGGCCCGGCCCGAGTCCCTCGCCTACTCGCACGCCCGAACGCCCTGGCCGCGGCTGGGGCAGCCGGACGACGTCGCGAAGGCGGCCGTGTTCCTGGCGAGCGACATGGCGAGCTACGTCACGGGCACGAGCCTCCTGGTGGACGGCGGTTGGATGGCAGGGTGAGCGGTCCGTCCTGGGTCTACGTTCCGCTCCGTCCGAAACACGATGGTCAGATCGCCACCTCCCGCCCGATCTCCACCGTTCGCTCGGGCGGCAGGCGCAGCAGTTCGGCGCCGTGGCGCGAGTTGCGCTCCATGAAGGCGTAGGGTCCTTCCAGCCACCAGGGCAGGCGGTCGCCCGCCTCGGCGCGGGTGATGGACGCGTGACCCACGTAGAAGGTGACGTCGGACAGGTCGATGGTGCAGCCCTGGTGGTCCGCGGTCTCCAGCAGGGCGGGGATGTCCGCATGCTCCATGAAGCCGTGCTTGGCCACCCCCCGCCAGAAGTTCGGCGCCACGCGCTTGATCGACAGGCGGTCGGCCTCGTCGGTCCAGGGGACGAGGGCCGTGTCGACGGTGAGCACCACGAGCTGCGTGTGAAGCGCGCGGTTGTGCTGCAGGTGCCAGACCATGGCGGGCGGCACGTCGCGGTCGGTCCGCGTCAGGAACACGGCCGTGCCCGGCACGCGCGGGGTCTCGTGCGCCACGGCCTGGGCGGTGAAGTCCGCGACCGGCACGAGGTCGCGCTCCAGCCGGCGCGCCACGGCCTTCGACCCCAGGTGCCACACGCCCATCGTGCCGAACACCAGGGCGGCGAGCAGCAGCGGCACGTAGCCGCCGTCCAGCACCTTGACCAGGTTGGCGCTGAAAAAGGTGAGGTCCACGACGAAGAACAGGGCGGTCACCAGCGCCGCCGCGACCACGCCCCAGCGCAGCACCTCGCGCATCGCCAGGAACAGGAGTGCTGTGGTGAGCAGCATGGTGAGCGAGACCGCGATGCCGTAGGCGCTGGCGAGCCTGTCCGAGCTGCGGAAGCCGAGCGTCAGGGCCAGGGTGGCGGCCATCAGCAGCCAGTTCACGCCGCCCACGTAAATTTGGCCATAGCCCTCGGCCGAGGTCTGCTTGACCGCGAGGCGCGGCAGCCAGCCGAGCTGGATCGCCTGGCGCGTCATCGAGAAGGCCCCGGTGATGATCGCCTGGCTGGCGATCACGGTGGCGAGCGTCGCCAGGACAACGAGCGGCACCAGCAGGGGCGCGGGGCAGAGCTCGTAGAAGATGTTGGTCGCGGTCGAGGCGCCGTCGAGCACCAGCGCGGCCTGGCCCGCGTAGTTGATGAGCAGGCACGGGAACACGATCGCCAGCCAGGCGAGCCGGATCGGCTTGCGCCCGAAATGGCCCATGTCGGCGTAGAGCGCCTCCGCCCCGGTCGCGCAAAGGAACACCGCGCCGAGTACCAGGAACCCCTTGCCGCCGGCGCCGACGAGATAGGCGATCGCGTAGGCGGGATTGACCGCGGCCAGGACGGCGGGATGGTGCGCGAGCCCCCGCAGGCCCAGGGCCGCGAGCGCCAGGAACCACGCCACCATGACGGGCCCGAACGCCTTGCCGATCCGCTCCGTGCCGAGCGGCTGCGCGGCGAACAGGAGGAACAGGATCGCGGCAGCCGCGGGCAGCACGTAGGACTCGACGGCGGGCGTCGCCGTCTTGAGCCCTTCCAGGGCCGACAGCACCGAGATCGCGGGCGTAACCGCGCCGTCGCCGTAGATCAGCGCCGCCCCGAACAGCCCAAGCGCCACGATCAGCGGCCGCTTCTTCTTCAGCCCGACGGTCGACATCAGCGCCAGGATGCCGCCCTCGCCGTCGTTGTCGATGCTCATGGCGACGGCCACGTATTTGAGCGTCGTGACGATCACCAGCGTCCACACGATCAGGCTCACGACGCCCAGCACCGCGGCGGGGTCGGGTCGGCCACCGGTGAGGCTGAACACGGTCTTGAGCGTGTAAAGCGGGCTCGTGCCGATGTCGCCGAACACGATGCCGAGCGCCGCCAGCCCCAGCCCGGCGAGGGTCGAGGTGGGGTGCCCGTGGATGGTGTCGGCCCGGGGCCGGACCGGCGCCTGGGGGCTCGAAAGGGAAGCGTCCGTCATTCGTGACCTCGCAGGAGCCAAGCCGGGCCGGCAGCCGGAGGACCGGCCTGCTGCACGTCCGACCGGCATGGGTTATAGGGCGGGCCGCCCGGAACGAGGGCGGAGCTGGGCCGAGGGAGCATGCGGCGGATGGGCGACACCGACCTCGAGGCCGCGGTGGGGGAGATCGCCGAGGCCATGCGGCGTCGCGCGGACCGGGGCGCGGTCGCAAGCTACATTCCCGAACTGGCCCGCGTCGACCCGCACCAGTTCGGCCTGACGGTCGTGGACGCGGACGGCCGCGTGGCGGTGGGGGGCGATGCCGACACGCCCTTCTCGATCCAGAGCATCTCGAAGGTGTTCACGCTCACGCTCGCGCTGGGCACCATCGGCGACGCGCTGTGGCGGCGGGTCGGGCGCGAGCCCTCGGGCAACCCGTTCAACTCCATCGTCCAGCTCGAACAGGAGCGCGGGCGTCCGCGCAACCCGTTCATCAACGCGGGCGCCATCGCGGTCACCGACGTCATCGTGTCGGGTCACCAGCCGCGCGAGTCCCTGGGCGAGATCCTGCGCTTCATGCGCTTCCTGGCCGACGACCCGGGCATCGTCGTCGACGAGGCGGTGGCGGCCTCCGAGAAGCGGACCGGGTTCCGCAACACGGCGCTCGCCAACTACATGAAATCGTTCGGGATCCTCGACAACCCGGTGGACTTCACGCTGGGCGTCTACTTCCACCACTGCGCCATCGCGATGTCGTGCCGCCAGCTCGCGCGGGCGGGTCGCTTCCTGGCCCACGCGGGGCGCAACCCGTCGACGGGCCTGCTGGTCGTGCCGCCCGAGCGGGCGCGGCGCATCAACGCCCTGATGCTCACCTGCGGGCACTACGACGGCTCGGGCGAGTTCGCCTACCGGGTGGGACTGCCGGGCAAGAGCGGGGTCGGCGGCGGCATCCTGGCCGTGGCGCCGGGCAAGGCGTCGATCGCGGTGTGGTCGCCCGGCCTCGACCCGGCGGGCAATTCCCACCTCGGCCGGATCGCGCTGGAGGCGCTCGCCCGGCGGATGGGCTGGTCGATCTTCGGGGCGTAACCTGTCGTCCCGGCTCCCGCGCCGAAACCCGCGGTTCCACGTGAGGGTGGGTCCCGGATCTCCGCTTCTGCCTACATCATTCACGTATCTTTACGGCTGGGCGGTTCTGCCCTTCGCCCCTTTGGGGAGAAGGTGCCCGACAGGGCGGATGAGGGGTTTGTCGCGCTTGGCCCACCCTCATCCGGCCTGTCGGCCACCGTCTCCCGCCCGGGCGGGAGAAGGGCAGAACCGGCATGATACCGAAACATGTGAACGATGGAGGAGCGATGCTCCGCCCTGAACCGAGACCCACGGTTCCGCGCGGTTCGGTCCCGGGCTCCGCACCCCGCCCGGAGGAACCTGTCAGGTCAGGTTGGCCTTGATGGGGCAGTAGCCGGTGGCGCCCCGGTAGGCGAGGTAGGAGCCCACCGCGAGCGCGATGATGTTGAGCAGCGGGTTGGGCCGCGGCCTGGCGGCGGCCGCCGCCATCGCGAGGCCGCCCACCACCGACAGGCTCCGCTCGCCCATGGACACATTCTGCTGGTGCGGCACGAGGGCGTTCGACATCCGGGCGATCCTTCAAGGCGATGGCATGCGGGCGCGGCGCGCCTACGGCGTTCCGGCATATAGGGCACGGCTCCGCGGCGCCAAACCTCAAGCCACCTCGATCCGCCCCGTCCGCTTGGCCTTGGTGTCGGGCTCGACGTGGATGGTGACGACGGCGCCCTCCACCGCCTCCTGCAGGGCGCGCTCCAGGCGGTCGCAGATCACGTGGGAGGCCGACACCGTCATGTTTCCCGCCACCACGAGGTGGAATTCAATGAAGGTCGCGCTGCCGGCCGCCCGGGTGCGCAGGTCGTGGACCTCGATGGTGCCGTCGCCGTCACGGGCCAGCACCGCCCCGATCGCGTCGATGCGGTCGGGCGGCGCGGCCTCGTCCATCAGGCCCGCGACGCTCTCCTTGACGAGCCCCCAGCCCGACCAGACGATGTTGACGGCCACCAGGGCCGCGACCAGCGGGTCGAGCAGCGCGACGCCGGTCGCCACCACCAGTCCCACGCCGACCGCCACGCCCGCCGAGGTCGCCACGTCGACGAACAGGTGGCGGCTCTCGGCGACCAGCGCGGGCGAGCGCGCCCGGCGCCCGTGCTTCAGCAGCATCACACCCCAGCCCGCGTTGGCGAGCGTGCCCAGCCCGTTCACGAGCAGGCCGCGGACCGGCGCGTCGATCCCCTGCGGGTGCTGAAGCGCGAGGAAGGCTTCCCGCAGGATAGACACGGCGGCGAGCACGATGCAGATGCCCTCGAGCACCACCGCGAAATACTCCGCCTTGTGGTGGCCGAAGGGATGGTTGCGGTCGGCGGGCTTGGCGCTGAGCCACACCGCCGTGAAGGCCGCGACGCCCGTGAGCACGTTGATGACGCTTTCCAGCGCGTCGGACAGCAGCGCGACGCTGCCCGTCAGCCCGTAGGCGAGCGATTTCAGCGCGAGAACCACGAGGCTCACGCCGATGCTGCCGGCCGCGATCGCCTGGACGTTCACGGGCCGGCGCGGCGGGTGGGGCTCAGCCGCCAAACAACCGGTCCAGCAGGCTGCGGTCGTCGGGCGCCGCGCCCTCCGAGCCGTCCGGGATGGCGCCCGGCGGCAGCAGGGCGTTGCGGCGCTGCGGCGTGGCCTGGGCCACGGCCGCGGGGGCGAGCGAGAGGGGCGTGCCGGACGCCGCGGCCGGCGACCCCATCGGGCGGCCGGAGGGGTCTCGGGCGGGCAGCCCGTCGTCGGCCACGGGCGCGGTGTCGGGCTGGGCGGAGGGTGCCGCCTGCCATACGCCATCCGGCAGCGGCACGGGCGCACGGCCCGCCAGCGCCGCCCGCATGAAGCGGCTCCAGATGTCCACGGGCAGGCTGCCGCCCGATGCCTTGCGGGTGGGCGTGCCGTCGTCGTTGCCGAGCCAGACGTCGGTGATCAGCGCGCCCGTGTAGCCCACGAACCATGCGTCGCGCCAATCCTGGCTGGTGCCCGTCTTGCCCCCCGCCTGCCAGCCCGGCAGGTCCGCCTTGTGGGCCGTGCCGCTCAGCAGCACCTGCGTCATCATCGCGTTCATCATGGCGACGCGCTCGGGTTCGATCACCCGGCCGAAGCCGGTGCCGCGGCGCTGGTAGAGCAGCTTGCCGTCGGTCGTCTTCACCTTCGTGACGATGTGGGGCTGCACCGCCACGCCGCCGTTGGCGAAGGGCGCGTAGGCGCCCGCCAGTTCGAGCGGCGAGACTTCCGACGTGCCGAGCGCGATGGAGGCGTTGGGCTGCAGGTCCGAGGTGATGCCCAGCCGGTGCGCGGTCGCCACCACGGTCTTCGGGCCGACCTCGAGGCCCAGCCGCACCGCCACCGTGTTGAGCGATTGCGACAGCGCCCGGGTGAGCGTCACCGGCCCAAGGTAGTCGCGGCTGTAGTTCTCCGGCTGCCAGCCCTTTACGTTGATCGGCGCGTCCTCGCGCACGCTGTCGGGCGTCAGGCCGTGGTCCAGCGCGGCCAGGTAGACGAAGGGCTTGAACGCCGAGCCGGGCTGGCGCTTGGCCGCCACCGCCCGGTCGAACTGGCTGTCGGCGTAGTTGCGGCCGCCCACCAGGGCCTTCACGGCCCCGTCGGGGGCCAGCGCCACGAGCGCGCCCTGGCTGACCCCGTATTTGGCGCCGTGCGCGTCGAGCTCGGCCGAAAGCGCCTGCTCGGCGGCGCGCTCGGTCGCGGGATTGACCGTGGTGGTGACCACGATGTCTGTCTCGACCGCCCCGATCGTGTCGTCGAGCATGTCCATGACGTAGTCGGCCACGTAGCCCGAGGCGCCACCGTCGCGCGCCTTGACGGCCCGGGCGGGGGCGGCCAGCGCGGCCTTGGCGGCGGCATCGGTGATGACGTTCTCGTCCGCCATGGCGGCGAGCACCTGGGCGGCCCGTTCGGTGGCGCCCGCGGGGTTGCGGTTGGGGGCGAGCTTGGTGGGCGCCTTCATGAGCCCGGCCAGCATGGCGGCCTCGGGAAGCGTGACCACCTTGGCGCTGTGGCCGAAATACTTCTGCGCGGCGGCCTCCACGCCGTAGGCGCCCGAGCCGAAGTAGACCCGGTTCAGGTAGAGTTCCAGGATCTGGTCCTTGGAATACTTGTGCTCCAGCCACAGGGCCAGGATCGCCTCCTGGATCTTGCGCGACACCGTGCGTTCCTGGGTGAGGAACAGGTTCTTGGCGAGCTGCTGCGTCAGCGTCGAGCCGCCCTGCATGCCGCCCCCGCCCGCGGCGTCGCGCACGAGCGCGCGGGCGATGCCCACGGGATCGACGCCGAACTGCGCGTAGAAGCGGCGGTCCTCGATCGCCACGAAAGCTTTCGGCAGGTAGGGGGGCAGGTCGCCCAGCTTCACCGCGGCGCCGCCCGTGTCGCCCCGGGTGGCGAGCACCGTGCCGTCCTCGCCCAGGATGGCGATGTTGGGCGGCCGCTTGGGGACCGCGAGCTGGTCGATGGGGGGCAGTTCGCGGGCGTAGTAGGCCACGACGCCCGCGAGGCCGATGCCGGCCCAGATGCCGAGCACGAGCACCCAGGAGACGAGGCGGCCCAAAACCGACCGGCGCGCCCGGCGCTTTCCGCGGCGGCCCTGCCCGTCGTCGCGCGCGGCCCTCACCGGACGCTCGTCCAGGGAGCCGCGCGCCTGCGCGAAGACCGGCTCGCGCCGCCCGTCACGCGCCGACGCGTCCGGGCGCCGGGGCGGCGCGACGCGGTCGTCCGGCGACAGGCGGATGTCGCCATCGCGGCCGCCAGCCGGGCGAGCGTCGAAGCGGGGCTCGCGGCGGCCCCGGTCGTCGGCATGTCGGCCCGCTCCCTTGTTCCGCATCGCCCGCCGCCGCGCACACCCGTCTCGCGGGGACGCTCTTGACGCTAACGGTGGCGGATTAAGGGCCGGTAAAGCGGGGGTGAAACAGGAACAGGTAACCGGTGCTCAGGCCGCGCGCGGCTCGTTCAGCCCGTAGAAGCGAACCGCGTTGCCGCCGAACACGGCCGCGCAGTCGGCGTCCGACAGGGCGCCGGTCAGGCTCGACGCGGCATCGAACCAGCGGTCGTAGCTGCAGGCGCGCAGGCACACCGGCCAGTCGGAGCCGAA
Organism: uncultured Lichenihabitans sp.; assembly: GCA_964243405.1. Taxonomy (GTDB): domain Bacteria; phylum Pseudomonadota; class Alphaproteobacteria; order Rhizobiales; family Beijerinckiaceae; genus Lichenihabitans. The sequence continues at coordinate 7,098 of CAXTFJ010000043.1, read as the reverse complement.
CATCACGCGGCTCGCCCCGAAACAGTCGAGCACGTGGCTCGCGTAGGGGCGCAGGTCGCTCTCCGTCCAGTTCTTGCCGGCCTCGGTCACGAGCCCCGACAGCTTGACGAGGGACGAGGTTTCTGCGGCGAGCCGGGCGATGTCGGCCGACCAGGGCGCGAAATTGGCGTCCTCGATCTGCGGTTTGGCGGCGTGGTCGACCACGACCTTGAGGTCGGGATGACGCAGTAGCCGGCGCATGAGGGGCAGGATGTGCTGCGGGTGGAGCAGCGCGTCGAAGCGCAGGTCGAGGTCGACGAGCGCCTCGAACGCCCAGTTCAGGTTCGCGTGCTTGACCCATTTCGGGTCCGCGATGTCCTGGATCATCGGGCGGACGCCCTTGAACTTCGGGTGACGCTTGAACCGCTCCAGGGCCGCCAAATGCGAGCGGTCCTCGAAATCGATCCAACCCACGACGCCCAGCACGGTCGGCTCGGCATCCGCGATGGAGAGCAGGTAGTCGGTTTCGTCCAGCGTCGGGGCGGCCTGCACCAGGACCGTTCCGCCGATCCTGTTGCGCGCGAGGCTGGGACGCAGGTCGGAGGGACCGAACACGCGGTCGAGCTTGCCGCCGGGGACCATCCAGAAATAATCGCCCCGCGCGGGGTCCCAGTAGTGCTGGTGCGCGTCGATGGAAAGATGATGTCTGTTCAAGGCGGCACACTCGCGGTGCGGACGGAACCGGCCGTCTTGGCGCGGCCGACGGAGGCCGTCCGGACCCTCTATCGCGGTCCGGACCGTGCCCTTGGATGGATGGCCGGATCATCCGGTATCGCAACGCCCCGTCGTGAAGCTCGCGGGACCGCGATCGATCAAACGTTGTAGCTGTCGTCGCCGCCCGGATCGAAATTGCCGCCGCCGTCGTCCGACATGTCCTGGCCGAAGTCCTGCCCGGAATTGTCGTAGCCCGGGTCGACGGCATCGCCGCCCGGGGCCGCATTGTCGTAGTAGTTGTTGACGATCGTTTCACCGCCGGGCGCGCCGAACCCACCGCCGCCGAAGCCGCCGCCCCCGAACCCGGACGCGATTCCGAACGCATTGTTGCCGCCGCCGAACAGGCCGCGGATCGAGTCGGCGAGCAGCACGCCGCCCGCGACGCCCGCCGCGGCCCCCAGCGCACCTTTCAGGAAGCCGCCGCCCTGGGGCTGGGCGGCACCGCTCGCGTAGCCGGCGCCCTGGTTGCCCCAGGGGCCGCCCTGCGGCTGCTGGTTGAAGGACTGCGCCCCGGGCGCCATCGGCGCGCCACCATACCCGCCCGTGGCAGGCATGGTGGCGCGCTGCTGCGGCTGGCTCTGGCCCGCACCGAACAGCGATTTCCCGAGGTTGCCGAGAAAGCTCGTTTCCTGCGGCTGGCCGGCCCCCTGCTGGTCCCTGAGCTGGGCTTCGAGCTGCTGGAGGCGCTCGTTAGCGGCCTGCAGCGCCTGGTCCTGCACGATCACGGTCTGCGCCATCAGGTAGGGCGCGTATGGCTTGGAGCGGACGGCGTCGCTGATGAAGGATTCGGCGTCGCGGTCGCGCGGCTGGTTGGACGCGCCCTGGATCCGGTCGAACAGGCCGGACAGCAATTGGCGTTCTTCGGGTGTCATCGGATCAATCCCTCCTGCACCGGGCCCGCGGCCCCGACCGTCAGATGGGGAGCCGACGGCGCCGTCCCAAGGCCGCGTCAAGCCGGTCAACCCCGATGGACGGGTCGAAGATGCAAGGGTTCCGCTTTATTCGGCCGCGGCCGCGAGAGGGTTGTCCGCCAGGACGGACGCGGCCTCCGCCGGCGCGGGGCCGCCGGTCGCCCAATCGAGCAGTTCGACGGTGTGGACGACGGGCACGCCCGTGTAGCGCCCGATCTGGGTGATGCAGCCGATGTTGCCGGTGGCGATGAGCTGCGGCTTGACCCGCTCGATGTTGGCGGCCTTGCGGGCGCCGAGCCGGCCCGCGAGTTCGGGCTGCAGGATGTTGTAGGTGCCGGCCGAGCCGCAGCAGATGTGGCCTTCCGGCACGTCCCTGACCGCGAATCCCGCCGCCTTGAGTAGGTGCTTGGGCCCGTCGCCGAGCTTCTGGCCGTGCTGCATCGAGCAGGCCGAATGGTAGGCCACGACCTGGCCCGTGGGCCGCGCGGGCTTGAGGTCGAGCGTGGCGAGGAGTTCGGTCACGTCCTTGGCGAGCGCGGACACGCGGGCCGCCTTGGCGGCGTAGGCGGGGTCGTGGCGCAGCATGAAGCCGTAATCCTTGATCGTGGTGCCGCAGCCCGAGGCCGTGATCACCACCGCGTCGAGCCCGTCGCGCTCGACCGCGCGGGTCCAGGCGTCAACGTTGGTCCGCGCGAAGCGCAGCGCCTCGTCCTCGCGGCCCATGTGGTGCACCAGCGCGCCGCAGCACCCTTCTCCTTCGGCCGGCACGACGTCGACCCCGTGGCGCGCGAGCAGGCGGACCGTGGCCTCGTTGATCGAGGGTTTCAGCACGGCCTGCGCGCAGCCGGTCAGCAGGGTCACGCGCCGGCGGCCCGCTACGGGAAGCGGAATGGGCGACACGGTGCGGTTGCGGGGCAGGGCGGCGGGTGCCAGATCCAGCATGGCGGCCAACCGCGCCCCCGCGCCGGGCAGGGCCGCAATCAGCGGCCGGAGTGGCTTGGCGAGACGCGCGGCCCCGAGCGCCAGCCGGAACCGGCCGCGGTGCGGCAGCACGGCGGCCAGCACGGCGCGCAGCAGCCGATCGGCGATCGGCCGGTTATAGGTGCGCTCCACGTGCAGCCGGGCGTGGTCGATCAGGTGCATGTAATGCACGCCCGACGGGCAGGTGGTCATGCACGACAGGCACGACAGGCAGCGGTCGATGTGCTTGACGACCTCCGGGGTCGCGGGCTTGCCGCCCTCCAGCATGTCCTTGATGAGGTAGATGCGGCCCCGCGGGCTGTCGAGCTCGTCGCCGAGCAGCAGGTAGGTGGGGCAGGTCGCGGTGCAGAAGCCACAGTGGACGCAGGTGCGGAGGATCTTCTCCGACTCCTTCGTGTGCGGGTCGGCGAGTGCTTCCGGGGCGAACGTGGTCTGCATATCCGTAGCGTCTCCGAAACCTCGTCGCGCCTCGCGGCGTCAGGCAACCATGCGTCCGGGGTTGAGCATCGCGTCCGGATCGAAGCTCGCCCGGATCCCGGCCGAGAGCGCCGCGACGGCGGGAGCCTCGGGCTGGAACACGTCCACGGCGGCGCGGATCGCCTCCGGGGCACGGATCAGCGTCGCGTGCCCGCCCGTGACGGCGAGCGCCGCGCGGATCGCCCGCGCGCCCGCGTCGCCCTCGGCGGGCGTGGCGAGCCAGACCAGGCCGCAGCCCCAGTCGTAGAAGCAGCGGCCGGGGAGCGTTTGGCCGATCAGCGCCGCGGCGCTCGGCCCCCGCGTGGGCGCGACCGACAGCCGCCACACCGCGTGGCCGGCCGGCTCGACGAGGGGCAGCGCGTCGCGCACCTGCCGCCACGCGAGCGCGGACTCCTCGCCGTCGATCCGCTCCGCCGCGCCGTACCCGGCCAGCAGGCGCGCGAGTTCGCCGAAGCGGTAGTCCACCGAGGCCGCGAAACCCTCAAGGCGGATGAGCGTGCGCGCGTGCGTCCCGCCCACCCCCGCGGGCCGGTGCGCCGCGCCCGTCACCTCGAAGGGAGAGCCGAGCGCGGCCGCCAGCGCCTGGGCGGCGCGGCCGTCGTCCAGCCCCGTCAGCACCAGCGTGGCGGACACGTCCGGCGTGGGCAGGACCTTGAGCGTGATCTCCGTCATCAGCCCCAGCGTGCCGTGGGCGCCGCACATCAGCTTGGCGAGGTCGAGCCCCGTGACGTTCTTCATCACCCGGCCGCCCGACTTCACCGCCTCGCCGCGCCCGTTCACGAAACGGACGCCCAGCACGTGGTCGCGCGCGGCCCCCGCCGCGATCCGCCGCGGCCCCGACCAATTGCCCGCCACCACGCCGCCCAGCGTGGGCTCGCCCGCCGTGCCGTAGAGCGGGCGGAGGTCGACGGGCTCGAAGGGCAGCCGCTGCCCGCGCTCGGCCAGCCGCGCCTCGATCGCGGCGAGCGGCGTGCCCGCGCGGGCGGCGATCACCAGTTCGGCCGGCTCGTAAAGCGTGATCCCGTCGAGCCGCACCGTCGACAGCACCGCGTCGGCCCGCACCGGACGGCCGAGCCCCGCCCGCGTGCCGCCGCCGCGGATCAGGAGCCGGGCACCGCGCCCCCGGGCGTCGCGGATTGCGGCCGAGGCCTCCGCCTCGTCGGCGGGCTCCAGGACCGGAAGCCCGTCCCCCGCACTCACGCCGCGAGCCGCCCTTCGAGCGGGAACACCTTGGCGGGGTTGAGCCGCCAGGCGCGGTCGAACACCGCGCGGACGCGCATCTGCTGGTCGAGGTCGACGGGCGAGAACTGCACGGTCATCAGCTCGCGCTTCTCGATGCCGACGCCGTGCTCGCCGGTGAGGCAGCCGCCCACCTCGACGCAGAGCTTGAGAATTTCGTTGCCGGCCTCCTCGGCCTTGGCCTGCTCGGCGGGATCGTTGATGTTGTAGAGGATCAGGGGGTGCAGGTTGCCATCGCCCGCGTGGAACACGTTGGCGACCCGGAGCCCGTGCCGGTCGATGATGGCGCCCATGCGCTCGAGCACCTCGGGCAGCTTGCCGGTCGGAATGGTGCCATCCATGCAGATATAGTCCGCGACCCGGCCCGTGGCCCCGAAGGCCGACTTGCGGCCTTTCCAGATCGCGGCCGTTTCCATGGCGGAGCGGCTTTCCTTGACCGTCTTGACGCCGTGCTGGCGCGCGATGGCGATGATGCGGTCGAGCTGCGCCGCCATCTCGGCCTCTGAGCCCTCGACCTCGATGATGAGCATAGCGCCCGCGTCGAGCGGATAGCCCGCGTGGGCGAAATCCTCGGTGATCGCGATGGCGAGCCTGTCCATGTATTCCATGGCGACGGGGATGATGCCCGCCCCGATGATGGCCGCGACCGCGGCGCCCGCGTCCTCCGGCTTGGCGAAGCCGAACAGCACGGGCTGGGCGCCCTCGGCCATGCGCAGGATGCGGACGGTCGCCTCCGTCACCACGCCGAGCTGGCCTTCCGAGCCGACCACCAGCGACAGCAGGTCCAGCCCGGAGGCGTCGAGGTGGTCGCCGCCGATGGTGGCCACCGTGCCGTCGGCCAGCACGATCGTGACGCCGAGCACGTTGTTGGCCGTGACGCCGTATTTCAGGCAGTGCGCCCCGCCCGAGTTCATCCCGATGTTGCCCGCGATTGTGCAGGCGAGCTGCGAAGAAGGATCGGGCGCGTAGAAGAAATTGTCCGGCGCGACGGCGCCCGTCACCGCGAGATTGGTGACGCCCGCCTCCACCCGCGCCACGCGGTTGGCGTAGTCGATCTCCAGCACGCGGTTCATCTTGGCAATGCCGATCACCACCGCGTCCTCCTGCGGGATGGCGCCGCCCGACAGCGACGTGCCCGCCCCGCGCGGCACCACCTTCACGCCCTGCTCGTGGCAAAAGCGCATGACGGCCGAGACTTCCGCGGTCGAGCGCGGCAGCACCACGGCGAGGGGCATCCGGCGGTAGGCCGTGAACCCGTCGGTCTCGAAGGCGCGGCGCTCGTTCTCACTGGTGACCAGCGCCTCGAAGGGCACGAGGCGCGACAGGCCGTCCACGATCGCGTCGCGGCGCGCCAGGATGGCGGGATCGGGCACGGGAAAGGCGATCGCCGTCATGAAACTGTCCTCCCGAGGGGCCGCGACCGGCTGTTCTTGTCCGCACAAGATAGGAGAAGCGGGACCGAAAGCGAAGGTCTGCTCCCCGCGTGATTGCATCGCGGCCTCCGCGACACCATACATCCGCATCCCACACCCCGAAGGGGCGCCCTGCCGCGCCGCGGTCCGAAAACCATGAAGTTCCTCGACGAAGCCAAGGTCTACATCCGCTCGGGCGATGGCGGGGCGGGCTGCATTTCGTTCCGGCGCGAGAAGTTCATCGAGTTCGGCGGCCCGGACGGAGGCGACGGCGGGCGCGGCGGCGACGTTGTGGTGGAATGCGTGTCGGGGCTGAACACGCTGATCGACTACCGTTTCCAGCAGCACTTCAAGGGCAAGACCGGCATGCACGGCATGGGCAAGAACCGTGCGGGCGGCCGGGGTGCCGACGCGGTGTTGCGCGTGCCGGAAGGCACGGAGGTGCTGGACGAGGACGGCGAGACCGTGCTGGCCGACCTCACCGCCGTGGGCGAGCGGATCGTTCTCGCGAAGGGCGGCAACGGCGGCTTCGGCAACGCCTATTTCCAGACCTCCGTCAACCAGGCGCCGCGGCGCGCCAATCCCGGCCAGGACGGCCAGGAGCGCACGATCTGGCTGCGGCTGAAGCTGATCGCCGACGCAGGCCTCGTGGGCCTGCCCAACGCGGGCAAGTCCACCTTCCTGGCCGCCGTGTCGGCGGCGCGCCCCAAGATCGCGGATTATCCCTTCACGACGCTGAAGCCCGGCCTCGGCGTGGTGCGGGTGAGCGACAAGGAATTCGTGCTGGCCGACATCCCCGGCCTGATCGAGGGCGCGCACGAGGGCCTGGGCCTGGGCGACCGCTTCCTGGCCCATCTCGAGCGGACCAACGTGCTGCTGCACCTGGTGGAGGCCACGGGCGAACACGCCGGCAAGGCCTACAGGACGATCCGGCGCGAGTTGGAAGCCTACGGCGCGGGCCTGACCGACAAGCCCGAGATCGTGGCCCTGAGCAAGGTCGACGCCGTGGACCCCGAAACCCTGAAAAGCCAGCTCGCCAAGCTCAAGCGCGCGTGCGGCCGCACGCCGCTGAAACTGTCGGCGGTGGCGGGAACGGGCGTGCCCGATGCGCTGCGGCAGGTGCTGCACACGATCGAAACGCGCAAGCAGGCCGCCCGCGACGCCGAGCCCGCGCCCGCCTGGCGCCCGTGAGACGCCGGACGGCAGCGCGCGCAAACCCCACCGCTTTCCGTCTGGACAGGCCACAGACCTTCTGTTAGATCGCCACCTCCGCCAGGGCGAAGGTCCGGGTGGCGACGTGATGGGCGCATAGCTCAGTTGGTAGA
>CAXTFJ010000042.1:23604-34629 GCA_964243405.1 uncultured Lichenihabitans sp. | reverse complement strand
GATGAGCAGGATATAGGCGAGACCATGGGATAGGGTCAAGAGACGAAATGAGGAAAAATTCCAGCGAGCCGGAATCCGCTCCGCGCGGTACGGAACGCAAGTTCGAGCGGTCGCTGCAACACCGCCTTAAGGACGAGCGAGGTACACCCGGGCTGCTGAGGTTTTATGACGTGAGGACTCGCGTGTCGCTTCTGCGTCCGGCTCGGGACTGGCAACGGTTCGACCATCGCCGTCACAATCGCGTGCGCGTTCCCGCGCTCGGCCGCTACATGCTGCCGGGCGGCGAGGAATATGCCTGCCAGACGCTCGACATGTCCCCGGGCGGCATGGCCCTGATCGCGGCTGTGAAAGGCGACGTCGGGGTTCGCGTGGTCTGCTATCTGGACCACTTCGGGCGTCTCGAAGGCAAGGTGGCCCGCCAGTTCGACGGAGGGTTCGCGATCGCGCTCACCACGCCGCCGCTGAAACGCGAAAAGCTCGCGGACCAGCTCACCTGGCACGCCAACCGCAGTACGCTGGGCGTACCGGAAGCGCGGCTCCACCACCGTATCGCGCCGCGCAATCCCCGCTCCACGCTGATCCTGGGCGAAGGGCGCCTTCACCCGGTTCACGTCATCGATATCTCGATGTCGGGCGCGGCGGTCAGCGGCGTCGCCGATCTCACGGTCGGGACCTTGGCGACCCTGGGGCGCCGGGCCTGCCGGGTGGCCCGCATCATCGATCGGGGCGTCGGCCTCGAATTTCTCCGTCTCATCCCCCTGGACGAGTTCGATGAGGAAATGGAGATCTGACGGGACGTGCGCTTCCGCCCATCCGCCAGACGCCGGCCTTTGGCAGATCGGTCCTAGAAACGCTTTATTTACCATGAAGGCCCTATACAACCGGAGCTCAAGGACACAGCGATGGACAGCAACGACGCCCCCTCGACCAAGATCCTCCTCGCGGAGGACGACAACGATATGCGTCGCTTCCTGGTCAAGGCGCTCCAGAACGCGGGGTTCAGCGTCTCGTCGTTCGACAACGGCATGTCGGCCTACCACCGGCTGCGGGAGGAACCGTTCGAACTGCTGCTGACCGACATCGTGATGCCCGAGATGGACGGGATCGAACTCGCCCGCCGCGCGACCGAGCTCGACCCCGACATCAAGGTGATGTTCATCACGGGCTTCGCGGCCGTGGCCTTGAACCCTGACAACAACGCCCCGAAGGAAGCCAAAATCCTGTCCAAGCCGTTCCACTTGAAGGATCTGGTGGGCGAGGTCCAGCGGCTGCTCGCCGCCTGACGGGACCCGGCCGACTGCGAGATCCGACCATCGATCGCCTGTCTTCGACCCGCCTCGCGTCGGGAAGCTTGGCGGCCCTCGTCCTGACCGCCTTGGTGTTCGTCACCTGGCCAGGCCTGGACCTGCGTGTCGCAGGACTGTTCGCGCTGGGTCATGGCAGATTCGTCGGGCAGGACGGGGCCATCGAGGTCATCCGCCGCATTTTTTACTGGATACCGTTCGGCCTTTTCGTGGCCGCGGCGCTGGTCTACGGCTCGCGCCGCTGGCTCGGGCTCGCGGTTCCGGCGCCCTCGACGGCCGGTCTGCTGGTTCTGGCGTTGAGCTTGGCGCTCGGCCCCGGGCTGCTGGTCAACGCGGGCTTGAAGAGCTATTCGCACCGTCCCCGCCCCGCCCAGACGCGCGAATTCGGCGGCGACGACGCGTTCCGGCCCATCTGGCGGTTCGATGGCGCGTGCCATCGCAACTGCTCCTTCGTGTCGGGCGAAGCCTCCGCGGCCTTCTGGACGCTGGCTCCCGCGCTGCTGGTGCCCCCGCCCCTGCGCGTTGTGGCGGTCGGGGCGGCCCTGCTGTTCAGCGTCGCCGAAAGCCTGGTCAGGATGGCGGCGGGCGGCCACTACCTGTCCGACACGGTGATCGCTGGCCTGCTGACCTGGCTGGTGGTGCTCGGGTGCTGGCGCCTGGTCACGAGGGTGTTGCGCGTCAGTCCAGCCGCCTGACCGCGACCGCGAGATCGCGGGCCAAGGGCGCGAGGCGGAAGCCCTCCGGGGCGAGATCCTGGTCGGACGATTCGACCACCGCGCCGCGGTCCGTGTCCCAACAGGTCACGCGATAACGGCCCGCCGCCAGTTCCGGCACGCGAAGGCCGACCGCGAGCGGTGCGGCGCCCGGGTCGAGCCGTCCGTCGGGCCGCAAGGTGTCGCGGCGCAGGAGGTAGAGCACGGCCTGGTCCTCGGACGCGCAGCCGAACAGGGCTAGGCGGTCGGCACCGACCGCTTGATCGGCGGCATCGTTGGCCAGAAGGTCGGGACCGACAGGCCGGCGGTCGAAGCGCAGCCAGTCGACCAGCGGCATGAAGCGCGACAGGGCGGCCTGGGCGACCCGCATGCCGGAGGTCAGCACGTGGGGCTTGCGGTTCGGCCAGCGCAGGCCGCCCCCTGCCCCGCCGGACGCCAGGTGCGCCCACTGCATGTGCCGGAAATATTCGTCGTCGAAGGCGTCCGGCAGCGTCGTCTTGTGGTCCTTGAAACGATGGATCGGCCCGTGCTCGCTGTCGAGGAAGGGGCGCGAGCCGGGGAGAAGCGCGATCGACTCGCGCACGATACGGCCCATGCCGACCGCGGGCGCGACCGTGTCGGCGGGATCGTCGATGGTGCCCTGCTCGTAGATGTGCAGGGTCGCGACATCGAGATCGGGATGGCGGAGGACGGCGTCCTCCATCCGCAGGTGCGGCCGCCACACGAGTTCGGGACCGAACAGGGAGACGGTCTGCGGGTGCGCCCGGCCGTAGAGGCGCCGTTCCAACCCGCGCACGTGGGCGCTCAGGTCGGCGATGAAGGCACCAAAAGGCTCGGCGCTGTCTTCGGCCTGGGCGGGGTGGATTTCGTTCCACAGGTCCCAGGCGAACAGCGCTCCCGAGCCGCCCCAGCGCTCGACCGCGAAGGTGAGGCGGCCCTTGATGGCGGTGCGCATCTCGGGCGAGACGAGCGCGCGCGAAGGATGGTCGAGCGGGCCGCCGTTGGCCTTCGCGTACGGGTGATGGCGGAAGTGCAGCCACATCCAGAACGTGTCGAAGGGCGTCAGCAGGATCCGCAGGCCGTGCGTTTCGCAGAGCGCGAACAGGTCGTCCCACAGGCGGACCATCCGGGGCGCGAACGTGCCCGCGGGCCGCTCAATGTAGCGGTGGCGCACCTGGGCGTATTCGAGCATCAGCCGCAGGCAGGTCACGCCCTGGGACGCCAGCCACGCCAGATGCGCGTCGACGGCCGCCACGTCGCGACGACGGAACAGCGGGTCGAGTTCCACCCAGGAGATGGCGTCGTTCTGCCCGATCGGATGCCAGGGCTCGCCCGCCTCGGTCTGAAAATAGGGGGCGGCGGGCGCGACCTGGACCCAGGGCATGCTCCTGGTGTCCCCCCGCGGAAGCGGCCAGCCGGAGACGTCCGTTTTTATGGTGGGCATCCTTGCAGGCGCGACCGTCGAAGCTGGGTGAACCGCTCCACCAACTTCGTCGAAGGACCCAAGCGGCCTTGATCGATCGGTGCGGGACGGAGGCGGCCGGGAGGGACGGCAACCGTCGAGCCTGAGAATCTAATCCCCCTCGACGACATCCGTCTTCGGGCGATCCCCGCCCGCGGCGGTCTCGTCGTGCCACTGGCCTCCGGCATCCTGGTAGGAAATTCCTTCCTCCTCGCCGCCGACCTGCTGGCGCTGGGCCGCGATCTTAGCGGCCTCGAGCGCGTCGGCGTGGGAAGGAAAGGTTTCGGAGAAGACGCCGTCGACCTTGTAGGCCCAGCCGCCATCGTGCTCGACCACGTGGTAGGTTTCCTCGGCCATATCGCGTCCCTTTCGATCGTACTCGTCAACGGACACGCAACCCGTCCGGCACCGGAAAGGTTCGCGGACCGGAGCAGCGGAGGGAAGGCTCGTGGACGGGATTTACGGCGTGATCCTCGCGGGTGGGCTCGCGCGACGGATGGGCGGGGGCGACAAGCCGCTGCGGACGGTCGGCGGCCGGACGATGCTGACCCGCGTGATCGAGCGGCTACGCCCGCAGTGCGACGGGCTCGTGCTGAACGCCAACGGCGATCCGGCACGCTTCGCGGACACCGGCCTGCCTGTCGCGGCCGATACGGTGCCGGATCGGGCGGGGCCGCTCGCGGGCGTGCTGGCGGGGCTCGACTGGCTGGCCGCGAATACGCCGCGGACGGAATGGGCCGTGACGGTCGGGGGTGACACACCCTTCCTTCCGCCCGACCTCGTGGCCCGGCTCGCAAGCGGGCGCCGGGAAGCCGGAGCTGCGGTCGCGATGGCGACCTCGGCCGATCGCGTGCACTGGACGACCGCGTTGTGGCCGGTGGCGCTGCGCCCTGCCCTGCGGTCCTTCCTGGTGGACGAAAGCCTGCGGCGGGCCGCGGATTTCGCGGAACGGCACGCGACCGCGCAGGTATGCTGGCCGGTGGGTCGCGTCGACCCGTTCTTCAACGTCAACACGCCGCAGGACGCGATGGAGGCCGAGCGGATGGCTGCCCTGCTCGACCCGCCCGCGTCATGACACCTTGCGGATGCGGAAGACGAGGACATCGCCGCGCCTTTCCCACCCCTCCACGACCGCGCCGGCCTCCCGCGCGGCATTGGGGACGTCGATCGGCGCAAGCGGGTCGGTGCATTCCACCGTGAGGGCGTCGCCGATCTCCGCGCGGCCGAGGGCCTTGCGCGTTCGCAGCGCGGGAAGCGGACACTTGAGACCGCGGAGGTCGATGAGACGATCTGTCATCGCCAGCGTCCGATAAACCGCATGCCCGGGCCGAGAACGGCGGAACGCACCCCTAAACGCACGAAAGCCGCCTCGGTTGGGTGCGAGGCGGCTTCCATTTCGTCACCCTTGCGGGTGGGTTCGGTATCGATACAACTCGGGATTTGAGAAAAGGTTCACAGCACAAAAACTTTCGTGCCGACCCGGACGCGACCGAACAGGTCGGCCACATCGTCGTTGGTGAGCCGGATGCAGCCGGACGACACGTTGGTGCCGATCGTGTCGGGCTCGTTGGTGCCGTGGATGCGGTAGAGCGAGGAGCCCAGGTACATGGCGCGGGCGCCGAGCGGGTTGGCGATGCCGCCGTCCATGTGGGCGGGCAGGTCGGGGCGGCGCAGCAGCATTTCGGACGGAGGCGTCCAGTCCGGCCACTCGGCCTTGCGGGTGATCGTCTTCTCGCCGTGCCAGAGGAAGCCCGGACGTCCGACCCCGATGCCGTAGCGCAGCGCGTGGCCGCCGCCCTCGATCAGGTAGAGGAATTTGTTCGTCGTATCGACGACGATCGTGCCGGGCTCCTGGCCGCCGCGGAACTCGACGTCCTGGCGCTGGTAGGCGGGGTCGAGCGGGCGGCGGGGCGCTTCATAGCCCGGCTCGGCCGTGGCACCCGGGTCGGCGTAGGCCACGGCCGCCGCGCGAGCGGCGGGACGCGGGCCGGATGCGTCGCGGCCGCCCATCAGGAATTCGAGGAAGCCCCCGCCGTAGGACCCCTGGCGCGGCGGCGCATAGGATGCGGGTCCGGGTGTCGCACGAGGATCAGTCCCCTGCGGACCAGCGGTGGCGGGTCCCGGCATCAGGGCGAAGGCGTACAGGGCCGCAACGGCCGCGACGTGTTTGCGAAGCATGGGAATGATCCAGGTCGGGAAGCAGGCGACCTGCGCGGTGGCAGGTCGTCATCGTCCGATGATCCTGGATCGCGAAGCTGAACCGAGTTCTTAAAAGTCGATCGCTGACAAAATGGTGTTTATTCATGGTTTAAGCCCCGTTTCGATACGGGAACGCCTGCAAGCAAGCGTTATCCTAAAGCAAAGATGAAGACCGTCTCACGTCTGCTCTTTCGCCCGCCGAGGCTTCGCTCCCATCAGCGAACTAATACGACGTAGGTTTCCTGGCGCGTGAATCCAGTCGGGAAACGACCTCGACCGTGAAGCGGTCGGTCCCGCATATCCGGCAGACGATCGGTAGAACACGTCGGTGGCGCTCACGCGGCGCGTGTTGCAGACCGCGCGGGTGTAAGGCTGGCAAAGTCGGTCAGGATTCCGACACAGTCCGCGGCCGGCATTTTTCCGGCCGCGGTTGCGTGATGCGCCGTCGTCAATGGCTCATCGCGTTGATGACCTGGAACATGGTGGGAAAATTGCCGGTCTCGGCCGCGAAGCGCAGGCGCTTGCAGCGCTCCACCACCACCTCGGTCGCGTCGGGCTGGGTGGACAGGATCTCCATCACCTCGGCGATGTAGGCGTCGAGCGGCATGGCATTCGGGTCCTCGGCCTGGCGCTCGCCCAAGAGATGCGTCTGCACGTAGGGCGGGACGATCTCGATAACCTCGGTCGTGCCCCTGAGCTGCTGGCGAAGCGACATCGAGTAGGAGTGGATCGCGGCCTTCGTGGCGCAGTAGGTCGGGGTTGCCGCCATCGGCACGAAGGCCAGCCCCGACGAGACCGTCAGGACGGCCGAGCCCGGCTGCCGTTGCAGGTGGGGCAGCAGGGCCGACGTGAGGCGAATGGGCCCGAGCAGGTTGGTGACGACCGTGTCCTCCGCGGCCTGCACACCGTCGCCCGCCTTGAGGTCCTCCATTTTCATGATGCCGGCGTTGTTGATAAGCACGTTCAGGTTTGGATGGGCTCGGGCCACGGCGGAAGCGAAGGTCGCGATGGCATTTCCGTCGCCGATGTCCATCGTCATCGATGCCATGCCGGGGTTGGCTGCCGTGACCTCGTCCAGGGTTTTTTGGCGTCGCCCGGCGATGATCACCGTGTTGCCCAGCTTGTGAAACGCTTCCGCCAGACCCCGGCCGATGCCGGAACCGCCGCCGGTGATCAGGATCGTGTTGCCCGTCGTCTTCATCCAAAGCCTCCTTATGCTCGACGGGCGAGACATAGGCCGCGTGCTTTCTCTTCGGAAGAAGGCACCCGAAAGTGCAATACGCACCGAACGGAGAGTGAAGCTGCGTTCGACTCCCGCGACCCGGGCCTCCCCGGCTTGGCCCGTGACGTCACCCGACTGAAGCGGCCGCGGGGTAAAGCGCGCGATAGCGCCCGTAGGCTTCGGCGTAGCGCGGCACGAGAGCGGCATCGGGTTCGACCGTCGTCGCCACCGCGGGCGGAAACATCAGGCCGGTTGGGTCCGCGCCCGTGTGGGCCGCCATGCCGAGCCGCGCGGCCCCGAAAGCCGCGCCCACCTCGGCCTCGGCGGTGAGGTCGAGCGGGCGGTCCAGCACGGACGCGAGAATGCGCAGCCACGTGCGGGACTGCGCCCCCCCGCCCACCGCGAAGGCGCGGGCGAAGTCGGTGCCCGCATCGGTCAGCACGCGCTGGCAGTCCTTGAACGCGAACGCGACCCCGTCCAGCACCGCGTGCGTCAGGTCGCGGCGCTCGCTCACCTGGGCCAGGCCCGTGAAGGCGCCGCGCGCGCGGGCCTCGTTATGCGGCGTGCGCTCGCCCGAGAGGTAGGGCAGAAAGGTGACGGGCGACGGCCCCGCCACGTCACCAATCTCGCCCGCCAGCGCGGGCGCGGGCGCACCCAGGATGCGGGCCAGCCAGTTCAAACTGTCGGTCGCCGACAGGATCACGCCCATCTGGTGCCAGGTGGCCGGCAGCGCGTGGCAGAAGGCATGGACCGCGCCCGCCGTATTGGGCGAGAAGCGCGCGGTCGACACGAACAGCACGCCCGAGGTGCCGAGCGACGCGAAGCCCGTGCCGGGCGCCACGGCGCCGATACCGCAGGCCGAGGCCGCGTTGTCGCCCGCTCCTCCCGCCAGGATGGGCGCGGCCTCCATGCCCCAACGCGCCGCGAGTTCCGGAAGCAAGCGGCCCGCCGGGGCGGTGCCCTCGACGAGGCCCGGCATGGCGCCGCGGTCCAGGCCGGTTGCGGCGAGCATGGCGTCCGACCAGGCGCGGGCACCCACGTCCATCCAATGCGTGCCGGACGCGTCCGACATATCCGACAGCTTCTCGCCCGTGAGCCGCAGCCGCAGGTAATCCTTGGGCAGCAGCACGGTGCGGACGCGCGCGAAATGCTCGGGCTCGTGCTTGGCGACCCAGAGCAGTTTCGGGGCCGTGAAGCCGGGCATGGCGATGTTGCCCGTGATGGCGCGAGCCTCGGGGCAGGCCGCTTCAAGCTCCGCGCACTCGGCCGCGGCCCGGCCGTCGTTCCACAGGATGGCGGGGCGGATCACCGCGTCGGCGGCGTCGAGCAGGGTGGCGCCGTGCATCTGTCCCGACAGGCCGATGGCCTTGACGGCCGCGAGTTCCCTAGGCCGCGCGGCCTTGAGCGCGTCGAGGGTCGCGACCGTCGCGGTCCACCACGCCTCCGGGTCCTGCTCGGACCAGCCGGGATGCGGACGCCCGATCGCGAGCGGCTCGCTGGCGGTGGCGAGGACGGCCTGGTCGGCGTCGACCAGCACGGTCTTGACCGAAGTGGTGCCGAGGTCGATCCCGAGATACATGCGTCCTCCCCTGGGTTCGGCGTTCGCGAGCCGCGCGGGTGCCGTTCCGACCCCGCGCGGCGATGAAGGCACGCCCGGGGTCGCGCGACAAGCGTTCGCCGCCGCGGATGATGACGAGATGCCCTACCCCGACGCCAAAGGAGTCCCGCCGATGCGCCAAGCCCTCCACACGCTCGCGATCAACACGCGTGGCAAGGCCCTCTACGAGGTGACGCGGCCGGTGGTGGACTGGGTTGCGGCGCAGGACCTCCGGACCGGCCTGCTCACCCTGTTCTGCCGCCACACCTCCGCGTCGCTGCTGATCCAGGAGAACGCGGACCCGACCGTGCGGGACGACCTCCTGCGTTTTTTCGAGGACCTCGCCCCCGAAAGCGCCACCCGCTACGTCCACAACGACGAGGGGCCGGACGACATGCCCGCCCACCTGCGCGCCGCGCTGACGCAGACCCAGCTCAGCATTCCGGTGTCGGGCGGCCACCCGGTGCTGGGAACGTGGCAGGGCGTGTACCTGTTCGAGCACCGCGCCCGGCCGCACCAGCGCGAGATCGTGCTACACCTCCTGGGCGAGTAGGCGGTCCTATGATATTGTATTTTTGGTCTTGATCGGTTGAACTAGTAATTTCGGGAGTTCAAATAAAGTGCCCATTCGTATATCAATTAAGCGGGAACGCCCAGAGGAACAAGTTTTCTGGTCCGAAATAACGGGTTCGCCGTCAACGACGGCACCTCGTCTGCGAAGAAAAATCGCAGCACTCATTCGCCATGGTGCTCACCACCGTAAAGTAGGCATAACGAACGACCCCGCTCGTAGGTGGAGTCAGGCATACAGACGCCATGGTTGGGCGCGCATGCAAGTCATATATAAGACAAGAACACATAAGCATGTTTGTGATCTCGAACGAATATTGATTGAATTTCTTGATTTAAAAGCGTCTGCCGGATGGTATTACAACATGGTTGGCGGAGGTGGTGGAAAGAAACCTATTATAGGACCATTTTACGTCTATGTCGTGACAGCACCAAAATATGCGAGGATTTCCTGAAGTTACCGCCTCACGCGGACGGCTTGAGCCAGCCCTGGGCGACCGCGTCGGCGAACACGACCTCGACCGCGGCCCACAGGGACGGCGAGCCCTCGGCGATGCGCTGCGTCACGGCACGCGCGCGCGTCTCATCGACCGCGTAGTCGGTCCACGTCCCCCCACCCACCACGTGGTTGAGCAGGACGGGCTGGAGCCGGTCCAAGGCCTTGGCAAAGCGCGCGTCGGGCGTGTCCGCCGCCTCGAACTCCTCCCACACGGCGCGCAGCGCCGCGCCCTGGTCGTCCGGCAGGAGGCCGAACACCACGTCGGCCGCGGCCTGTTCCCGCTCGGCCTGGCCCGGCGCGAGCGCCGTGTCGTGCACGGGCGTGTCGCCCGCCTCGATCTCCACCAGGTCGTGCAGGATCAGCATCTCGACCACGCGGCCGATGTCCACTGGTCCCGTCGCGTGTTCCCGCAGCACGAGGGCGAACAGAGTGAGGTGCCAGGAATGCTCGGCCGTGTTCTCCCGACGGGACGCGTCCGCGATCCGGTTCTGGCGGATGACGGATTTCAGCCGGTCGGCCTCCAGCAGGAAGCGGAACTGCCGGGCGAGCCGGCCGTCCAGGCTGCCGAGCCACCGATCTGACTTCATTGCGCTGGTCTCCGCGTCGGAGATTTCGGGAACCGAGATGCCGCCCGCCTCGGCTGGGGCTCGAAGCAACGACCTTCGCGAGGTAAGACCGCCCGTGTTCGCGAGCAAGGTGCCGGGTCGGTCGCAATCCGCAACCGCTCCCGCCTGGACAAGCCCGCATCCCTGCGCCATGAGGCTCACGAACGGGAGGCGGGAGACCGGTGGAACTCAAGCTCATCTATGGGGGAGCGGACGAGACCACGGAGACCGTCCTCGATCGTCTCGGCAAAGCCGCGCGCGCGGCGCAGCGCGTCCTGGCGACAGCTCCGGCCGAGGTCAAGACGATGGCGCTCCGGGCCGCGGCCGAGGCGGTGAGAGCGTCACGACCGTCGATCCTCGACGCCAATGCGCGCGACCTCGCCGAGGCCGGGCGGCGCGGGCTCTCGGCCGCCTCGGTCGACCGGCTCCGGCTGGATGACGCCCGGGTCGAGGCCATCGCGGCATCGCTCGACGCCATCGCGGCCCTGCCCGATCCCGTGGGCCGCCGGCTCGCGCGCTTCGACCGGCCGAACGGGCTCGTGATCGAGCGGGTCGCCACCCCGCTGGGCGTCGTGGGCGTGATCTACGAGAGCCGCCCCAACGTCACCGCCGACGCGGGCGCGCTCTGCCTCAAGGCCGGCAATGCCACCATCCTCCGGGGGGGCTCGGACAGCCTGCACTCTTCGACAGCGATCCACGCCTGCCTCGTCGACGGGCTCCGGGCGGCCAGGCTGCCGGAGGCGGCGATCAGCCTCGTGCCGACCCGCGACCGCGCGGCCGTGGGCCTCATGCTGGCGGGTCTGGGCGGCACGATCGACGTGGTCGTGCCGCGCGGTGGCCGGGCACTCGTGGAG